>DATKWM010000023.1:0-18166 GCA_035529575.1 Desulfatiglandales bacterium
TGTGCTGTTAGCTATCGCTGATATTAATTCTGCTTTTGTCATGAGTTTCACCCTCCTATTATATTTTTTATTAAATGCCAAAGGTACTTCCCCTTATTACTATTACTTTCTCCCCCCTTTCCTTATATATTTTCTTAGATAATTTCTTTTAAAAGATAGATAGGTACATTGTTTAATAATTACGGATGTTCCTTAGTGCTTCGATTCGCAAATACTATAACGTATTCTAATGAGTATAATCTTTGCAATTGTCTTCGACCCAGAGCGACTCGACATGAGCTCGTCGACATGTCTCAGACCGAAGGGCTCACTCCATTCGGCTTGAGCAGTTCGGCCTTGAGCTCATTGCCGAAAGGCTCATGGCCGAAAGCAGCACTTAGTCCCGCCCTCGGCCATGAGCTCGGGCCGAATGGAGTAAATAAATACGTCATCGAATTTATGAATCGAGGGACTTAGGAAAGATATGAATACATTCTTAAAATAGATATAAACAAAGCAATGAGGAGTTCTTAGCATAGTGAAGTATCATTTTCAATAAAAAATTCTGTAATTTGAGAAAAATTTTTTTGTCTCTTATATCATAGCATGAATTAAATATTTAAATTCATAATATTAGCAAATAGATATTATAATTACTTAAATTAATTTATGAATAAATAATTTTTTCAATTTCAATTAGTGAGATAGAAGTAAATCCAGCATTGACAAATGTGTATTGAGATTATAGTTTTAAAAACATTATGTGCGATAGGAAATGTATACTCACAAGATAACGAGGCACAGGAATGGAAGAGATCATTAGAAGAGTAGCCAAAGAAAGCCAGAGAATTAAAGAGGATTTTGTTAGAAAAAATACATCCCCATTGATAGGTTGTGCTGAATATATATCGAAAGCCTTTAAAAATGACAGAAAGCTTATGCTATGTGGTAATGGAGGAAGTGCAGCTGATGCACAGCATATTGCTGCAGAATTTGTTAACAGGTTTCAATTAGACCGTCATCCCTTACCAGCCATGGCACTCACCACTGATACCTCTATTATTACAAGTGTAGCCAATGATTACAGCTATGAAGAAGTCTTCTCTAAGCAGATTCAGGCCCTTGGTGTTAAAGGAGATATATTGCTTGCTATTTCAACGAGTGGAAACTCGAAAAACATTCTTTCTGCCATAAGGACTGCTAAAGAGAAGGGTTTATATACCGTTGGTCTTATAGGAGGAGATGGTGGAAAAATGCTCACATTAGTAGATTTACCAATGGTGGTTGAAAGCAACCAGACCCCTCGAGTTCAGGAAACCCATATCTTGGCAGGACACCTAATCTGTGAGTTAGTTGAGTATATTCTTTTTCAGAAAAACTCTTAAGGGTACATTAATAGTCAGGATTAGTGGTTTAATAGGCGGTAAAGAACCTTTTGGATGTGCGATGTGAAATGTAAGAATTTAGTAATTTTAAAACCCAGATAGATGACTTGTAACTTATAACTTTAGACATTTTTAACCCTGGCCCAGACCCGCCTGCCATATGGCGGGCAGGCCTGGCCTATAATCTTAATAGGCTGATCAAAGCACCTAGCGCATGAAAGACTTTACAGTCTGATTTAAACACGTCGCGCCAGGGCGGGCTTTAGTTCACTTGAGGCACTTATGAAATTTAAACCACTATCACTAAAAAATGTAAAAACGTATCCACTAAAAAAAAGGCAAAGCAAGGTTTCGGTCAGGGATTTCGGATCGAGCTGGATAGCAGGAAGCACAATGAGTCTTTGGCTTGAAAATCTGCCAAATATTTTAGCAGGAAATGATCTTAGAAAATTAGTGAATAGATTGCAAATAGCAGTAAAAGAAAAAAAGACTATTATACTAGCGATGGGGGCTCATACCATTAAGGTTGGGTTAAGTCCGATAATTTTGGATTTGATGGAACGGGGAATAATTACTGGCATTGCCATGAACGGTGCTGGCATTATACATGATTTGGAGGTGGCAATGGTTGGTGCCACATCAGAAGATGTGGACAATGAACTCTCCGATGGTAAATTTGGAATGGCTGAAGAGACAGGAGAGTTTCTTAACAGTGCTATAAGGGAAGGAGCCAAAAAAGGGAGTGGATTAGGGTATTCAGTTGGGAGAAGCATTCTAAAGGCATCGTTTCCCTACAACAAGTTCAGCTTGTTAGCTGGAGCTGCGCGAATGAATATTCCTCTTACAGTTCATGTGGCTATAGGCACCGATATTATACATTTCCATCCGGGTGTAGATGGATCTGCAATAGGAAAGACTTCACATCTTGACTTTCGAATTTTTGCCTCATTGGTCTCACATCTTGATGGTGGTGTATATATTAATCTTGGTTCTGCGGTTATCTTGCCCGAAGTATTTTTAAAGGCACTTACCCTTGTCAGAAACCTTGGGTTTACTGTTAAAAAATTCACAACAGTGGATATGGATTTCATACGGCATTATAGGCCTATGACGAATGTAGTCAAGAGACCAACACTGGAAGGTGGTGAGGGATTTTCTCTCACTGGGCACAATGAGATCATGTTCCCCATGCTTGCAGCAGCCTTGATTGAAAGGGTAGAGAATAAGAAACCTTTGTAATTAATCGAAATGGCACAAAGAGATGTTCAGGATTGGATTTGGATACGATGTTCATGAGCTGGCTGAAGGAAGGCCTTTGATTTTAGGTGGTGTTACAATTCCATACATAAAAGGGCTACGAGGGTATTCTGATGCCGATGTTTTGACTCATGCGGTTATTGATTCCATCCTTGGGGCCCTTGGGAAAGGTGATATTGGTCAGCATTTTCCGGATTCTGATCCTACTTACAAAGGAGTCGACAGTCTTTTTCTTTTAAAAAAAGTTGTAGACCTTGCTCATAATGAAAAATTCATGGTGAATAACCTCGATACCACTATTGTTGCCCAAGAGCCAAAATTAACTCAGTATTTAAATGATATGAAGATGAATTTATCAAGTGTTTTAGGTGTTGACGGTCATGTGGTAAACGTAAAAGCTACTACTACCGAAGGTCTTGGTTTTTGCGGCAGAGAGGAAGGGTTAGCTGCCTATGCGGTCGTCACGCTAAAATGCATATGATAAATATAGGAATAATACATGTCTTTCACGTTGTATAACTCAGCAAACCGAAAAAAAGAAGTCTTTAAACCAATAAAAAATGGTGAGATTGGTATCTATGTTTGTGGGGTTACTGTCTACGATTTATGCCATATAGGGCATGCTCGTTCAGCAATTGTATTTGATGTCTTGGTGAGATATCTGAGGGCCAGGGGATTCAAGGTTACCTATATCAGAAATTTTACCGATGTTGATGATAAAATCATTGAGCGGGCAAAAAAGACGGGTGAGGATACAGCTACCCTTGCAAAACGGTATATAGGCACCTTTTATGAGGATATGCTCTCCTTAGGGGTAATTGATGCAGATATAGAGCCTAAAGCCACAGAGCATATTGATGATATTATTGATATGGTGAGGAGTTTGATTGAAAAAGGGTTTGCCTATGTAGTGGACCGCACTGTCTACTTTTCTGTTGAAAAATTTGATAGTTATGGTCAGCTTTCAGGTCGACAATTAGAGGAGATGGTTGCTGGTGCTCGGATTGCTGTTGATGAGAAAAAGAAATATCCTATGGATTTCGTTCTGTGGAAAGGGGCAAAACCAGGAGAGCCCAAGTGGAAGAGTCCTTGGGGGGATGGAAGACCAGGGTGGCATATTGAGTGCTCTGCTATGAGCTGCAAATATTTAGGGGCCAATTTTGATATTCATGGTGGTGGAAGGGATCTTATATTCCCACACCATGAAAACGAGAGGGCTCAGGCAATGGCAGCCAATGGGGTTAATTTTGCAAATTACTGGGTACATAACGGTTTTTTGACGGTGGAAGCGGAAAAAATGTCTAAATCCCTGGGAAATTTTATTACAATACGAGATGCCCTTACTTTATATCATCCCCAAGAATTACGGCTCTTTTTGCTTTCAAAACATTACAGGAGTCCATTGGATTTTTCTCGTTCTGCCATGTTGGAAACCAGATCAGGGCTTGTTAGGATATATCGGACTCTTCAGAGATTAGAGGAGATAATCGGGCCGTATAAACATGATACAAACACTGCGTTTTTATCTCACGTAGGTGACAATGATTTTAAGAATCGTTTTATACATGTTATGGACGATGACCTTAACACTGCAGCAGGATTGGGATTACTTTTTGATAAAGTACGGGATATAAATAGGCTTATAGATTCACCAGCACAAAAAACAGACATTACATCCCAATTAGTGAAAGAGAGGGAGGACCTTCTTGGCTGCAGCAAGGCATTAGGCCTGCTTGAAGGGGAACCATCTCACTTTTTTCAGAAGATAATAAAAGCTTCCCCTGAAGTTGCAACGGAAGAGATTGAAAAAATGATTAAGGAGAGGCAGGAAGCTCGAAAGGCAAAGGATTGGGCCAGTGCTGATGCTATCAGGGAGGAGCTATCCAGAAAAGGGATTATCCTTGAAGATGGACCAACGGGAACTAGCTGGCGATTGAGGATAGAGGAGTAGTGCAAAAATCTTCACCTTTTCAGCTCATCTCTCCGTTTGAACCGAAAGGCGATCAACAGCATGCTATTGATGCCCTTTGTAAAGGGGTAGAAGAAGGACTCAGGCATCTAGTATTGCTTGGTGTGACTGGCTCCGGAAAGACATTTTCCATAGCTAATGTTGTGGCGAGAGTACAAAAACCCACCCTTGTTATTGCTCCCAACAAGACCTTAGCTGCACAGCTTTATGGGGAATTTAAAAATCTTTTCCCACATAATGCAATTGAATATTTTGTAAGTTATTATGATTATTACCAACCTGAAGCGTATATTCCCCAAACCGATACCTATATACAAAAAGATGCCTCCATCAATGAGCAGATCGATAAGATGAGGCATTCGGCAACCAGATCCCTTCTGGATAGGGATGATGTTCTTATTGTTGCCAGTGTATCCTGTATTTACGGGCTTGGTTCTCCTGAGGCCTATCATGGCATGCTTTTGTATGTAGAAAAAGGTGATTTGATACGCAGAGAAGATGTCCTAAAAAAACTGGTGGAAATTCACTATGAAAGAAGTGATATTGATTTTCATCGCTCATCTTTTAGAGTCAGAGGTGATGTGGTGGATATCTATCCTGCATATGAGGATTACTCTTGCATCCGGCTAACATTTTTCGGGGACTGTATTGAAACTATTCAGGAAATTGATCCTCTTACTGGTCATGTTATGCAGGGATTAAGCCGCGTGGCTATCTATCCCGCCAGTCATTATGTGACCACATTACCTAAAAGGAAAGAGGCTATCCAGAATATCAAAGAAGAATTAGCCAAAAGGATTGAGTATTTTAAAAATGAAAAAAAATGGATAGAGGCCCAAAGAATCGAGGAAAGAACCCTCTATGATTTGGAAATGATGGAGGAGATGGGTTATTGCCATGGGATAGAGAATTATTCCAGGTATCTAAGCGGCAGGAAGCCTGGTGAGCCACCTCCAACATTGATTGACTATTTTCCGGATAATTCTCTTATTATCTTAGATGAAAGCCACATTACCAATTCCCAACTCATGGGCATGTATAGAGGTGATAGATCAAGAAAAGAGACATTAGTTGAATTTGGTTTTCGTCTTCCCTCTGCCCTTGATAATAGGCCCTTGAAGTTTGAGGAATTTGAGTCTCGCATTAACCAAATAATCTATGTTTCTGCCACCCCGGGCCCCTATGAATTAGATAAGGTTTCCCATGTAATTGAACAGATTATTAGACCTACTGGCCTTATAGACCCGAAGATTTTAGTCAGACCAGCACACAGCCAGGTGGATGATCTTTTAGTCGCTATCAGGCAGGTTACACATAATGGTCAGCGCGTTTTGGTTACCACTCTTACTAAACGCATGGCAGAGGATCTCACAGAGTATTATACTGAGTTAGGTATCAAAGCCAGATACCTGCATTCTGATATAACTACCATTGAAAGGACGGAGATTATTAGGGATCTGAGGATTGGAATATTTGATGTTCTTATAGGGATTAATCTTTTACGTGAAGGTTTAGATTTACCGGAGGTGTCGCTGGTGGCCATTTTAGATGCAGATAAAGAAGGTTTCCTGCGATCCAAGAGGTCTCTTGTTCAGACCTGTGGGAGAGCTGCCCGAAATGTGGATGGTACTGTTATCTTTTATGCTGATGAGATAACACCCTCCATGAAAATGGCAATTGATGAGACAAACAGAAGGCGGCGATTGCAGAAGAGATACAATGAAGTCAACGGAATTACCCCAGAATCCATTAAGAAAGACATCTCTGATATTCTGGGCTCTGTGTATGAAGCAGATTATGTAAGCATTCCCAATGTTTCGGAGCCAAAGGAAGAATATATTTCTCTTGGTAATTTACCGAAGATGATTAAATCAATAAAGAAGGAAATGTTGAATGCAGCGAGAAGGTTAGATTTTGAGGAGGCGGCCCGCCTGCGGGATCGATTATTTGTGTTGGAAAAAAAAGAACTGAGCTATAAAAATTCAACTACTTTTTAACCCTACTATTTTTTCTAAGGTCCAGAGATCCTCATTGCGATTATATTTAATAAGATAGACCTTGTTATCGTTTGCTAATACTTTGAAATAGTCGTCGTTTATTCCATACCATTGGTCGATAATTTCTTCTACCATTAATTTTCGCCCTCGAACTGTAAAATCAAGCGGTCTTTCATTCGCCTTATATCCTGAATAGCAACTAACATGGATAATCTTTAAACGTGAATCAATTTTCATATATAATCAAGATCAATACCCTTTCAGAGGTCAGTAATCAGCGGTCAACAAGATTAAAAAACCTGAATACCACTTTGCCAAAGCATTATTTTTCAACAAGTTTTTCAACCATGCTCAGCTTTTTGTGTATGTTGTCCTTTATCCAGTGGACATCCCACCACTCTGCTGGATTGACGGGAACACCGTGAACCAAAAAGCCAAAATGAAGATGATCACCCATTGCAAGACCTGTTGTACCAGTAACGCCAATGATGTCTCCCTTGTTGATGACTTGATCAACAACTACATCAATGCTGCTTAAATGACCATACATGGTAAAGAGGCCCTGACCGTGATCAATAACTATTGTGAGGCCGTATATTCCAAGATCTTGTGCAAAAATAACTCTGCCAGTATTGGCAGCCTGAACAGGAGATCCGGCAAATGATGCCAGATCAACACCCATATGTAGCTGCCTGTCTACCACCTTATTGTTGTAATAGTAGATTCTTTCATCACCAAATCCTGCCATTGTAGCGGCTTTTTTCATTCTTATCCAGGGTCCGTCCCACAACTTTTCCTTTATTGGTGATTGGCAAAGTTCTTTTAATGAGGCGGAGTTTTCTTTTCTTAATGTTTTATTAATGAATAAATATTTTTCAATAGTACTGTCACCTTGTTCAAATATGTCCGGGGAAAAAGAGGTAATTATGGCATCTAAGAGTCGGTCTGATATCCTTATATTATCCTTACGAAAGCGTTTTTGTCTAATATGATAGCGAAAGGACTTTTTTATTTCATTATCAGCCATATCCTTGGCCCAGAGATACAACACAGCATCTTTTTTTACATTGCAGGGGAACGCAAAATAGCAGAGATATATTCCAGTATGAGGATCGTTATTAAATGGTACACCCTGAAAAAGTATATCATTTATTAAAACACCACTCTCACGTGTATCAGCTGAGACTCTATAACTGATGAGGCCAGAACCTCCTCTATTAATGTTATGGCTCCTGCTGATAGCCGTCATTGATGGAGGAATTGTGTCCACTGTCATTTTATGTTCAAGTATGGTGAGGTTCCCGTCGCCACCTCTCCTCTTAGAAAAATCGTGGATTTCGATGATAAGGTTTGCCTGTCCCTGCACCAGGTTTAATTGTTTTGGATTTAATGTAAATTCCCCATCAAATATATGGACTCCCTTTTTGTTGAGTAGTCCTGTATAGGGAAAATTTTTTTTAAGGAGGGGAATCGCAGGGCCATCCTGTTTTATGCTCACTTTTACGTCTCTTAGTCCCATCTTTACGTCAGAAATCACTACATTGAAGGTAATACTTTTACTTATATATTCTGGTAAAGGAGTTAACGTAGCAAGTGGTTTTTTGCCTTCAAAGATAGTCATCAAGAACCAGATAAAAATGATAAAAATAATAACAGTCGGTAACAGTGTGATGATCAACCGTGATTTTTTATTCCTTGACTTTTTCATTTCCTCTATTTAACCCTAATTTAGTAATAAAGCTGTCTCTCAGCTTGGCATATCTATCGTTATGAGAGCGCTTTTGTCAATACTTTTTTATGAGAAATTCTGATGTATACAAAAACTCACATTGGTGTTATTGGTGCTGGGGAATGTTCTCCGGAGATTTATCATCAGGCAAATGAATTGGGTCATCTTATCGGAAAAAATGACTGGGTTCTTTTCTGCGGAGGTCTTGGCGGTGTTATGGAAGGGGCAGCAAAAGGGTGCTATCAATCAGGTGGCATAACCGTGGGAATACTGCCAGGAAAAGAAAAGGATTCAGCTAACCCTTTTATCACACTCCCTATTGCAACAGGCCTTGGTGAAGGAAGAAATTTACTGGTAGTCAGGGCTTCTGATGTGGTTGTAGCGATTGCAGGCGGTTATGGAACTTTATCAGAGATAGGCTTGGCCCTGAAGATCGGAAAGCCAGTCATAGGGCTTAAGACCTGGCCGGGTATTGATGGGATCGATTACGTCGAAACTCCTGAGCAGGCAATTGCTATAGTAGTCAAGTACATATCAAGACTCTAAAATAAAAAGAAAAAGGGAGCCCTTTATTTCCTGATACCTCATTTTAATGTATGAGATGGCTTGAAATTACACAGTATGAAGGTATATTTTTGCCCTCCTTTGATATGTAAGTACTAAGCAAATGACCCCGACGCTTCGCTCCAGAGTTATACATGAAAGAAACTATACGTTGAGCATGGGGATGTCTTTTTTTACCATGCCCTCACAAAGACTAGCCGGTAGGCCGCTTCAAACAGGCGCACACGGACAAAGTGCCTAGAAGACAATGACGAGGTGCTCGTGCACACGGTTTGAAGCGGCACGCTGAGGCCCCATGTTAGAGGGCATGATGTAAAAAAAGACATCCCCATGCTCTTTTCAACATTTAGTTTCTTAGGAGAGAGAAAATGAATAAGGGTTCCACGATATTTGTGTATGTAAAGTTGTTGTTAACAGCAATTTTCTGGGGAGGTACTTTTATCGCTGGAAGGGTCGTTGCAAAAGACGTTGGGCCATTTTCAGCTGCTTTTTTACGGTTTGCTATAGCTTCAGTTTTCCTTCTTTTACTTACCTGGAAAGCTGAAGGCACACTTCCCATACCAATGAGAAGACAAATCATTCCTGTTATCCTTCTTGGAATGACGGGCATATTTTCATACAATGTTTTCTTTTTCAAAGGGCTTAAAATTATCAACGCAGGCCGAGCTTCACTCATAATAGCAAACAATCCAGTATTTATTGCTCTTCTTGCTGCCTACTTTTTTAAAGAAAAATTACATCTAATAAAAGTTGCTGGTATTATTATTTCAGTCACAGGGGCAATCATTGTTATTTCAAGAGGAAATCTCACTGAAATTGTGAGTGTAAATGTGGGATGGGGCGAATTATATATATTTTGCTGTGTTATAAGCTGGGTAATTTTTTCTTTAATAGGGAAGGCGGTCGTAAGCAGCCTGTCTCCTCTTGTTTCAATATCTTATTCCTCTTTAATAGGTGCTATTGGTTTATTTATCCCGGCTTATTTTGAGGGAATACTGCACAATTTTTTTCGTTACTCTAACCTGGAGTGGGTCAGCATTTTTTACTTGGGGTTTTTTGGAACTGTGTTAGGATTTGTCTGGTACTACCAAGGCATAAAAGCTATTGGCCCAATGAAGGCAAGTCAATTTATCAATTTTGTTCCAGTAAGCGCTATTTTACTCTCCTTTTTCTTTCTTAAAGAGCCAATTACTCCATCTTTATTAATTGGGGGAACATTCGTTATCATGGGCGTTTATTTGACGAATACAAGGCTTAGTGCAAAATCTGGCTAAGGAATAGTTTAGTCCGATCGTGCTGCGGGTTTTCGAAAAATTCCTCCGGCGTGTTTCCCTCCACAATTTGACCAAAGTCCATGAAAAGCACTTTGTGGGCAACGCTCTTGGCAAAACCCATTTCGTGGGAGACCACGATCATGGTCATACCTTCTTGAGCAAGATCTATCATGACGTCGAGCACTTCCTTGATCATTTCAGGATCAAGGGCAGAGGTGGGCTCATCAAAGAGCATGATCTTTGGATTCATACAGAGACTGCGGGCAATAGCGACACGTTGTTGCTGCCCACCTGAAAGCTGCCCCGGATATTTTTGGGCCTGTTCGGCTATGTGCACCTTTTCCAGATTAAACATGGCTGTTTCCTCAGCTTCGAACTTGGGAACCTTTCTTACCCATATAGGCCCTAAGGTCAGGTTTTCAACAATAGTCAGGTGAGGAAAAAGGTTAAAGTGCTGAAATACCATACCTACTTCTGCGCGGATTTTCTCGATATTTTTTATGTTATTCATAAGCTCAATTCCGTCGACGATAATATGGCCCTTTTGATGTTCCTCCAGCCGATTGATACAACGTATCAGGGTTGATTTCCCGGAGCCTGAAGGGCCGCAGATGACGATTCGTTCTTTTTTTTCCACAGTAAGGTTAATGCCCTGGAGAACATGGAAGTCTCCAAACCACTTATGCATATCAATGATTTCTATCATAGCTTCATTAGAAGACTGATTTTCAGCGTTTCCTGTTAATTCTTTATTCATGAAAGCCTCTTAAAATTTGATTTCGAAATGCCTGCCCTGTGAAATGAAAAGCATATTTCACTGGGACGGAATGCGATAAAATTTTATTAAACAATATAAAACATTCGGCAGTTAGTATCAAAAATAAGTATCAGGTATTAATCTTCTGTTGACAACTCTTTTTCCAGCTTCCGGCTGTAATTGGACATGGAAAAACAGCCCAAAAAATAAAGGATGGCAATAAAAATATATGCCTCGCGGCTGAATCCCATCCATTCAGGATTTGAAAGAACAGACTGGGTTGTCTTAAGCAGGTCCCATAGTGCGATGATTACCACAAGGGAAGTGTCCTTAAAGGCTGAAATGAGGATACTTACCGTGGGAGGGATCACGATCTTCAAGGCCTGGGGAAGGATAACCAGTCGCATTGTCAGGTAGTAATTCAATCCCATCGATTCCGCTGCCTCATACTGCCCACGAGACATACCCTGCAAACCACCACGAACCACCTCTGCAATATACGCAGCGGTAAACAATATAATGGCCACCTGTGCCCTGAGGATTTTATTGAATGTGATTCCTTCCGGTAAGAAGAGCGGAAAAATGATCGAAGACATAAAAAGAAGGCTGATAAGCGGAACCCCACGTATCAACTCAATATAAAGAACACAGAGCCATTTTACGCCACGCATTTTGCTTTGACGCCCTAAAGCCAGGATAACACCAAGTGGATAGGCCGCAGTGAGCCCAAAGACAGAGAGCAGGAGTGTCAGGGGTAACCCACCCCACTTGGTACTTTCCACCGATGTCAATCCAAATAGCCCTCCCATCATGAGCAGGCCCATAACAAAGAGGCCGACAATCCATCCGTAGCCCAAATATTTGGTCCAGTGTTTTCGTTCCCTACTATAAAAAAGTAGACCGAACAGAATAAACATAGCAAGAAGAGGCCTCCACTGGGACTCATAAGGAAAGAAACCGAATATGATGAAGCGCAGGTTTGTCGGTATGATAGACCAGCAGGCGCCATCGATTCCCCGGCATGCCTTCCCAGTCGTGTGCCAAACGCTGTCAATAAATGCCCATTGAAAGAGGGGTGGTATAATCTTCCATAACATGAACAGAGTCACGATGCTAAGAATAGAGTTAACCCAGCCATTGAAAAGGTTATTTTTTGCCCACCCTATAACCCCCACGCTGGTTACAGGGGGTTTTAAGGCTTCTGTCTGTGTCATTTTGATAGCTTCTTCCATGCGTCTCACTATCTCTCTACAAGAGCCACTCTTTTATTGTACCAGTTCATAAAGGCCGATGTTGAAAGGCTGAAGATAAGATATAATGCCATGATCAGGGCTACACCCTCAACTGCCTGTCCTGTCTGATTAATGGTTGTGTTGGCCACTGAAACAAAGTCGGGGTATCCGATAGCCACGGCCAGAGAACTATTTTTTGTCAGGTTAAGCATCTGACTGGTCAGCGGTGGAATGATGACCCTGAGGGCCTGGGGTAAAATCACCAAATTTAAAATAGGAGCGGGTCTTAGACCAATTGCCATGGCAGCTTCTCTCTGACCTTTGCTGACTGACTGTATGCCTGCCCGCACCACTTCAGCCACGAACGCGGCAGTATATAAGATAAGCCCAAGCAAAATGGCAATAAACTCAGGGCTTACTGTTATGCCACCCTTAAAGTTAAACCCGACAAGTTTGGGGATATCCATTTTCATAGGAGCACCAAATGCCAACCAGGTGATCAATGGGAGCCCAATTACAATAGCTATGCCGAAACGAAAGACCGGGAAAAATTTCCCTGTTTTTTCCTGTCGCTTCTTCGCCCATCTACGCACGAGGTAAACCACGACACAACCAACGAAAAGGGCCAAAAGCATATATTTATGTGCAGGATGCGCTGCCGGGACGGTAAAGGCCACCCCGCGGTTACACAGGAAAAGTCCAGTTATGGGTGATAGGGCCTGCCGGGGAGAGGGAAAGGTTTCGTAAAAAATGGCGTACCAGAAAAATAATTGCAGGAGTATGGGAATATCCTGCATGACTTCAATATATATAGATGCCAGTTTTGAGACAAGCCAGTTAGAGGAAAGGCGGGCTATCCCAAGGATGGTTCCCAGTAGTAGCGTGATTATAATCCCGATAAAGGAAACCTTTAATGTATTTAAGGCGCCTACCACCAGGGCTCGACCATATGAGTTAGCCGCTGAATAAGAGATGAGGGATTCGCCGATCTCAAAAGAAGATTCCTTATGGAAAAAGCTGAATCCTGTGGCTATGGATTGTTTTTTAAGGTTTATAATGGTATTCGAGATAAGATAATATGCCAGCAGCCCCACCACAGCAAACACGGCAATCTGAAACATGATGGCCCGCTTTTTTGGATCAAGCCAGAATGGAACACTGCCCGGAAGTGTTTTCTCCATGAATTTTTCGTATCCTTTTGTAGCCCCGGTTTCTTGTCTAAACCTCTAAAATGAGGTCACACGAAGGCCTGCCGAATTTCTATTCTCATCAGACACCGTGCTGGCCAAGGAGGGATAAAACAAGAGGGTGCCCCTTGACTCAACAGGGGCACCCGGAGAAAAGATTATCTCATTGCTGCAGAATACATCAGTCCACCCCTTGTCCACAGGTCGTTCAAACCGCGCTCAAGCTTAAGGGGAGTATCGGGCCCGACGTTACGCTCGAAGATTTCGCCGTAGTTGCCCACCTGTTTGATGATGTTGTAAGCCCATTTATCATCAAGACCAAGGGCCTTGCCCAAACCAGGCGTTACTCCTAAAAATCTCATTATTGCTGGATCATTGCTTTTAAGAAAGCTGTCCACATTTTTTGAAGTGATGTCGAATTCTTCAGCCTGTATGAGTGCCATAACTGTCCAGTTGACAATATCATACCACTGGTCATCCCCGTGACGGACAACCGGGGCAAGAGGCTCTTTGGAGATAATCTCAGGTAATAGGATATAGTCGTCAGGATTGGGGGCCACGGAACGATGCGATGCCAGTTGGGAGGCATCCGAGGTATAGCAGTCACAGCGACCGGCAAAAAAGGCCTTGGAGAGCTCTGCAACCTGCTCAATCACCACCGGCTTCCACTTCATATTATGCTTCCGGAAAAAGTCCGCTACATTCATCTCTGTAGTGGTTCCTGGCAGAACGCATACTGTAGCACCCTCAAGTTCCTTGGCACTCTTCACGCCCAATTTCTTGGGGACCAGGAACCCCTGACCATCATAGTAGTTCACATGGCAGAAATTCAGGCCATTCACGGTTTCGCGAGTCAAGGTCTGTGTGGTATTACGGCACAATACATCAATCTCTTTTGATTGAAGGGCGGGTAAACGCTGAACAGCCGTAAGGGCAACAAATTTAGCCTTGTTGGCATCACCGAATATCGCAGCAGCGACTGCCTTTGCCGTATCCACATCAATGCCTTTCCACACACCTTTTTTATCAGGCATGCTGAATCCAAATACCCCGCCGTTTACACCAGCGCTAAGAACCCCTCGTGCCTTAACTTCGTCAAGGGTTCCTGCTGTAGCAACACCTGCAGTAGCAAAAAATGCTAACACCAAAATAACAACACACAACTTAAAAACTTTCATCCTTATACCTCCTTAACATTTAAAGGTTAACTTTATTGGATTGCATAACTGTAATCCTCTATTGTCTATCCAGACTTGTTTCCTTAAGTGAGGATATCTTTAGAATGAAAAAAACAGCCCAAAAAATTAAATACCATGAACCAGTTGTATTTGCAATGAAAAAGCATGTATTAAGCGCGTAATAATTTTTTAATAAATGCAAGACAAGATTTGATTTCAACCGGTTTAAGCTCCAGGGTCGCAGTCCCTCTATAGCCAATGTTTCTCAGGGAATTGAAGATATTTTTAAAATCAACAATGCCTCTACCAGGAGGAAGGTGTAGATCATTTTCAGGAGTGTTCCCTCCAAGATTATCGTGGAGATGAATGTGCTTTATCCTGTCTGGATATCTTTTGATAAAATCAAAGCTTGTATTTTCTTCCCTTAAAAGCTGCCCATGACCCACATCTAAGGTGAGGTTAAGGAGTGGGAGATTATCAAAGGCAATTTTAAGGTCATGCCAATTTTCACTTAAATTTTCTAAACAAATGATAATCTTTTTTTCTCTGGCCGTATCAATGATTTTTTTTAATAGTTCAATCTTAAAATCAATTACCGTAGCTTTAACAAAACGGCGATCCACCCAGAGATGAAGGGTTAGAAGAGACATATTGAGTATGGGCATAATCTCCAAAATCTCTGATACGTGAGGGAGGTAATCTCTCTCCAAAGAATTTATGTTATTGGGATGTCCCTCTCTCGGCCCATGACAAAGGTAATAAAGGTCTGTTTTTTCTTTGACTTTTAAGTATTCGTTAATGTTCTTTTTGAACTTTATTACATTAGATATAGGGATTTCGGCAAATTTTAGCCTTAGATTAGCCAACACTTCTGCATCCTCTGGATTTCTGGCTGTTCCTCCAAGTGCAATTTCTAATTTATTTTTAACATGGCTACAATTCAATTGCGGTTTACTCGCATATATTTCCAGAGGAATAATATTATGTGATCATTAAATTTCAGGCTAAGTTTTAGATTTTTCAAACGCCTGGGTTATAAGTTCAACCTATATCTAAGGTTCTATTAATCATTGTATCATATTCTTATTCTCTTCATCTTGCTGATCTGATCCTTGATCTCTTTTCCTTTTTCCTCGAAGCCAGGTTTATCGAGCAGGGCAAACATTGCTTTTTTATAATCTTCTACGCCTGGTTGTATAAAAGGATTGTGCCCCAAGAGGTAGCCGCTTATGGCTACAGATCTTTCCATCATATAGTAGATTTCACCCAAGCTAAATGCGTTTTTTCTTGGTATTTCAATTATCATGTTGGGAACATCACCTAAATAATGGGCATATGCAGGTCCTTCGATTACCTTTCTGTTTATGCTATTCATGTCTTGGCCTTTATTGACTAAATAATTCAATCCATCAATGTTATCTTTATCGTGTGGAATAGTAACTGTGTTATCATGCTCTTGTAACATAATAAAGGTCTCTAAAATATTTCGTTCGCCCTGTTGAACCATCTGGCCATTAGCATGCAGCTTTTCCGAGTAAAGAGAAGGAGATACCCACATACCATGCCCAGAATGTCCTTCACTTTCTGGAAATAACTGTTCCATCCACTTGGCTACGCCATATAAAGGTACTGAATTGGTGGCTACTATCTCTATCTTTTTACCCTTCAACCATGCTGCATAGCGAGCTGCTGCATGAAGAAGACTTGGGTTTTCCCAGAAATTGTCTGCCATCGTGATATTTCTCATATATTTAAATCCTGCGGCGAACTCATCAATATCAATATTGGCTATAGCAAGCCCCAGCAATCCAACATCAGTCAATACTGAAAAGCGACCACCGATATTATCAGGAATAGGAAAGGTTTTATATCCCTTCTCCTTTGATAAATTCTTAAGGGCTCCTCTTGTAGCATCAGTAGTCACATATATTAAATTTTTGGCATCGTGACCCCAGTTTTTCTCCAGTACATTACGCAGGATTCTAAAGGCAATTGCAGTTTCTGTTGTTGTGCCTGATTTCGATATAACATTTATTCCTACCACTTTGCCTCGTAGCATATCGAGGGTGTCTCTTACATAGTCAGGGTCCATATTTTGACCCAGAAAGTAAATCTCTGGTGCATTACCTCTTTCATCTCGGCTTAACTGGTTGAAATAGGTATGGGTCAGTGCCTTCCATGTAGCCTCGATGCCTAAATATGATCCGCCTATCCCTAAAGAGACAAATGTATCAATTCGGTTATTAAGGCTTTGGGCTGCAGATTTTATCTCCTTTAAATGAGTGAGGGTTATCTCTTCAGGGAGGTTTTGCCAGCCGGTCATTGGTATCCCATCATCATATATATCTCCTTGATCTTTTTTTAACATCCTATGGGCCTTTATTGCCTGTGGTGCAATATCTTTAATATCTTCAAGTGTTATAGATGAGGAATCGCCTGGGGTGTCAAAAAGATAGGTAAGGTCTAAAGAGACTCTGTTGGACGATTGCCACGATGCCTCATTAAACGGATTCTTTTTGCCGCTCGCTCTTTCTTTCTGCACTTGTATAGTTTTATTTTCCTCAAAACCTATCAGGTTCATCCCTTCCATTTTTACCCCCTTTTATTCTGAATAGTGTAGGTTGTTCTTTATTATATGATATTCCATATATCGTAAGGATGGAAAATTATTTCAGCACTTGTGGCGGCCGTTATTTCTAATAAAATCATCGTATGAACACTTTTTTAGTAGCTGCTTTGCATAGTTTTTTCAAGTTTAACTTTTACATTTCGTATTCCAATCCACCAGAAGCGGACAAGGGTTGATTTTCACCAGCTTGCTGCGTTCTGAATTTTTCTTTTTTTTTATCCCTCGTAGCTTGTCGGAGCGGAGCGGAGATCCCGTCTGAGCGGGACTGCGAGGTAATTCATTTTCTCTCATGTATGTTTAACAATATGGGAGGCAGGGTAGGGGGAATGAGTTTACCTTGACCATATGGGGAATTTCATCTATATTGTTTACTCAAAATATATCTCTGAGAGTTAATGGTTTTAAACCGTGTAATCGTTGGAGGATACTATGAATATAGCACTGTATATCGTAGCAATTTTGTGGATTGTTATCGGTGTCTTTATACTTCTTTATACTGAAAGAACAATGAAGATTTTGAGAAAACTCTTTTTTACAGAAAAAGTAAGGGCGCTATCTATTGTACCGATTATTTTCGGGATTGTTTTGATAATAGGTGCCTTTGTATGTACACAGGTATTTTTCCTATCTTTTATATTGGGTGTGCTTGCCTTACTCAAGGGATTATACTTGGTCATGGGACCGATGCCCCAGATTAAACGTCTTATGGATTGGTGGTTCAATAAAGCCAACACCAGTTACATCCGTTTGTGTGGGCTCATAATTTTTGTTCTCGGGATTGCTATACTATCAAATCTTTGAAAAATGATGTGTTTCCTGATCCGTCTTAGGCAAGCCCTTCTTAAACGCTATTTTATCTTCTATTTGACATGATTTCCTATTTTTATTAATCTTAGAGCTTTGCAAAACCTGACAATTTTTGTCACCCCAATGAAGAGGGTGGACTTTTCTGAGGTGACTGGTGGCCCGCGACGAGCTCGGCCGAGTCGAAGGGCGCTGTCTTTTCGCAACTTATCAGTGGGGGAAACC
>DATKWM010000024.1:0-5868 GCA_035529575.1 Desulfatiglandales bacterium
GTCGCTCCGCAAAGAGATAAAAAATGACCGCCGGCACTGCGGACAGGGTTACGAAAGCCGCTATTAGCGCTAAATCCATTCCATATTGTCCCTGGAACTGCATCGTGCCGAGGGGTAAAGTCCAGAGCTTTTCCTTATCTATCAACACCAGAGGTACGAGTAAATCATTCCAACTGGCGACCATAGTCAAAGATGCAACTGCTGCCAGCGCCGGACGCGACAGAGGGAGAAGAATACGCCAGAAAAAACTGAAGGCATTACAACCGTCTATGTAAGCGGCATCTTGTAATTCAGAAGGTATTGCCATAAAAAAGTTGCGCAGAATTACGATACAGATTGAAAGCTGAAATGAAGTTTGCACCAGAATTACTCCCCAGAGATTATTGGTCAATCCTATCTGACGCACTATGAGATATACCGGCAAAATTGCAATTGTAATCGGGAACATAAGACCCAGGGTAAAAAAATTGAATAATAGATTCTGGCCACTGAATTTCATGCGGGAAAACACAAAAGCAGTCAGGCTACAAATGAGCACTACACCAATCGTCGTCGCTAACATTATCAAGAGACTATTACGTAGCATGGACCAAAAAACCGGCATTCCTAAAACTTTTGCGTAGTTTTCCAAGTTCGGGGGAATAGGAAGAGTATAAGGACGAGTCATAAATTCACCGCGCGTCTTTAGTGCACCGAAAACAATCATCACGATGGGTACGATGACGATTAATACCACCAAAGAAAGGACGAAATACTGAAAAAGCCTCGGGAGATTTTTCTTCAAAGTTCTACTTCTATATGAATAATTAACTGACATAAACCAATCCTTTCTAGTTTAGGTAATCTGCCTGGCGCACAAGACGCAGGTAAGCCAGCGAAAAGACCAGGGAAATAAGTAACATCACAATGGCCACTGCTGAGCCATATCCTAGCTCGAAACGCACAAAGCTAAAACGGTACATATACGTTGACATAACCTCACTAGCATTGACTGGACCGCCCTTTGTCATAATCCAGATTAGGGCAAACACCTGCAGCGATCCTAAAACAGACAGGTAGATGGATGTACGGATGGTGCTACTGATCAACGGTATTGTGATATAAGTTATCATCTGGCGCTTATTCACTCCATCAATAAGAGCAGCTTCCTCAATTTCCGGCGGTATGTTTTGCAGGCCGGCCATATACAAAAGCATGTGGAATCCAAAAAATTTCCAGGTTAGTACGACAAAGATGGCTAGTAGAACTGTCCTGGTATCTCCCAACCAGGGTTGAGCTTTCAGGCCTGGGATTAGGGTCAGAATCGCATTTATAAAACCGCGTTTTGGATTGGGATTGTAGAGAATCAACCACATAATGCCTGTAATGACTTCGGAAAGAACGTAAGGCATGAAAAAGATCGTACGAAAAAATGCGCGTCCACGCAGGTTGCGTCCCACCATAAGAGCCAGCGCCAGGGACAATGGCAGTTGAATAGTCAGAGATAATACGACGATTAACAGTCCATTCCCTACTGCCTTTAGAAAGATCCAATCGGTCAGGATGCGTTTGAAGTTATTCAGTCCGATAAAGTCAACTGCGGGACCAAAACCCTTCCAGCTGAATAAACTATAGTAAACGGATCGAAAGACTGGATAAACCAGAAATATAGAGAAAAATACAAGAGCCGGCAACAAGAATAATAGAATAGTCATCCTGTCTTGAAGTCGCTGAGTAGATCTGGTCTTTTGCGCTAATGTCTGGACATCCTGGTTAAATGAATTTTTCTTCATGAATAATCTCCTTCCTGAACAGCAAAAAGTACGGGAATCAAGTATTACGGAACCTGATCCCCGTATATCCTTTAATCAAACGTGACTCATTTTATTTCTTGAGCTGCAGAGTCTTCAATTGCCTGAGCAGCCTGTTCAGGTGTTAACGTACCGGCAAAAAGTCCCTGAACACTGTCGTTCACAACTGAACCAACTGCTGGAGGCATTGCCTGATCATAATAAAGCTGGAAGTATTGCGCAGCTGCAGCGCCTTGCTGGACGATCTTGAGCAAGGGATCGGTCAGACCGCCTTCAGCACCTTTAACAACGGGTACAGACAGGTTTATTTCGGCCTGAGCGATTTGCGAATCCACACTGCTTATGTACTTGAGAAAATCTACAGCCTCCTGTGGCGCATTAATACCAATTACAAAGCCATTACCGCCACCAAGAGCGTCGGCAGGATCACCAGCGCCTCCCTCAACAGCCGGGAAGGGGAACCAGCCCGCCTTTTCACCAAGTCCCAATTTATCAATGCTATTGTCTGCGAATGCACCTGGAGCCCACTGCCCCATCAAATCCATTGCAGCCTCGCCGTTACCCATTAGAGTAGCTTCATCTCCCCAGGTAGCCCCAAGGAAGCCGCTCTGGAAAGGCTTGAGTGCAACGAGTTCCTGAAGCTTCTCGCCTGCTTCAATGAATGGGGAATCTGTGAAGGAGCCCTCTCGAGAATAAGCCGCATCAAAGGCAGCTTGGCCACCGATACGAACAGCCAGATATTCCCACCAGAAGGCACCAGGCCACTTATCTCCCTCGCCAACAGCAATGGGGGTGATGCCAGCATCTTTAAGTATCTGAACATCTTCAAGTAATGCAAACCAGGTCGTGGGAGGATTATCAATGCCAGCCTGAGCAAACAGATCCTTATTGTACCAGAAGCCAACCATACCCATATCACGCGGAACACCGTAGTTTTTCCCTTCGAAACTGTATACACCCAGTGCGCCTGGTGAAAATGTATCACGCCAGCCATCCCTGTCCAGATATGCAGTAATGTCGAAGAGAAGACCAGCTTTGGCGTATTCGTTCATCACGCCGCCGCCCCAGCTCTGGAAAACGTCGGGGGGTTCACCAGATAGCATAACCGTGGTCAACTTTGCCTTGAAATTCTCGTTCTCGAGACTTAGAACCTCGATGGTAACGTTTGGATGAGCGGCCATATATTCATCGGCAAGCCTCTGCCACAGTACCTTTTCAGCTTCTGCAGTCTGAATATGCCACCAGGTGATAGTCACCGATGCTTCTGCCGCCAGGGCTGTAAATACTCCACTTACCAATAAAATTCCAACCAGAAACAATACTAAAATAAATTTTTTCATTTCATTCAAACCTCCAAAATTTTTCGATTTTATTTTATTTTTCTAAACAAATCCCTATCTGTTTATTATTCATCTACCACCTCCTTTGTTCAGGTCGTTTGCTTTTAGCTATTATTCAGATCTCCACATCTAAAATAATAGAAATATTTTAATTACTCAAAACATGATAAAAACAAAAAAGACAGAAAAGACAGAATAAGAAAATAATTAAATTACTTTCCTACTCTGTCTTTTTACCTGAAAGATTCTTCCTAATATATTTAGAAATAATTCTTTTAGTAAATTCTGTAAGGACCTTCCCTAAAGATTAGGAATTGCCCCGTCGGTGCTTTTTTGCATAAAGCTCTCCAGAGTTCTGTCCGGTAACAGTCCTTTTGCCTGAGAGTTTCGATATTTTTAGTATCTTTCCCCTTTGGCGCTTTTTCTTGAGAAAGAAAAAATCTCTTCTGTTACCTTCATACAGGTTATAATATTTAATTTTATTTAAAGTTTTATATATCTATATACTCCATAAGGTTTTAAAAGTCCTTCTTTTTTATAAAATAATTGCAAAATGCAAGGTGCGAGGAAGTATCACCCCTTCAAACTGTTATTTCTACTCGATTTCCATCTGAATCAAACACACAGCTTTCAAAATACCCATCGCCTGTTGTACGCAACTCGCTTACAATTGTATATTCATCAGATCGTAGCTTTTCAGTAATTCCAACCACATTTTCTTTACTACCAACTGATATAACAAGGTGAATAATTCCTTTATATTGTATCTTTGGATCATTTAATTTAACCCCAGGTCTTTAACAAAAAAGAAACCTCCACTATCTTGGGCTGACTCTGAATATCATAACGATTATTCTGCTGATGATCCATTTGGCAAAATCTTCGAAGCTAATCTCATCTTTTATTGGTATTAAAATAAATTTTTCCATTATATTTCCTTTCATATTTTATAGGCTTAAGTGGCGTTATTTCTCTTGAATTGTTTTCATCTAAAGTGAAATACAAATATATTTCTAATAGTCCACGAAAGAGCCCTCCCCTTCCGCCGTTTATGCCAATCATAATGACCTTCTATTAATTCCATTATCTTATTAATAGCAGTTGGTATTTTTCGCAACTTATAATCAATTTTTAACCCTTCCTTAATATCAGTAAGATTATCATAATACTTTTCTAAGCTCAAACAAAATCAATGTTGCATTTGTTATCTGATACGGTTCGGATAATAGTCAGAAAAAAGATAAAAATCTTAGTATTGTATCGTAGGAAAGGCTTATAATATGAGGAAATTTAAGCCCTATTATTATCCGAATAAAACATTCGATGTAACATTTTATTTTGATAAACTTTAAAAACTATCTTGGTTTTATATCCTGTTCTATCAATACAACCTTAAGTAAAAAGAAAATGACTGACTTTTATTTATATTGCAATCTCACTAAGAATTTAACTGTCTGTTTTTAAATAGCGATATATGGCCTCTGCCTTTACCGGACACCCTTTAAGATGTTCAATTGGATAATGCTCAGCTACCCAATGGCAACATTGTCCTATACTCACCAAAGGTTTCTTTGATTTGACTGTACCATACTTAAAATTAGGGACAAACTCACATTTTCTATCTCTCAATCTTTGCCCCATAAGTATGGTACAGTGTGGAGATTGTCTTTCTTCATACAAACGCCGCATAGCAGCCAGTAAAGCTCCTTTACAGGAACTGCATGTCCCCTTTTCGATAACCTCTAATTCCGGCAGATGATAATAGGGTTCTTTCATTGTATCAACATTTTGTCCAGGTTGAACTGTTTTTATTTTTTTTGAGCTGATAATATTAATTTCTTCTATATTGGTCGGTCCCAGGTGAGCTTGAGCCGCCAAGCGAAGATGAGCAACCTCAATTCCATCATATCCCAACATAGAAGCAGCTACTATATCAACAGCTAAATTATTCTTACTGGCTAAAACAGTATTTAGACGGACCGGCATACCTCCTAATTCCCAGTTAAGAGAACATAGGGTGGCATCAACTATGGTTAAATTGGGGATAACAACAGTGCTGAGATCAGCAATGCATTGGTCTAAATTTAAGCGGTGAAAACGACTTTTTTCCTGATCAGGTATACAGCCCTTGAGATTCTTCATACCGATGGTAACGGTTGTTTGGCTATGTACTTTCAAAATGGGAAGATTAATTAAATAGTCAACCTTTTTTACTGTTTCAGCAACCAGTACTCTTTTCAATACCTTGCCATAAGGTATATCGATAGGTATTTGATTATCCTTTTTAAAATCAAGCAAGGTAACCTTCCATTTTTGAGCTATATCCTGAACTCCGGTAACTTTATAAGCTTCAAGAGTATCATCACCAATCTGAGAACTTTCTCCTATAATTATTTCACACGGAGAAGTGCCTATTAGATGTTCTATAAGAGCATCTAAAATTAAAGGATTGGTGGTAGCTCCGGAACTATTAGGTTTTGCTACAACCAAATTGGGTTTCAATAAAATTCTGCTACCTGAGGCTACAAGTTGATCAATTCCTCCTAAATCTTTCAGACAATTACTCACCATAGTTTTTATATTTTCATCACTATGTACGGCAACCGTATAACATTTATTTCTCATATCAATTCCTTTTTTTATAAAACAAAACTTGCTAACGATACAATTTTTAAACTATGTAGAATAAATGATGAAGGAGACAGATTTTTATATTTGACATACCGTAATTTCTTAAA
>DATKWM010000025.1:0-61584 GCA_035529575.1 Desulfatiglandales bacterium
TCGAGATTTAGCCTTAATTGGATGTCTGTTTCACGTGTCTTTCGCTCAATATCTGCATCTCGTTTCATTTAATATATCCTCATCTTTAAAAATGATGGTGGAGATGAGGGGAATCGAACCCCTGACCTGTACGTTGCGAACCGATTTATCAGTAATTCCAAGTAATTACAATGAAAAATAAAATCAATAACTTACGTCTTTTTTCATCTCCCAAGTAATAACAGTGAAAACAGTGTAAATAGGGGGGTATATTTTGTCAAGTGTTAACAATTCGTTAACCATGAAATGGCTTATACTCATTAAGTCAGTGGGTTAGTAGTGGGTTTAAAAAGTATCTTATTTTAGAACACCCTCTGTCTTTAACAAGGCAGGGGGTTTTTATGCCTAGGCGCCTCAACATCTTCCTAAGATTCAAAGGGTATACAATCAGGGTGACCTGTCAAAGATGTGTATTGTACTGTAGAATAAAAGGCTTGATGATTTGATTAGCATAAGTATACTTAAATATTATCAGAATTCAGTATATGGCACGAAGGATTGAATGTAAATAGTAGACATTTTTGTAATTATGCGGTTTCTGAATAACATGCAGATTGTGGTGTAATGCAGTTAGAAAAATCATGAAATAGAGGATTTTTTCGCAATATTTTATTAATTCTTTAAAACTATGCAGAAACTATATTTTAACTGGTTGTGTGTAAAAGGACAAATAATAAAATACAGCAAGTGTTCTCTGTCATGGTAAGGATCAAGAAATTATGGATTGGCTTGGACATTACAGTAAACACAAGCCTTCATATTATTAGGTATGTTAATGGAAAAAGATTCCAAAAATATAGCCAAATCTGTTTTTAAGTTTATCAAAACACATGGCTTTGTTTTATTTGTTGGCCTTATTTCTGGGCGTATCCTAGGCGAAGAAAGTTTCAGTAAATTTTTAGGCGAATCGATTAGAGGATTTTGGTTTTGGGTAGGATCATATGGGCTGGGATGGGTTGTCCTGATGCTTGCTTATATAATCAATGGATTACGCCAAAAAGTTTGTGGAAAGGGGAAAAACGAATAGAAGGTATAAATTTACACACAACAATTCGCTTTACTAGGAATTGTGTTCCGCCTTGCTCCACACAATCCTGTAAGCTTGTCGTTATACTTTTTTAGAATAGTGAAAAATGAAGTGAAGCAACATTTAAGTAGGTTATCAAAATTCTTTTTTGGGAAGTTTGACAACGGCTTTGTTATGTCGGTGGCTGGAATTCATGCTACAGTCCTTTCGATATTAATTGGATTAAGCATTGCTTATCTATTACACATTAATTCCCAAATTAGCGAGGTAGAAACCGATGCGCTAGAAATTGCTGAAAGCGTTAATGACATTAGATTCTCACCAATTTGGTTTAAATTAGTTGGTCCGAGCAGCAAGTTTCTTGAAAATTGGTCTTCAAAAGAAGATCAAATTCAAATTTTGTTATCAAGCTATTGGATTGATCCTACAGGGAAGATTACGATTAATGATTCATTAGATCGCCCCCCATTGAAAGTCTACTTTTCTGATCTAGGACTCAATCATACGGAATTTAAGCTATGTTTAATGGGGGTTTTGACTTTGAAATACCCATTTCCTGAACGCATGGTAATGACAAAAGGGAAACTTATAGGACTGCAACCTAGTCCAGATATAATCTTTTCTAATATGAAAGAGATTGAGAAATGGAGTACGACGGTGCAAAGTAAATTTCGCACAATTGTTAATTATATAAATTGGTTTGGGAGTGAAGTATTTACGCAAGGGTTTGATTGGAAGAAGGAAATCAATCTTCACCACAAGTTTTGGGAAAAAGATCTAGAAGGTTATAGCCCTGAGACTTCAAGGGGATTTCAAAAAATACCTAAAGAGTTTTGTTCGAACGTCGAAAGCATTTATAACATCTCAAGAACGCTTGGCTATAAATTAAAGAGGTTTAGTTATTTACGGAAACTAAATCCATCTAACGCTGTTGTTATTTTTACTCTCATAATATCTATTCTTGTTTTTTTTTCAGGAGTCATAATACCAATCATACATCAAACAGTAAGCAAATTCCTAATCGTTTGGATTCCAGCGATGTTCTATACATATTTCTTGATTTATATAGCGATTAAGGTTTTGAGTGTTGTGAGATGGAAAGGTGTATAACAATGCTAATTCAGCCGACACAAAAAACTAGCGGCTGATTAGCAGGGTTACTGACTTTCAACTACTGCTATGATTGGAGAAAACTTAAAAGCCGAAAAACTTATGACTTGTGTTTGTAAGCTTTATTCGAAACTATATGTCACTGATCAATATCTAGTTTAAACAATAAACCACTCTACCAACCTATAATATTTCACTCCATCACATCCCTTTGGTATGCTGGGAAATTTTAGATAAAGAAGTTTACTTGTCCTATATCTTGCTATCTTGACTTTATTTAACACAAGATGTAGTATGAAAATATAGCTTAGTGGGGATAGGGTCATTCCCGAAAAGGAGCTTCCCTGAACTCCCTGCCCCACTCTTACCATCAGGGGTTACTTGCAGGGAGGTGACGCAAGATGGATAAAGAAGAATATCGAGCCGCTCAGGAAATCCTTAAAACTAAACTTGGCAATTTTTACTTTAAGGCTAAGCTTGGAAAAGAGCCTAAGCCAGAAGATTTGAGTGGTTTTTTTCTGTCAGGCGAAATAGGTACCTTAGGATATTTCAATTATTTCATTGAGAAGTATGGCAATAGAAAAAAAATCGCAGTGGTTAACCTTATTACCTGCGTAAAAAAACTCTCTAAATCTAACAGGGCTCTAATTGTTGGTATCATGGATCAGGTAATGCCATTACCTCCTTTAATCAGAAGTGAGAAGTTTCGGAAAGAAGAAAATCAAAAGCTACTAAAAGCAGAAAATCAGCGACATAGAAGGAAAAAGAAAAAGGAGTGGGAGGGCTCTAAAGAGGCCATAGAGAAAATGAAGGTGTTAAAAAAGCAAGGCCTCATGTTTGATATAAATATGGCTAAGGCTCTCGAAAAAGAAAGGATTAATAGCCTGCAACCATCTGATACACTCTTTATTCTTAAACACATAACGAAAGAAGGGCTTTTATATGTTGTTCCCGGAGGGAGAAAATCATCTAAGGGCTTTCAAAGCCTGATTAACTTTGTTTTGATTGTTTATAGATTATTGAAAAACAATACCAAACTATCTGATAATGCTATTTTTGAAGGAACCGGAAGGCTTTTAGATATTTTAAATATCAAAACTTCAACTGGCAAAAGATATACACGTGAGAAAGTCAGGGATTTGGTAAACAATCATATTCATGAGTTTTCAGAAGGAAGATTCTCTTCTGACCTTCATTAAACGCCACAGTCGCATTTCATCTTAATCCCCCAACCAAATTAATCACGACTTATTAGCAGACAAACTTTAAGTTGGTAGTTTTCATGCTTCGATTTTGTGATGACTGAAAACTACCTAACATATTGATCTAACAGGATATTTAGATTGACTTCGTTAGAATATTTCTTATTATATGGGTTAAAGCTATATGGAGGTGTTTTATGAACTACGACCTTAAAATGAAGGTTCTTCAGTCAGGGAAATCTCAAATAGCGTTAGCTAAAGAGATTGGTATATCAGAACCCTATCTATCAAAGATTGTTAATGGCTGGATTGAACCGAAAGATGAATTAAAGACCGAGATAGCCAAAGTCCTAAACTGCAAGGTGATTGACATCTTCCCTGAGAATGGGGGACCTAAAAATGGATGAAAAGAAGGGAAAATTACGCAAACGAGATCTGGCTCTACAAGCTTTTTTTATGAAAGTGCAAGGATTAATTAAAGAACTGGAGTCGAAATATCCTGAATTGGTGTTTATAGAAGAGGCTCGAAATGGAGAATCAGGCAAAGCTAAAAACCGTGGATAAGCCAAAAACAGCAGAAGAGTCCTCTCGAAATTTTGAAGAGCATTTAAGGCTTACATGCCCGAACTGGACTGAAAGGCAGATTATAACCGCCCTTGACGATCACAGAGTTACAAACCTTAGACTTCCACCCTTAGCGGAGGCAAACTTAACGCAGGCTATAAGGGATTGGATTCAAGGTGTTACAGGGATATTCAGCAACAAACAGTTAATGGAAGAAATGGATATCCCAAGAACTAAAAAAGCACAGGTCTCAATATATCTTAACAGATTTGTTGATGAAGGGCTCATCGTAAAGGCCGGTGGTAAATATGGCAATTGGCGCAGAGTAGAAGAAGAATTAACACGGATACGGTTAAAAGAAAAAGTTGACCGTATAGTTGATGTAAAACTCCCCTTTGGCCTCAATGACATGGTGGAGATCCGGCCGGGGAATATCATTGTATTAGCAGGGTTTCCAAATGCCGGAAAGACGAGCCTTATCTTGAATATAGCTGCCAGTAACATGTACGATTTTAAGTGCCATCTCTTTTCAAGTGAAATGGGCCAGGATGAGCTCACAATGAGATTAGGCAAGTTTGAAGATGTACCCTGGGAGGACTGGGATAAATATTTACATGCTTATTCAAGGACTGAAAATTTTAGTGATGTTATCAGGCCAGGCCAGGGCAACATTAACTTTATCGATTTTATCGAAATTTCAGACGAGTTTTATAAGATTGGAGGATACCTCACAGAGATCCATAACAAACTCAATGGTGCTATTGCTATCGTAGCTCTACAAAAAAATCCCGGAACCGATGTAGCACGCGGAGGGTATGGAAGCTTAGAAAAACCACGCCTCTATATATCTATTGACCCTGGGAGGATGAAGATAGTTAAGGCCAAAAACTGGAAAGGTAAAACTAACCCTAATAAATTAGAAATGACCTTCAAATTGCATAACGGAACCGAATTTCAACAAACAAGTGCATGGCTTAAAACAGAGCCTAAAAAGAGAGGTAACTGATTGAAATTATTTGTGATAGATGGAAAAGTTAACAGAGTTAACATTAGGTTAACAAAAGTTAACAGAAAATCATGTTAACTTTCTATACATAAGTACGCGTATTAAAAAGAAAGAAAGAAACAAAGAAAGAAAATGAAAACAGGCGAGATCATCGATTTAGAGGAAGCTATACGAAAACGTGAGGCTCCTCTGATTCAAAAATACTCCTGAGAAGAGGATTACGAAAAGGTCAACAAGATTGTCCTTAGAAGAATGTGGAGGGAGAAGAAAAGGTATGCGCAAGGTTAATAAGATAATTTTGGTTAATTTTTAACGGAAGAAGGGAATAAGTGAGTAACGAAATTGTCAAAAAAAGGCTTTTTAGAGTTCCAGAGGCAGCGGCTTATTTAGGCTTGGCTCCGCGCACTATCTATAATGGGATTGCTCCTAAGAGTAAACAACCCTTCCCGGTGCGCTTTAAGAAGCAGGGTAAGGTGATTCTATTCGAGAAAAAGGACTTAGACGAGTATGTCGATAGCATCCCTTATGCTGACCAATCTGTTAACAATGCGTTAACATGATATTTGTAAATACTTATCAGTTAAGGGTTTTAGAGCCACCTTGTACGTTGATAACTTACTGCTTATTAAAGGAAAATGACACTAAAAATCAAAATCGACACCCGAGAACAACTTTCTTACAGTTTTGAAAGTCCCTCAGAAGTGGGAACCATCCCTATGGGGGATTACTCAATTTATTTTTTAGAGAACCATATTGCTATAGAGCGAAAGGAGATGCGAGCATGGCAGATTACGGCAACATAAAGGACGCTAACGGTGAAACTTTTGAGATTTTGGAATGGATTCCAAGGATGGCCAGAGAATACGGCTGGACATCAGGGGTACTTGATAAGGGTATGGCCAAGGCCATTGAGAAAGCCCGGGAAGACCCAAAGGACCCATGGGGATTTCAACAGAGTATTGTTAAATCACTGCTCTCTTATGAGGCAATGATGTTTTGCCAGGGTGTAAGGTCTTCGGAAGAGATCCATAAAGGCAGTGCTTATGAAGGTGAGGATATCAACGCTATTCGTCACTCTTATACTAAATAATTTAGCAAATTTTAGGTGTGTTTAGATAATGGTACAAGCGAAAATAGATTTTAAGCAATTAGATCGGCTATTTAGAGAAGGTAAATCGAATAAAGAAATATCTAAAATATTTAGCTGTACCCCTGGGGCAGTGTCTCAAGCCAAGAAGAAATTAAAAATCTCTGTGGTAAAAAACGTAGCCTTAGAAAATGCTCACAAAGTAGTTGATAAAAACCTTGATGCTGTTCAACAGTTACAGAAAATCAATCAAGATGCTAACGAGCTACTAGACCTTCTCATGAGGTGGAACAGAGGAGATGAGGCAGCCCTTCAGGTGTTGGAAAGCCAGGTGAGAAAGGTCCGTGTAGGCAAAACAGAAAAGTTTGTTGAAGAGTTTAAATTTAAGGACCCGCGGGAATTGGCAATAAAAGCTATGGCCGAGATACGAGGACAGCTAAACCTTCAGTTAGAGATTTTTAAAACCCTCTATGACATGGAGGCTATAGCAGAGTTTCAAAGGGAAGTTTTAAACACAATAGGAGAAATAGCATCTGATGTTAGGGACCGAATCATCCAAAGACTCAAAGAAAAATCAGCTTTACGGAGCGCTGTTTCAATCAATTGATAGGCAGTTTGAGGATAGCGAAAAAGCTCCACCATTCCATGAGTGGGTAATAAATATCACCCTGGACGGTAAGCCTTTCACTTATAAACGGCATGAATATCTTATAGAACCTTATCAAGATGATCACCTCAATCAGTCTGAAATAAAATCAACACAAATGGGTTTAACCTCCAAGGCTATGCTTCTTGCAGTTTATTTATCAAGGTATGAAAAATATCGAGGTATTTTATACTTCTTCCCATCTGCTGTTGGTGTGCAAAAGTTTTGTTCAGGACGATTTAATCCATTAATTGCCGATAATCAAGAAATCTCTTCATGGATAAGGGGTGCTGATTCTGTAACCGTAAAACAGATTTGGAATACATTTATTTATTTATTAGGCATGAACTCTAAAGAAGGACTGAAATCAACACCTGGGGATTTTGAAATCTTTGATGAATCTGATGAAGCACCGCCCAAAGCATTTGATATGGCAATAAAAAGGATGTCTCACAGTGAGATGAAAAGAATTTTAATGTTATCAAATCCAACACTTCCTGATTACGGAATAGATAAAGCCTTCCAAGAAACAGATCAAAGGTTTTGGTTACTTAAATGCCTCAAGTGTAATCATTATACAGACCTTGTTGAAACATTTCCCACTGAATCAGGCAAAGAAACCCCAACTCTTATTACCCTAAAAGATAATAAAGTAATTAGGGCCTGCGAGAAATGTAAATCAGAGCTAAATCCTTCTGTTGGCCAATGGGTAGCAAAAAAACCATCTATCACTGATAAAAGAGGCCGCCAATATAGCCAACTATATAGTCATTTCATTGATCCCGCAGAAATACTCCATGAATATAGAACCACAAATAATCTGCAAGATTTCTATAATCTTGGAATAGGCATAGCTTATGTAGAAGCTCAGAATCGGCTCAGCATTCAAGAAGTATTATCCCTATGTAGCAATGAAGGCATATCCAGTTTTGATTACGGCCCCTGCTTCATGGGTGTTGACCAGGGGAAAGATCTTCATGTGGTGATAGGCAAGAAACATCTATCAAAGGCCGGCAAGATCATTCATTTAGAAATTTATAAGGATTGGGAGGAGCTTGACCGATTAATGAGAAATTTTCATGTATCAAGGTGCGTGGTGGACGCTTTACCAGAGACACGCAATGCCCGGGCCTTTGCTGAAAGGCACAAAGGGAAAGTCTATTTGAATTACTATAACGAACATCAAAAAGGCTCGTATGCCTGGAATGAGAAGGAACTGATTGTCTCTTGCAATCGGACAGAAAGCCTTGACGCTTCCCACCGTGAAATAATGGAACAGTCAATAATTCTTCCAAAGGAATGTGAGATTACCCAAGAGTTTGCAAAGCACCTCCATAACGTTGCTAAAAAATTGGAAGAAGACGAGGAAACAGGCTCAAAGCGGTACGTTTACGTCAAGTTAGGGCCTGACCATTTTAGGCACTCTTATAATTATGAGGCAATGGCAAGACAGGCTGGATCAAATATTCTCTTCCCGGAGTTAAGGGAAGATCAAACAATAAAACTCTAAACTAAAGAAGGAGTATATGAATAAAGGGATTGAAACATCAGGATATCGAACGAGTGAAACAGTAATAGCACGCACAGGTAAAGGAAAATATGATTTTCGCAGGATGTGGGGAGGTATTGCTTGGCCTGAATTTCCAAAACCCGGGGCTGTCTGTGTTGTGGGTGAGTTTATGCCGAATAAGGAAAATGTTGGACTTGGACAGTTGGTTTTGTTGGATAAAGGGGAAGAAAAGACTATTGATGGCCTTCTCAGGGAAACCATTAATCTCAAGGATCACTATTGTGCAAAACGTTTCTATGTAGATGAACGCAATGAAGGTTGGATGGAGACATTCAAAAGGGCCGATGGGCTGACACGCTATGAAAAGGAGCATGATGATAAAAAGTTTTTCCCATATTTCAAAGGGGAATGGCTCTTAGCTTTTATTACTGAAGCGCCCCAGGCTGATAATCCAGAATTTGGGCTACAGATTGTAAGTGATTGGTTGAATGATAAAAAGCTCTTAGTAGAAAAGGGAGTAAAGGAGGCACTTGAAGCGGAGGGCGTTTTCCCTGTTACACAGGATAGGCTCAAAGAAGATATCCCACCAGTGATTAAGGCTCTGGGTTTTGTCTTGGCAGCTTACTTTAAAAAGCCCTTTAGTGGACATGAAGGACAAATCACTAACTGGGATAATCATATCAAGAAAGATAAGGATTATGGGGAATATCGAGAGGTGACAGTGTGAAGAAGGAGAGGAATATCGGCCCATGTAGGTGTTTCTCAAGCAGGAATCAATGCAAGGGGATAAAGGCAGGGTTAGGTATAGGCTTAAATCAAATATAGGCTATTTTGGGGCAGATAGAGTTTTATTTTTCTATCTTAGATCTCTGACATCTGAATACCCGCAGGGGAGCCGAGGATAACACCCTGGCTGAAGACGGATATTTCGTTTTTTATTGCATACTGTTAATCATTTATTTTGACAATCTCTATAAATGCGAGCATAGAGCTTTTATTATGTACATCATATGCCACTTGACAATTCGATCTATCACCTATCAGCACTTCTTCATATTCGACTAGATCCTTAACATGTAAAGGGCTAATTCTTATTTTAAACCTTGGCCTCATGCTTTCAACATCATAATCACCTAAAGGTATGCGGGTTTTTTTGCCAGGAGCAAGTTTGATATCATGAATTATTTCCTCAGACATTAACAAATCCCTTCATATTTTTATGGAGCACCCTCGCTTAAGGGTTATCAAAATAAAGGAAAGATCCATGGTAAGAATAGGCTTTTATGCCTCAGAAATCAAGGGAAAACAAAAGGTGCAGGGTTTACACAGGGATAAGTGAGAAAATCGAAAATTGACGGCAAAATGGCGTTATTTGCGGCTTAAAGTTAGCCTATTTGAACCGATCTCAGAATAGATGGGGGTAAGATCCTAATCGTTCTTTGAAAAGTGAATAAACGGTGCAATGATAAACCAGCTCCAAGTAGTCTGCAATTTATATTTTCCACGCTGATTTAAGTCTATCAATATATCGATCGATCTTTTTTGGTGTATATCCAGGCGAGATGGAAATTGTTACATTTCCTATACGTGATGCATTAGGGAATATTGATCGGCTGAAAGAACATTTCTGCACATTAAAGTTTTTATCTAAATGCTTTGCTTCCATGGAATGGTATTTAAGCTTAGCTCGCTTGAGCGTCAATTCATCTATTTGTTGTTGTATTGTTTTTGCCTGATTAAATTCCTCTTCGGAGTCGCAAGTTAAAAAAGAGCAAATATATTTTGGTTCTTTTTGAAGGCAAGAAATTTTATGTTCCATTAAGGCTATTTCATTCTGATTCTTACAGAAAATCAAATCTGGTGGTAAATTTACATGATCATTCTTCAAATCTGGCCAGTCTTTTGGAGCAATTACCCATGTGTATAATTTGAGATAGTGCCCCTTGCTTAAAAACCACACCCAATTTGCTTCATTTATTTGTTTATCTAGGTCCATTCTATAAAGGTCACTGTGGGCATCAAGATTGATCAAACTAAAGCATTCATTCAGTTCTCCTTTATGCACTGCTTTTTCTATATACGGAAGCGCATTATAGTGTTCTATAGTCCAGTTAGGTTTCAAATCTATACCTTTCACATATTTGATCAACCAATTGAAATCATCCTCAGGCATCCAGAAATCACATAGATTATTCAATTTTTCACGTGAGCCATATCGATTTACTGGATTTCCTAAAACACTTGTGAGTGGTGGGGATAGAAAAAAATCCATATCAATAGTGAGTGCATAGTTTTTCACAGTAGATTGTCTTATTTATAGAAGCTCCTCTGTGTTCTTTGAAAACTGATATCGTTTACTTTTTTTATCTCCCTGCAGCTGGTGGTGTCCGGCTTTGCTCAATTATGATAATCGTTTTTTCCCAGCTCTCTTTTCTTTTTTGTCTCTCAACATCTTTATTGCGTATTACTCTTCCTTGACAATCTGATTTACCATAGCCTCGACCTTTCCGCTCAATTTTAGTCACCTCTGAGCCTTCAAATGTAAGCGTATTATTGTATCTCCCGGAACCGCAATTATAGTACCATGCCTCTATTTTTAATGAAACTCCCACTTCATGGCGAGCTCCTACAATTTCCCAAGATGTTGGTTCACCGCATTTCGTAAGAACATCACGTTTAGTGTCTCCAACACTAACTAAGCCTGGGCCTCACCTGAAGTATTTTTCTCCTGAGAAAGCCATTGCGGTCCATAAGAATATAATAAGAAAAAATGTGATTGCTAATCTCTTTTTCATAACTTTGGCTCCTCTTCTCTTTTTTGGCTGAATGATTTTTCTTTTAACTCTTAATTTAAACTGAAGTTCGGAAACCACAAAACCCCACCTCTCTATGTGAGAAATGGGGTTCAATTTAGATCATAGCACCCTCGATTAAGGGTTATTTTTAATGTTCTTTGGAAATTAAATAGGTGTCTTTTTTGTAGGCGGCTCAGATTGCTTTTTTTCCAATTCTTGTAGTCTCATCCTTTCTCGCAATCTTTGACGTAACTTCTCGGCGTATAGATTCACGAGCTTCTCTCTCGTTGATTCCGCGTTCTCCTGTTTCTCTGATACCTCTTGAATTCTTTTAGCTTTTCGATATTCTTCTAAGCTTATTACTTGCATGGAGTCCGCTGCCCCTTCTTTGGATATGTTGAGCTCCATTTTTACAAGGTTAGAATAGCATTTGAGGCCTGAAATGCAACGAAAAAAGGAAAAATGAATGATTACTTACATGGGTATAGGAGATCGTTGAAATTTGAGCGGGAAATGGCGTTATTTATGGGGTGTGAAGAGCAGATTGGGGTAGTTAACTGCTCCGATTAGTAACGTTGGCGTTACCGACTTTTAATTGGTTCAGTTTAACTGAACTGGTTAGGCTATTTTAGGGTATATAGGGACCTATTTTTTAATCTTTATTGTTCTTTGAAAAGCGTAACCAGAATTTCCACATTGGTATTTTTTCGACATAATCTAATGCATAAAATGATGGTAAATCAAAACCAATTCTTTTTAGAACCTTATAATATTCATCTGCAGAGCAAGGTTCTGGACTATCAATACAACCATTCAACATGTCCAAGACAATCTGACATCTTTTTGACCTATCAAAATATGGCTGACTCACACAATTATGTTCAATTTCTCTAAAAGCAGTATATATTTCTTTATTGATATGGGCGTTGTTTTCTCTGCTAATCAAGATATCATCAATAATTAGTGCAATGGAAATGAGCAAAACACATAATAAAAATAGTACACCAAGGCTTTTTGAAATACTGACCATTATTTTGACATACCCCCCAGATGGCTTCTTATTTGTAAGGAAAAAATAAGCCATTTAAGGCTTAAAAAGCAACGAAAAAGATAGCGTGAAGAGGGTTAGGGGTAAAGGAGAAAAGCGAAATTAAAGCCGATTTGGCGTTATTTGGGCCTTAAAGTTATTGAAGAAAAGTTAATTTTTTTTAGCCCAAAATTTTCTCAATATACCAATGCAAATTAGAGCAACGCCTAAAGCTATCCCGAGCTTAGAGGGATCCGGATAATAAATAGTCCGAGGGCCTGAGCCTACTAAACCCTGATAGTCAAAACTGAGAAGGTGAAACACCATCATAATAGGCCCAATGACAAAACAGATTATGTCAAAAAATCTACTTATGAATTTTTTCATTCTTTTCATATTTTTTAAGAAGGTCCTGGATGGCTTCTTCAAGGAGTTGATTTATTCGCATGCCCTTTTGAGCAGCAAGTACCTTGAGAGATATTAATAAGTCATTTTTTACAGTAGTATTTATGTAACTTTTTTCAGGGGGTTCAGCCATTTAGTATCTCCCGTAAATGAATAAAATCATAGTTGATAAGTTGAAGTCAACAAAAAACTTGACATTTGTTTTTATAGTTGATAGGTTGATAACAACATTACAACTACTCAACCTCTAAACCGTAAGCAAGTGACAACTAAAACAAAAAATAGACCGTTCAGATACCTCATTGAGGCGACTCATGGGGCGGCTTGCTTGCGGGCCGAGAGTAAATCTGAGCGGTTTTCTATTCTATAGGAAAGGAGGTTATGAGAGGATTAGATAAACAAACTCACGGGATAGGTAGCCGATAATACCGAAAAGGGCTTTTTGAGCCCCTGCCCGTGGGTAAATTTGGCCTAAAGGCCAGGGAGGGAGCCATGACAAAAACACATTGTGAAATAGCCAGCGATATGGACATAGAAGATATAATGGCTATACACAAAAAAACAGATGAGTCATGCAATAAGGAAACCACAAAGCTTGATTTTGGTTTATTTGAAGAAGTTTATAATGAATCTACCATGATCCTGCAAAGCTTAGAAACCCTTTGCAGAGGTTTCATTGATGCAGACGAAAGGCTGATAAAGGGATTACCCGATTTAGCGCTTGTAAATATCTCTCACGGCCAGGATGCAATGAAAAGAATATGGAATAAGGCCGTAGAAGAGCAAATTACAATACAAAAAATGAAAGAAGCCCCTGAAACCGATTTACCAGCGGCCAGCTCATAAGGATCGGCCAGGGGCTTAACAGGTAGCATTAAAGCTACCATAAGGAGGGATAATATCATGAACGAGGATAAAAAAGAAACCATAAAAAATAATGGCAGGCTAAAGGTAAGCCGGAAAATCATTGACTTGATAAAGGGCTTACGAACATTGACTGATATAGACGATTGTTACTGGTTACTGCAACACCTCAGCATTTTAGCCAGGTTGATTGATGATATCGCCTCAGATGATGTTGAATATGATATACCTAACGTGAGTATTGCCAGCCTCACTTTTTACCAACAATGGCTTATCGCAAAGGTTGAAGATGTACTCAAGGCCCAAGATGATATCATCGGGGCGCTAAAAAGAATTGTTTATAATGCAGAAGAAGCTGCAGGAATTCCCTTTAACCATAAGAATCTTGAAGTGAATGAGAGAAAACTCGTAGCATTGACAAGTCTGAAAAATGTTTTTAATTCTGATTTCGGAGGCTCAATATCGAATTATGAGGGTCTCAAGGCATGGGCCTTGACCTACAATTTTGATTTTGAGGCAGCAAAAAAAATGCTCGGGGCAGAAGAAATCTCCAGGGAAGGGGGAGGTTAATCATGAGCTTCATTTTCAAGAGAGGAAAAACCAAAAAAAAAGGAGGCTAATCATGGCAATCTTAGAGCAATGTCCAACATGCCACATGAAGCAGGCCACAAAGAATAAACTGTGTGTCAAATGTGGCGAAGATATGGATAAGGCGAAGCGATCCAAAAAAGTCAAGTATTGGATACATTACAGGCTACCAGGGGGAAAACAGAAATGGGAGCTCATAGGCAATTCCATTGAAGCAGCCAGGGATGAACAGAATGAAAGGAGAAAGCAAAAGAGAAGAAATGAAATAATCCCTAATTCCAAAATCACCTTTAAAGAGTTATCAGAATGGTATCTTGATATTGAAGAAGTCAAGGGAAAGGCTTCTTATAGACAGATGGGATACAGGGTAAAGCTGCTCGATAAGGAAATCGGGGATAGACTTGTAACTCACATTCTGCCAGTTGATCTTCAAAACTATAGAGAAAAGAGGAAAAAGAAGGGCTTAGCTCCTGCCACTATTGACGATGAGATAACACAAGCCAAAATGATAGTTAAGAAGGCCTGGGAAAACAAAAAGGTAAGCGCGAATACCTTACACACATTCTTGTCTATAAAAAACTTACTAAAAAGCAACGCTAATGCACGGGACGAGATATACACAAAGGAGCAATTTGATAAGCTCATAAATCACAAGCATTGCTCACAATACCTTAAAGGAATCCTGGCTACTGCCTTTTATACAGGAATGAGGAAAGGTGAGATCTTAAACCTGACCCGGGATAAGGTAGATTTGAATAATAGGCGTATCAAGTTAGAGGCCATAGATACCAAAACAGGGGAACCGAGAACCTGCCCTATCTGTAATGAACTATATCATGTCTTGAAAAAGATACCAAGGGCGCTGCACGACCCTCATGTATTTCTCTATAACGGTAAGCCAATTAAGGGTATCAAGACAACCTTTAAGACCCTCTGTGAAAAGGCAAAGGTCCCCTATGGCAGGAAGGTAAAAGGCGGTTTAACCTTCCACGACCTCCGGCACTCTTTTAATACCTATATGAGAAAGGCCGGGGTAGACAAGGAAGTAATAAAGGCAATAACAGGCCATAGCACCGACTCAATGTTCACCAGGTACAACAAGATTGACAGAGATGATATTGACCAGGCAGTAGAAAAGTTAGAGGTTTTTTTAAATGGAAACTAAAGTGTTAACCAAAACGTTAACCACGAATCCTCAAAAGTGGTGGAGATGAGGGGAATCGAACCCCTGACCTGTACGTTGCGAACGTACCGCTCTCCCATCTGAGCTACATCCCCACGGTCATTACAGAAATTCTACAACATATTTACAATAAAGAGACTTTAATGAAAACTAATCTATGCTATCCATATAAGTTAATGGAATGTTGGAATAATGGAATATTGGTTATGTAATGTGCCATTTTTTTCTTTTGGATTCAAGCCTAAATAAAAAACAAAGAAGAATTTCTGTAGCTTTCTTTATAGATTTTTTCGTTTAATTTGATGGATGCCATCCAGCGGGAAAGAGCAGGAAAGCGCATAGTGTATAGAGCATTGGGTTTCACAGAGAAATTGGGCTAAGTTCATTCCTTTTTCTTAAACACCTTTAATAGCTCTTTAAGAGAGGATAGCTCTTTGCTTCCTAAAACATATGCAGAGATAACATATATAACAAGCCCTGCGCATACTATTATCAAAATTCCTGAAGCGAGATTAAAAGTTTTTTGTTCCAAAATGCTACTAAAAACCTTGAAGGCCAGAAAATAAATGCAGATACTCATAATAAGAGAGGATATAAAAGACCTTACCATTGAGCGTGCCACTACCCTTCCTTCAATACCTCCCAGCCTCTTTTGTAATAAAAAAATGAGCATAAATAGTTGTAGGGTGGAAGCAAGGGAAAGGGCCAAGGCCAGCCCCCCATGCTTTAGGGGACCCATTAAAGCAAGAGAAAAGGCGATATTTGCAATCATAGCCACTACTGCCACTTTCACAGGGGTTTTGGTATCTTGCAGCGAGTAAAATGCTGACACAAACACCCTAAGGCCAGCAAATGCCCAAAGCCCAATAGAATAATAAAGGAGGGCCTGCGCAGTCATTGTTGTGGTAAATGAGGTAAAGGCACCCCTTTGAAATAATAGCGTAATAATTGGTTGCCTAAGAACAATTAATCCTGCCATTGCTGGTATAGTGATAAACATAGTAAGTCTCAGGGCATGAGAAAGTGTTTGCTTTAATCTGTAAATATCCCCCTCTGCCGCCTCTCTTGAAAGAGATGGTAAAACAGCTGTACTGATTGCTATTGCAAAAACACCAAGAGGAAATTGGACGAGTCTATCAGCATAATAGAGATACGAGACACTGCCCTCTCTAAGTAGAGATGCTAACAGTGTACCAATTAGTTGATTTATTTGATAAATAGCTGAACCAAAGATGGTTGGAAGCATTAGCATACCAATCTTCTTTAAGGCTGGATGCCTTATGTTCCATTTCGGTACAAAAGATAGACCCTTGTTCATCAAAAAAGGTATCTGCAGTGCCATCTGAATAACCCCCCCCACAATTACACCGAGAGCCAGGCCTATTGTTGGTGTTTTCATATAGGGAACTATGAAAATAAGAACAGCAATCATTGATAGATTTAAAAAGATAGGTGCTATGGCAGGGGCTGCAAAATGCTTAAGGGAGTTAAGGATACCCATAAAAAGTGCAAGCAGGCTAACCAGAAATATGTAGGGAAACATAATGCGGGTCAAAAGAACAGTGAGAGCATATTTTTCACCCATACCCCCAAAGCCCGGGGCGATAACTCTCACAATTAACGGAGAAAGGATAACGCCGAGTATTGTAATAGCTATTACAATGCAAACAAGAAACGTTAAAACAACCCGTGCAAGGAAAAAGGCCTCTTCTCTTGATTTATTCTGTAAATATTCCGTGAAGACAGGGATAAAGGATACGGTGAGCGAACCTTCTGCAAAGAGTCTCCTCAAAAGATTGGGAATCCGAAAGGCAACAAAAAATGCGTCTGCAGACATACCAGAGCCGAAGAAATTGGCAATGAGTATGTCTCTTACCAATCCCAGAATCCTGCTTAGGAAGGTAAAAATACCGACTACCCCGGCTGCCCTTGTAACAAGATCATTTTCATTCATGAAAAACCTTGACACAGTTTCAGGATTAGTTTAATGTCCCTTCAAAAAAAGGGTGCAGGTCTCATACAATCTATTTTGCTATGTAAAGATCTTAAAATTTATGTAAAGTTTTATCAAGCAGCCTTTTTTAATAGATGCTCTATTTTACAGGAGGTAAACACGTGGCAAATCATAAATCTGCTATCAAAAGAGATAGACAAAGCAAAGTGCAAAGATTAAGGAATGCGGGATACAAAACCATGGCTAAAAATGCAGTAAAAGAGCTAAGACTCGCCATAGCTAATAAAAAGATCGAAGATGCAAATCTATCCCTTAATAAGGCCATTTCCACACTCCAAAAGGTTCAATCCAAAGGTGCTCTACACAAAAGTACAGCAAGCAGAAAAATCTCCAGATTGACCCGTCAGGTAAACAAACTTGCTATTGTAAGTGCTGAGGAAAACAAAGAAGAAAAATTAGGTTCTCCAAAACAAGATCCCCCCTCGAGCCAGTCCTGATCAAGCCATCAGCATCATATATATTGTGTAAGGCTTCCTCTAACTCCTCTTCCTGCCAGAATCTTTCCTGAGCCAAATATTTTTCGATCACAAAAGTGGGAAGAGGTTGTAATCTTTTTATCGCTCCCATCCTCCCTCCTCCTTTCTTAAGCCCTGACTTGGCTTTCAAAATTAACCTAATTTGTCTCGCCAACATCCCTAAAAGGCCTAACAATGTAGTTGCATCCCGTCCTTGTGTTTCAAAAAGCTTGCTTAAAACAACTATCGCATGGTCAGCATCCTTTTTAGACACATAATCTACTAGATCAAAAACTGTAAAAAGCCTGCTAAAGGTAGTCAATTCTTTTATTTGTTCTACCCCTATCCGGGAATGTGGATACCTCAGGGAAAGTTTGAATATCTCGCTAAAAAGGTCTCTTAAGCTGCTTCCAACTATTTGATAAATAAAGGATGATGCCTCTTTGTCAATATCTAACTCTAACTCCTTTGCCCTCTTTTGTAACCAGTTGTATACCTGCCGTTCGGATAACCTTTTAAAATTTACTGCCTTGCCAAGTTCCTTAAACCTTTTGTAAAAAGCCCCTGTCAAATCTGTTGTGCTTGATATCCAAATAATACAAGTAGAATCAACTGGATTGTCCATATAGGAAAGAAACTGTTGATATGCGTCTTTAGCAAAGTTCTCAGTTCCCCTCACTATGAACAATCTGTGGGAAGACATAAAAGGAACAAGATGAGCTCTGTTGAGTATCTCTTGGGCAGAAACCTCACCACCATAAAGTGTCTCTAAATTAAATGCCTTGACTTCGTCAGGTATAAAATCTTTTTTGATCTTATCAAGGGTTATCTCTAACCAGAAATCTTCAGGACCATAAAATAAATAAAAGGGTGCGAAAGCACCCTTATGTAAAGAGGTCAGGACATTCTCCGGAGTTAAATTTTGCATTACAACCTTTCCATAGTCCTTGAATATATTTGTATGACTTAGTCCATCGGTTCATAAATTCTATGACGTATTCATTCACTCAGGACTAAGTGCTGAGTGAGCAATCGCACAGGTTATGCTCATAAAAATACGTAACCGTATTTGCGAATCGAAGCACTTAGGTCATGGATAATCCAATCATACCACTATATTAACCAATCTTTTCTGAACAACGATTACCCTTTTTATTTCTTTCTCTTGTATAAAATGCTGAACCCGTTTGTCTTTAAGGGCCAGATCCTGAATCTCCTTTTCATTTAATGAAACGGGTATCTCTATTCTGCTCCTTAGCTTGCCATTTACCTGAATAACAATTAAGCAGGTTTCTTTCTTAAGGGCATCTTCTCGGTACGTTGGCCAGGAAACAATTGCAAGGCTATCACTATGACCGAGGGGTCTCCATAGCTCCTCTGTAATATGTGGTACGACAGGATGCAAAAGCATTACCATGGTATCCACTGCCTCTTTAATAACAGAGGAGGCAACTTCAGATATTTCTTTACCATTACTGATAAACTGATTTACCGTATTGAAAAGTTCCATAACCGCACTGATGGCAGTATTAAAATGAAACCTATTCTCTATGTCTTCTGTCACCTTTCTTATGGTCTGGTGTGTCTTCCGGTGAATATCTTGCAAATCAGGTGAAAGGGATTGAATTGCATCATAGGGTTTTGCGTTAGAGAGGGTTTGCCTATTTTCAAAAACCAGACGCCATACCCTATTGAGAAATCTCCACGCACCCTCGACACCCTCGTCGCTCCATTCGAGATCCCTCTCAGGGGGGGATGCAAACAAACAGAACATCCTCACTGTGTCTGCACCGTATCGATCAACAAGTTTCTGTGGATCGATCACATTTTTGGTAGATTTGGACATCTTTACAGAACCCCCGATCTGTGCCTCTTTGCCGCAATAAGCGCATCTGCCTTCCTTTACCTCTTCAGGAAAAAGATACCCATGCTCCTGGCACTTGAAGGTCTCTTTACATACCATGCCCTGGGTCAGGAGATTGGTAAAAGGTTCATCTATTTTTAGATACGCCATATCCCTAAGGACCTTTGTGTAGAACCGGGAATAAAGGAGATGCAGTATGGCATGCTCAATACCGCCGATATATTGATCCACAGGCATCCAGTAGGCTACCTTTTCCTTATCAAAGATGCTATTCTCATATCTTGGAGATGCAAATCTGTCAAAATACCATGATGATTCAACAAAGGTATCCATGGTATCTGTCTCTCTTTTTGCTTTTTGGCCGCACTGCGGGCATGTCGTTTCATAAAAAGAAGCCTCATGTGGAAGCGGCGATTTTCCTCCTTCTTTTAAATCCAGATCAAGTGGGAGTAACACTGGTAGCTGATCCTCAGGCACGGGAACAGCGCCACACTGTGGACAATAAATAATAGGTATAGGTGCCCCCCAATATCTCTGTCTGCTCACTCCCCAGTCTTTCAGGCGGTAATTTATGGTTTTATAGCCCATTCTCTTTGATTCCAAATACTCAATTATTGAGTCCAAGGCCTCCATATTTGGCATCCCATTAAATGGACCAGAGTTTACTAAAACCCCTTCATCAACATATGCCTCGGTCATTTCCTCTTCATTCAAATCTGTATCCTCTGGTTTGATGACAACCCTGAGAGATAAATTATACTTCTTGGCAAACTCAAAGTCTCTCTGATCATGGGTAGGCACTGCCATAATCGCACCCGTTCCATACTCATAGAGGACAAAATTGGCTACATAGATAGGTATCTGCTCTCCTGTTGCAGGATTAAGACAATATCTTCCGGTAAATATTCCCTCTTTGGCCGTAAAATCAGCTGTCCTCATAAACGTGTCTACCTTGAGAATTCTTTCAACAAATTCTTTTACCTCTTTTTCTTGTGGCATGCCTTTTATTAATTCCTTAATAAATGGATGTTCCGGGGCAAAACAAAGAAAGGTTGCACCAAAAATCGTATCTTGTCGGGTTGTAAAGACCTCAATAACACGATCAGAATCAACTACTGGAAACCTTAAAATAGCTCCATGGCTCTCCCCTATCCAGTTTCTCTGCATGGTGAGTACCTTCTCTGGCCACCCTGGAAGCTTATCACAATAATCGAGCAATTCTTTTGTATAGTCTGTAATTTTAAGAAACCAACTATCCATCTCCTTTAAGGTAACCTCTTGATCAGGATGTCTCCAGCAGCATCCATCGACAACTTGTTCGTTGGCTAACACGGTCTTACAGAGGTCACACCAGTTAACATAGGTCTTCTTTTTATACGCCAGGCCTTTTTTAAACATCTCCACAAAAACAAGTTGCTCCCAGCGATAATATTCAGGCCGGCAGGTGGCCAGTTCCCTGTTCCAATCATAGCTGAAACCCATCCTCTTTAATTGGGACCTCATGTAGTCTATATTATCGTACGTCCATTTTGCCGGATGCGTGTTATTCTCAATAGCTGCATTTTCTGCGGGCATACCAAACGCATCCCAGCCCATTGGATGCAGGACATTAAATCCCCTCATCCGCTTATATCTGGCAACTACATCTCCGATAGCATAATTTCTGACATGCCCCATATGTATCTTGCCAGAGGGATACGGATACATTTCAAGCAAATAGTACTTTTTCTTTCCTTTATCTTCAGTGACCTTAAAATAATCGTTCTTTTCCCAGAATGACTGCCATTTAACCTCTGTTTTTTGAGGATCATATTTGTTCATTTACTTTGCCTCTATACTGTTATCAATTGCTATAGAATAATCAGACGCAGGAAGATCCAAATATGTTCTTAACTCCCGCCTTAAAAATTGTAAATCAGGAAAATTTTTTTCATCAATGGTAAAAATAACCTTTAATGAAAAATTGACTGCATCTCTTTTATGTATACTGTAATAGTCAATAAGATTAATTATAGTATATTTTATCAACTCCATATAATCTATTTTGATCCCTTTAACCCAGGGGACCATGATCCCAAATTCGTACAATTCAAGCTTCTCAAGTGTCGATGATATCCTCTTGATAGCAGCCGATAAAATCTCGAATGAATAACTTTTGGGTGAACCTAAGCCAACAAACAGCAATTTATCGGCCTTAATCCTTTGTTGAGAGGCTACCAGAATAAGTTCATCTCGTTTTCCACTGAGAAAATTTGTATCTATTAACTGGGTTAAAGTGCCGGTTAACTTTTCATCGAGCCTGGAAAGGTATCCTGTAAGGAGGGATTTATCTTTAAATAGGAAGGCAACCACGGCCTGACACCATAGTTGATCCAAAAATCTGTGAGTTAGCCTTAGATCCAATTTCATATTGAAGTTGCATACATTTAGGAATTTATGGATTTAGGTATTGAGAAATTAAGGAATTCCTTAATCAGCAATTGTTACCCTGCGAGATATTTCTTATTTTATTTCGCCGGGGCCTGTGTTCTGGCTTGTTTTGCTTAGAGAAGTATAAATCTTATCCAATATGCCATTAATAAAGGCACCTGATTCCTTTGTTCCAAATTTTTTTCCTAAATCTACCGCCTCATTAATAGAAACCTTTGGTGGTATATCACCCTTGTATAAAAGCTCATATACAGCTAATCGTAAAATAGAGTGGTCAACTCTTGCTATCCTTTCTAATCGCCAGTTCTGAGAAGTTTTAGATATCAAATTATCGAGCTCTTTGGTATGAACGCAAACCCCCAGGACAAGCTCCTTTGAAAAGATCTCAATATCTTTAGATATACCAAAGTTATTGCAGATTAAATCAAAGGCTGCAGCAGGATCATCTTTTTTTGAAAACTCAAGATGAAAAAGAACCTTTATTGCCAGCTCCCTCGAGCGCCTTCTTTTTCCCATGTGATTCTTGAAATTTGAAACTGGAAACTTGAAACTGGAAAGATATCCTGTCAACCACTAAATCTGTAACCCTTTAAATAAGCAGTCGGCCAACTTGATCCCTAATTCCTAAATTCGTTGTAATCATTCAGCGGTGAGCAAAAACTTAAGGTCAAGTAACTCAAAATTGAATCAAGTTTCCAGTTTCAAGTTTCAAACAAGGATAACCTAATCAAGGGCCTTAAACAGGCTGACCATCTCCATAGCCGAGACAGCAGCATCCCAACCCTTGTTTCCACTCTTTGCGCCAGCCCTTTCAATGGCCTGCTCTAAGGTATCACTAGTTATTATTCCAAATGAAACTGGAATCTTGCTCTCAAGGGCAATCGTAGCTATTCCTCTTGCTACCTGTGAGCTGATGTATTCAAAGTGTGGAGTAGCACCCCTGATTACGGCCCCCAAGCAGATCACGCATTCAAATTGACCGTTCATTGACAATTTTTTTGCCATAGAAGGGATTTCAAAGGCACCAGGCACCTTAACAATAGTTATCTGGTCATCAGATGCCCCATGCCTTTTTAGGGCATCTAAGGCCCCATCCAGTAATCGTTGACATATAAAATCATTAAAACGACTTACAACGATTGCACATGTAATTCCCTTGGCAGAAATTTCTCCTTCAATAAATTTAGGCATTGGACCCCCTTTGGCTTTGTTAGGTTTGTCGTTTTGTTTCAGTGATACATCGTTAATCAACTATTGATACTCATTATATGACCCAATTTTTCACATTTGGTTAAAAGATAGCGCATATTTTCAGGTCTTGGAGGAATTTCAATAGGGACCCTTCCTGTTACTGTTAGGCCATACCCATCAAGACCAACTATCTTCTTGGGATTATTTGTCATTATCCTCATCCTTCTTACACCTAAGGCGACAAGAATCTGGGCGCCAACCCCATAATCTCTCAAGTCAGGCTTAAAGCCAAGCTTTTGATTTGCCTCTACTGTATCAAAACCCTTATCCTGTAATGCATAGGCCTTAAGCTTATTTGCAAAACCTATTCCCCGACCTTCCTGCCTCAAATAGACAACAACACCGAGTCCCTCCTGATCGATCATCTTTAATGACTTTTGCAACTGATCTCCACAGTCACATCGATATGAACCAAAGACATCCCCTGTCAAACATTCAGAATGAACCCTCACCAGAATATCTTTGTTAGGCTCAATTTCGCCTTTTACTAAGGCCAGGTGCTCGCTATTATCGAGCTCATTTATAAATGCTATTGCCTTGAATGCACCAGATGGGGTTGGCAAAACTGTTTCTGCCTCTTTATGCACAAAGGACTCATTTCTCATCCGATAGGCGATAATATCAGCAACAGTAACTATTCTGAGACCATGCTTTTTAGCAAATTGATCAAGATCAGGCCTTCTCGCCATAGTGCCATCTTCATTCATTATCTCGCAGATAACCCCTGCCGGTTTTAGACCGGCAAGCCTGGCTAGATCTACAGAACCTTCGGTTTGCCCGGTTCTGAAAAGTACTCCTCCTCTTCTTGACCTTAAGGGGAAAAGATGCCCTGGCTGAACTAAATCATCTGGTTTAGCATCGTCGGCTACAGCTGTGAGAATAGTATGTGTCCTATCAGCAGCTGATATTCCTGTTGTTACCCCATTTTTTGCCTCTATAGAAACAGTAAAGGCAGTCTGAAAACGAGATTGATTATCTTGAACCATTAGGGGGAGTTTTAACCTTTCTACTATATCTGGATGAAGGGATAGACAAATTAAGCCTCTTGCATATTTAGCCATAAAGTTAATAACCTCAGGGGTAACCTTCTCAGCTGCCATGGTTAAATCGCCCTCATTTTCCCTGTCCTCATCATCAACAAGGATAATCATCTTTCCTTGTCTTAAATCTTCAAGTGCGCTCTTTATATTAGAAATTCCCATTGCTTTCTCCAAAACCATATCTGATCAACATATCCCTATCGATCCTTGATGGTTTTTCTTTAGATATGGCTGTTCTATCATTTAAAAAAAATTTCTCTACATACTTGGAAATCAGATCTATCTCTATGTTTACCCTGTCGCCGACCTCTTTTTGAAAAAGTGTAGTGTTATTAGCAGTTTGGGGTATAATAGTTACATCAAAGGAGGCCTTCATACATCTGTTAATGGTTAAACTTATTCCATCTACAGCAATGGAGCCCTTGTCTATCAAATACCTGCTTAAGGACTGATCAAGACATATGTGAATAATCCATGATCTTTGAAACCTTTCAATCTTTTCAATTATCCCTGTGCCATCAACATGACCGCTCACAAGATGTCCACCTAACCGGTCAGAAAATCTCAGTGCCCTTTCAAGGTTTATCATCTCACCCTGTTTCAATCTTCCTAACGTGCTCCTATTAAGTGTCTCAGCTGAAATATCCAGAGTAAAAAGCTCTCCTTTTATGTCCGTGATGGTCAAACAGACACCATCAACCGCAATACTTTCCCCTGGATGGCAATCAGAAAAAAAAGCAGGTACTCTTAGGATACAGACAGCCTCTGCACCTAACCTTCGTATGCTTTTTACCTCTCCAATTCCCTCAACAATACCGGTAAACATTGTAAGTGCCTAAAGTGCCTAAAATTTAACCCACCGGTAAGCCTGCCCGCCCCGATTGTATCGGGACAGGCTGGTCTGGCGGGTAAAAGTGAACTAAAGTTCTCATAATTTAATTCACAATTCCTCAATTCCCCAATCCGCAATTACCTCTGAGGATATGCCTCAATCATAATATCATCATCAAATCTTCTGACCATTAAAACCTTTAGTGGTAAACAATCTTCTATATTACCACATCCAGGCCCTCTCGCAAATGGTACGCCATTATCACCACCTAATATTTTAGGGGCAAGGAACATATAATACTTATCAACAAGCTCCTCTCTTATCATGGAACCAAATAGTGTTGCCCCACCCTCTACTAAAACAGAGCTTATTGACATTTTGGCTAATTCATCCAGTAAATCGGCGAGATCAATCCGCCCATTTCTTATCTGGCAGTTAACAATCCGAGCTCCCAGGTCTTCTATCTTTTTTCTCTTTACACTGTCTACATTACTACCTACAGCTATGATGGTCAAGCCTGATTTAGGTGAATCAAACACCTTACTGTGTAAAGGAATCCTTAAATTTGTATCTACTATTATCCGAAAAGGATCTGAGGTTGATCTTCCTATCAGATAAGGTGTCAAAAAAGGATTATCCACTATAACAGTTTCTACCCCAACCAGAATAGCATCCACTCGTTTTCTTAATGAATGAACAAACTTTCTTGATTTTTCACCTGTGATCCACTTTGAATTACCTGTTTGTGTAGCGATCCATCCATCAAGAGTAAGGGCCCCCTTCAAAATCACAAAGGGTTTGTCTTTTGTTATATATTTTATATAAACCTCGTTTAACTTTTTGCATTCTTCCTCTAATACGTTACATTTCACCTTCACCCCGTGAGAGGAAAGGAATTCACACCCACCTCCAGTAACATGTGGATTAGGATCAACCATGCCCACAACAACTTTCTTAACGCTGCTTTTCAATATAGTCTTTGTGCATGGTGGGGTTCTACCAAAATGGTTACAGGGCTCCAGGTTAACATAGAGGGTGGCTCCCTTTGCGCTTTTTCCAGCCATAGATAGAGCCTCTATTTCAGCGTGTGGGGCCCCTGCCTTTTTATGATATCCAGAGCCAACAATCTGTCTATCCTTAACAACAAGTGCCCCTACTAAGGGATTTGGAGATGTGGAGCCCAGGCCCTTTTTTGCCAGCCTGAGCGTCTTTTTCATGAATCCTTCATCAATACCCATTGGTGCGAAAAATTATAAGTGTCTAAAGTTTGAATGTTACAACAACAACAGAGTCTGAAGGGGTGTGGAATGTGGGATAATCTTAAGCAAAAATCGCATACAGAAAATCATAGTTCGCAATTTTCTCTTGGCGTTTGTCGATGCTATTTATCCTCTCCGCTTCTTTCATCAAGCAAATCTTTCAATTCAGTCATAAATTCATTTATATCCTTAAATTGCCGATAAACAGATGAAAATCTTACATACGCAACATCGTCCCAGATTTTAAGCCTTTCAATCACCCTCTCGCCTATTTCAGAACTGTTTATTTCCCTATTGCCACTTTCCTGAAATTGCTGGGCCAGAGAATCAACAAAATCATCAATCTTATTGATGCTTATTGGCCTCTTCTGGCAGGCCATTTGAATGCCCGCTCTGATCTTTTCATTACTGAAAGGTTCTCTTCTTCCATCCTTTTTTACCACCATAGGCAAAACAGCCTCAACCTTTTCATAGGTGGTAAAGCGCTTTTTGCAATTAAGGCATTCCCTCCTTCTTCGTATCATCCTCCCATCTTTACCGAGTCTGGAATCAATGACCTTATTGTTAATTTCTGCACAAAATGGACATTTCATATCGATAACCTCTCTACTTCTATATTTGCCTCAGACAGCATCTCGTCTGCCAGAGTATCTGGGTAACCGTCGAAAAAAAAGATTTTTTTTACCCCTGCATTAATAAGCATCTTTGTACAAATAATACATGGCTTGTGGGTAGAGTATAGGGTTGTTCCTTTAGTAATAACTCCATAATAGGCTGACTGTATAATTACATTCTGCTCAGCATGAAGACCTCTGCAGAGCTCATGTCTCTCCCCTGGCTTTACTGCAAGGTTCTCTCTCACGCAGCCGGTTTCCTCGCAGTGCCGTATACCAGTCGGTGCGCCATTATACCCTGTAGCCAAAATCCTCTTATCTTTAACCAACACTGCGCCAACACTTCTCCTCAGGCATGTTGATCGTGTAGCTACCAGTTTTGCAATAGACATAAAATATTCTGGCCAGGAAGGTCTTTGCACTTAATCTCCCAATCTTTTGGGTTTTTTTGAGTTTGATGAGTTTTTTAGGTTTATTGAGTTCATAGAATTTTAACCCAACATGCTCAATAAACACAAGAAATCCAATAAACACTAATAGAGGGGAAATTGACGGCAAAGAGAATGAACCATTGATCTCACATCATTAAGTACTCTTGTATCATAAGGCCTCTCTAGTACTCTTGTAATCCACTTGGCAATCGTCTTCATTTCTCTTTCCTTCATACCCCTTGTGGTTAAGGCAGGTGTACCTAATCTAATGCCACTTGTTACACTTGGCCCTTTTTTGTCAAAAGGTACACTGTTTTTATTAACAACAATACCTGCGTGCTCTAAAGCATTCTCTGCATCGATCCCTGTCAAATCACTTTTGTTAAGATTAATGAGAACAATATGATTATCAGTCCCGCCACTAATCAATTCCAGACCACGAGCCAATAACTCTTCCGCCAAGACCTTGGCATTGTTCACAATCTGCCTCTGATAGTCAGCAAACTCAGGAGTCATTGCCTGCTTAAAAGCTACGGCCTTGGCAGCAATCACATGCATAAAGGGACCACCCTGTATGCCTGGAAAAATTTGGGCATCAATCTGCTTTGCGTACTTTTTTTTGCCAGTATCAAACCCCCCTTGGACCCCGAAGGGTCTTGTGCGTTGTAGATGCAACAAAATCAGCAAAAGGAAACGGCGAAGGATGTTGACCTCCTGCAATCAACCCAGCGACATGCGCAATGTCAGCCATATAATAGGCTCCTATGTCCTCTGCAATTTGCTTAAAGGGCCTAAAATCAATTATTCTTGGGTAGGAGCTGGCACCAGCAATTATTAATTTTGGTCTAAAAGAGCGAGCCAAAGATCTAACTTGATTAAAATCTATTCTATGGGTCTGAGGATCAACCCCATAAAATACTGCCTTATAGATCTTACCAGAAAAATTGATATTACTTCCATGGCTCAGGTGTCCTCCATGTGCGAGATCCATCCCCATTATCGTATCCCCAGGGCTTAAAAAGGAAAAATATACAGCCATATTGGCTTGAGAGCCAGAGTGAGGCTGAACATTAGCAAATTCGGCTTTAAAGAGCTTCTTTGCCCTCTCTATAGCCAGGTTTTCTACGATATCGACATTTTTACATCCAGCATAGTATCTCGCTCCTGGATAGCCTTCGGCATACTTATTTGTTAGCACACTTCCCTGAATATTCATCACAACCTGGCTTGTGAAATTCTCCGAGGCAATCATCACAAGATTATTTTTTTGTCTCTCTGTTTCTGCCTCAATAGCCTTAGCAATCTGAGAATCAATTGTATTTAGACTCATTTAGTACCTTCATGTGGTATTTGAAACTTGAAATTAGATCAATACAATAAATTCAAACAGAAAGCAGAAGGGCTAACAGTCAGGAGATACAAATTTCAGGTTTCGAACTTCATGTATCAATCTCCTCCAAGCGCCTTAGATGTCGGCCCCCCTCAAAATCAGTATGTAAAAAAATATCTACCATCTCTAAAGCCAGACCAGAGCCGAGGATCCTGCTTCCAAGGACAAGTATATTAGCATCATTGTGTTTCCTGCTAAGCTCGACTGTATAAAGATTGTGACAAAGGGCAGCCCGGACATTTCTGAACCGGTTGGCAGTTATGGACATCCCAATTCCTGAGCCACAGAGTAATATCCCTCTGCTAAACTTCTTTTCGGCAATGTTTTGGGCTACCTCTTTAGCGATGAGTGGGTAGTCAACTGATTCATGGCTGAATGTGCCTACATCTTTGACATTATACCCTTTTTTAGATAAAAAATTTCTTATTTGTTCTTTTAAATCAAATCCAGCGTGATCTGATCCGACAATTATATTCATTGCTTGTTGCTCGTTGCTTGTTGCTGGACTTCTTGCCAGCATCCGGAACCGAGAAACCAGTGATGATCTCTTCAGGGTTTATATTCTTTGAAGATTAGTGAGCTATTTGTGCCGCCAAAACCAAAAGAATTAGATAGCACAGTTCTCACCCTCATATTTCTGGCCTTGTTTGGGACGTAGTCAAGATCGCATTCAGGATCTTTAAATTCATAATTGATAGTTGGAGGGATACAGCTATTTTTTATTGTTAATATGGAGTATATTGCCTCTGCCACACCAGCGCCACCTAAAAGATGCCCCGTCATCGATTTAGTGGAAGTTACAGGAACCTTGAATGCATAATCCCCGAAAACTAATTTTATTCCCTTTGTCTCAGAGATATCATTCAATTTTGTACTCGTTCCATGTGCATTTATACAATCAATGTCAGTAGGATTTAGTCCTGCATCCTTTAGCACGGCCTGTATGCAAAGGCTAGCCCCTATTCCTTCGGGATCGGGAGCAGTGAAATGATAGGCATCTGAAGACATACCATAGCCAACTATTTCAGCATAGATATCTGCAGCCCTATCAAGTGCATGAGCTAATTCCTCTAAAATAATAATACCTCCACCCTCTGAGATTATAAAGCCATCTCTTTCATTATCAAATGGTCTTGATGCCTTCTCCGGTTCTTCATTTCGTGTTGAAAGGGACTTCATTGAGGTAAAACCCGCTAAGGCCAATGGGGTTATACATGCTTCTGTCCCGCCCGTTATCATCACATCAGCCGCTCCCCGTTGGATTATCTTAAAAGACTCGCCAATGGCATGGGAACTCGCAGCACATGCTGTTACTATCGCTGCATTCGGACCCCTGGCCCCAAATTCCATAGATATCTTTCCTGGTGACATGTTGGCAATTATACCAGGAATAAAAAAGGGGCTTACCCTTCGTGGCCCTTTTTCTAAAAGAATCTTATGATACAATTCAATAGTGCCCAATCCACCGATACCAGAACCGGTCACACACCCTACCATATGGCTGTTTTGTTGTGTTATCTTGAGCTTTGAATCCTCAATGGCCATTCGAGCTGAGGCCATAGCATAGTGAATGAAAATATCGAGGTGCCTCGCATCCTTTGGTGAAAGAAAGTCCTCAGACCTAAAATCCTTTACCTCGCCAGCAATCTGGGAAGTAAATGAAGATGCATCAAATTTTGTAATAGGCCCTATACCAGATTTGCCTTTTGAGACGGCCTCCCAATTTTCTTCCGTACCAATACCAAGGGGTGTAACCATTCCTATCCCTGTAATGACAACTCTTCTGGTCATCTTGGTATTCTCCTAAACTAATGAAATGAGAGTTTATCCCGTATTTTTTTCAATGTATTCGATAGCGTTCCGAACAGTAGCGATCTTTTCAGCCTCCTCGTCAGAAATAGAGATACCAAATTCCTCTTCCATGGCCATAATCAATTCTACTTGATCGAGTGAGTCTGCTCCCAAATCATCTACAAATGATGCCTCTGGTATTACATCTTTCTCATCAACCTCCAACTGCTCACAAATAATCTTTTTTATTTTTTCCTCAACTGACATGTGTACCTCCATAAATTATTTGTTAAATAATCTTACATATAAAGACCACCGCTTACATGAATAACCTGCCCTGTAACATATGTTGCGCCGTCAGAAGCCAACCAATAAACAGTGTCAGCCACCTCATCAGGCTCCCCAACCCTGCCCATAGGAATCTGGGACAGAAAGGCTTCCTTTGCCTTATCAGGAAGCTTTTGCGTCATCTCAGTATTAATAAAACCTGGTGCTACTGCATTGACGGTAATACCTCTGCTAGCCAACTCCCTTGCAACAGTCTTAGTGAAACCCATTATCCCTGCTTTCGAGGCTCCATAGTTAGACTGGCCAATATTTCCAATCTGACCAACAACAGAGGAAATATTTATAATTCTGCCACTCCTCTGTTTTATCATTGACCTCATTACAGCTTTGGTGCAATTAAAAACGCTTTTCAGGTTGACCTGAAGTGTCTGATCCCATTGCTCCTCAGACATCCTCATTAAAAATGCATCTCTTGTTATCCCGGCATTGTTAACCAACACATCCACCCTCTGAAAATCTTTGACCACCCTCTGAAAAAATTCCTCAACATCTCTAAAGGAAGAAACGTCGAGTTTCTCTGACCTTGCCTCAACATTCATTGTATCAAGGAGTCCCAATGTCTTTTTTTCTGCAAGGTCATCAGGGTCATAATGCACAAATATAATTCTTGCACCCTCTCGAGCAAATCTAAGACAGATTGCCCGGCCAATTCCCTTAGATCCTCCTGTAATAACTATTGTCCTTTTTGATGCAGACATTTTGTTACGTGTTATCTTTCATTTCCTTTGGTTTGAAATGCAGCCAATCCTTCCTCTAGCCGCTCTTTGACATGATTATTAACAAAATCAATAGCTATTCGAATCGCATTCTTTATAGCCTTAGGGCTTGAATCACCGTGACATATAATTCCAACACCTTTTACCCCTAAAAGAAGGGCTCCACCATGTTCTGTATAATCGAGATTCCTTTTAAAATCTTCAAATGCTCTTCCAGTGAGCCAGAATCCAAGCTTAGAGATCAAGCTCTTGGACATTTCTCTTTCAAACATAACACCTATGGTCTCGGCCATTCCTTCACTTAATTTAAGTGCTACATTACCTACAAATCCATCGCTAACAATTACCTGTACATCTCCAGAAAAAATATCCCTCCCTTCAACATTCCCAACAAAATTAAATGGGCCCTTTTTAAACAACTCGTGTGCAATTCTGACCTGCTCATTTCCCTTGCTTCCCTCTTGCCCGATATTCAAAATGCCGACCTTTGGATTGTCGATATTAAGCAATGAGCGGGTAAAAATATCACCCATAATCCCAAATTCAAAGAGCTGCCTGGGTTTGGTGTCAACATTAGCACCAACATCAATCAAGACGACATTTCCCTTTGCCCCAGGAAAAATACCAGCCAAAGCCGGCCTTTCCACGCCTTTTAACCTTCCAAGAGTAAGAACAGCAGCACCTACAGTTGCACCAGAATTTCCGGCACTTACGACAGCATCAACATCGCCTCTCCGTGCAAGGTCAAAGGCCACCATAATAGAGACATCTTTCCTGTGTCGTAGCACCTTGAGAGGTAATTCATCCATAGCCACCATCTGGGAACAGTGATGAATCTGGATGCTGTTATCTCGGTTTCCGTCTTTACCTAACTCTTTCCGGATGAGGTGCTCATCTCCTACTAAGATGAGATTCACCCCCAATTCAGACCGTGCCCAAAGGGCACCTTGAACGTTCACTCCGGGGGCGTGGTCTCCTCCCATGGCATCTATTGCTATATTCAGATTAACCCTCTTCTTTTTTAATTACTGTCTCACCCTTATAGGTACCACAATTCATGCATACATGATGTGGTAGGACTGGTTCGTGACATTGAGGGCAAAATGAAATGCTGGCCACTTTTAGGTGATGATGAGACCTCCTCATATCCCTTCTTGATTTTGATGTTTTCTTCTTAGGTACAGGCATAATGATCGTTACTTTTTGCTCGTTACGAGTTGTTTGTAAAGAGATGTCTCATATCTTGATTGACATGAGCACCTTGCTATATTCAAGTTACACCCACATAGAGGGCAAAGCCCTTTGCAGTCTTTCGTGCAAAGAGTCTTCATTGGTAAATTGAGAATAAGCTGCTCTTTTATTATTTGATCCGAGTCTAAAAAATTATCATCAATGAAATCGAGATTAAGGTCATTTTCTAATAGTTCAACTTCTGCTTCCCCTTTATATGGAAACATTGACAAGTATATTCTAAAATCTGTTGTTACATCCTTACTGTAAGTTTCAAGACACCTGTCACATCTCAAAAGCAACCTAGTAGATAAAAAACCATCTACTACTATCTTTCCGCCAGCTGGGTATATCTTAAGCCGGGCAGAAAGTGGGCTATCAAGCCCCACGACCCTATCCTCATCGAAATCTGGTTTCCACCAATCTGGTTCAAGTGAGAAATTTAATTCTTTACCCCCTGGAGGGAGCTTTGTCAAATCGATTTTCATTTATTTCCTTAGCATCTGACTCCGATTCGATGCTTCAGATTTATTCATAAAAGAAACGTTACGTAGAGCATAGAGATGTCTTTTTTTGCTTTATGCCCCTGGCCCAGACCTGATTTGAAAGAAATAAATTTGTATGACTAAGCATGGAAATAATATAGCGATTAGATATCACAGAAGCTTTGCCGCGCCAGGGCAGGCCTTGAAACAAGGTCCCGTGCCTGGGCATAACAAAAAAAGACATCTCCATGCTCTATCCCATAGTTAGTTTCTGGCGAATGTACATTCTGCTATTATAACTACGGTTAATAATTACAATTTGCTTTTATATAGAGTGCTCCTTTTTGTCAAGATAATTTCTTCTTGTCCCCACTCTTGAATTGCTGCATAGAAAGTAGTAAGATCAAAAAGAAAATGAAAACGAAACAGATATTTGAGACCTATGATAGGAAAAAAAACCGGACAATTGCTAAGTTGAGGTATTGTCCCAGATGCGGTGCACGATGTATTTCAACATCCTCTGTTATTCATAGCAAGGTTAGATGCTCAAGGTGCGGTTTTTCTCCCTATCAAAATCCCTCCCCAGGGGTTGTAGTATTAATTATTGATAATGATATGATACTATTAGGTGAGAGGGATAACAAGGTATTTATGGGAGGAAAATGGAGTCTCCCTGGTGGATTTATCGAATTCGATGAAGACTTCCTGTCTTCAGCCCATAGAGAAATAATGGAAGAAACTGGCCTTTCTATAAAAATCATCTCTATTATCAGTGTTGTTTCTAATTTTTTCTCACCTGACCTACATACCTTAGTAATTGTGCTTTTGTCACAAAAAATGAGTGGTATCTTGAGACCAGCTGATGACATGGTAAAATTAGAATGGTTCCCACTTTCAGGGCCTTTTCCCTCTATGGCCTTTGAAGCAGATACACATATAATCAATAGGTACTATACAACAAAAATATCTGGAATATCAGTAGATCATCGGTTTGCTTTACTGTAAAAGAAAGATATTAGGGTAAAAGTGTTTAAAAAAAATATGCGTATGTTATCATGAATTGTGAAATAGTAACTATCGGCAGTGAACTTTTACATGGCCAGATAATAGACACCAATGTATCCTATATTGCTCGCACGCTTAATTCTATCGGGCTTAACATAGCATTTCACACTACCGTAGGAGATATCTATACTCAAATAAAGGATGTCCTTTCCCAGGCAAAGGATAGAACCGATCTGGTTATTACTACAGGTGGTATCGGGCCCACAGAAGACGACCTGACAAGAGAAGCGATAGCCGATATGGTAGGTGTTCCACTTACATTTAAAGGGGAATTAATGGATCAAATCGAATCTATTTTTAAACGCATTGGGTATAGCATGCCAGAAAACAATAGAAAGCAGGCCTTTATACCTGATGGTGCCACCCCTATTCCCAATGAAATAGGAACAGCTCCCGGGTTTATTATAGAAAAAGGATCAAAGGTAATTATTGCCCTTCCTGGAGTACCAAAAGAACTAAAATATCTCCTTAACAAAAAGGTTGTTCCTTACCTGAAGGAACGTTTTCAGCTCAATCAGGAATTAATTTCCTCTAAAACTCTCAAGGTAACAGGTATGGGTGAAAGCAAGGTAGACACTCAGATAAAAGATCTTATTAAGGAAACTATTAATCCAACTATCGGTATCTTAGCTTCACCAGGTGATATAAGTATCACGATAACAGCCTGGGCAAAAAGTGAAAGAGAGGCCGAGGCTCTTATCAGGCCAATCGAGCAAGAGATTAGGTCACGCTTAGGAAATAATATATATGGTGTCAACGAAGATACCCTCCATGGAGTTGTCACAAACCTTCTTAATAAAAGAGGAGAGACCTTATCTGTTTTAGAGACCTTTTCAGGTGGGGAGTTAACAGGGAGGTTACAAGGGTCACTATTATCCCCGCTTCATGAAAGTATTGTGATAGGGAAAAAAGAACAAATCCTCTCCTTTTTAAATAAGAAAGGTCCTGCTCTTGAAATTAACAAGGAGACAGCTGAGTCTCTGGCTAAAAAAATAAAACGGGAGGGAAATAGCTCAATTGGCTTAGCACTTTTAGGAACACTAAAACCGGCAGAAAAGGGCTATGATGTAGATGCCCATGTCGTGGTTTCAGGTGAAAATGTCAATGGTAGCTACGGCTGGAAAATGGGTGGTGATATCCCTACCCTTCAGAATAGAAGCGCAATAATAGCCTTGAATACTTTAAGGTTAGCCCTGATTTCTTGACTGTAAGACCTTATAGGGAGCAGTGGGTAATGCATAAAATAAATCACTTTGAAACAACATTGTCCCTTTTAACCAGTCTTGTAGAGCATAACAAAAAAAAGATACCCATGCCCATGCTTCACATTTTGTGCAGATACGACATAACCTATCAAATTAAAGTAGTGTCTTTGAGTTATTTACATTGAGTAATGCGTAACTAATAACCTATAGCGAGGTGATTAAAATGATACGTCAACCAGCAGTAGCCAATCAATTTTATCCTGGAAGGGAAGAAGATCTTAAAAAAGATATTTCCAGCAGGATTAAGCCTGCCACAGGTGAACAAAAAAAAGAAAAGGTATTGGCCCTAGTATCTCCTCATGCCGGTTATATGTACTCAGGCAATGTTGCTGGAGCTGTTTATGCCGTAGCTGATATTACCAAGGAAGTAATCGTTATGGGTCCCAATCATCATGGCCTTGGAGCACCGTTTGCTGTGATGGCACAGGGTGTTTGGCACATGCCATGGGGTGATATTAGCATAAATGAAAAACTGGCCAATCTTCTGATTGAAGAATCCAGGTGGTTACGCGCTGATGATCAAGCCCACATACAAGAACATTCTGTTGAGGTGCAATTACCCTTTATTCAATATATCAAACCTGATTTTGAATTTGTTCCAATTGTTCTTGGCAGAGCTGACTTTAAGACATGTGAAGAAATAGGTACAGCCATCGCCAGGGCTATAAGGAAATTCGGTAGGCCTGTTGTCATTATAGCCAGTACAGATATGACTCACTATGAATCACAGGAAAGCGCTCAACAAAAGGATCAATTAGCAATAGAAAGAGTCCGCTCTTTGGATCCTTCTGGGCTTTTAGAGATAGTTGATGAGAATAACATATCTATGTGCGGCGTAATTCCAACAACAATAACCCTTATAGCAGCCAAGGAACTGGGTGCAACCACGGCAAATCTGGTAGCCTATGCCACATCAGGAGACGTGAGTGGTGATTATAGCTATGTTGTAGGGTATGCTGGGTTTATCATTCAATGACAGTTCATCCAGCCACTTCCCGTAGGCTTTCTTCAAAGATAGATAAACACGCATCTATCTCCTCTACCGTAACAGTAAGTGCCGGAGAGAAACGAATCGTATTCTCACCACACCCAAGGAGTAGTAGTCCCTTTTGAAAGGCCTTTTGAATCACCTCATTGCGCCAATCAGTGGCCCGTTCTTTGGTATCTCGGTCCTTCACCAACTCAACACCAACCATGAGACCCTTACCGCGCACATCGCCCATACATTCCATTGACTTCTGCAACTCCCGTAGCTCTGTCATTAAATATTCACCACGGATTTTGGCATTTGCCATCAGCTCAGCCTCGAGCAACTCAATAGTAGCCAGAGCAGCGCTACATGAGACAGGATTGCCTCCAAAAGTGGAAGCATGGGATCCTGCCTCCCAAACCATGATGTCAGATCGAGCCACCATGGCACCGAGCGGCATTCCTGATGCGATACCCTTCGCCAGGGCCATAATGTCCGGCACCACTCCAAAGTGTTCCATTGCGAACATTTTTCCCGTACGGCCCATGCCTGATTGTACCTCATCGGCTACATAGAGAATCTCATACTTTTTAGCTATTTTTTGCAACTCCCGGTGGAACTCGGGGGGAGGCACAATATATCCACCTTCGCCCTGGATAGGCTCAACGAAGATGGCTGCCACCTCTTCCGGGGGAACGGTTGTGCGGAAGAGGGTGTCTTCTACCCAGCGCACACACTCGATTCCACATTCAGGATACGACATATTATACGGACACCGGTAGCAATAGGCATACGATATATGGGTAATTCCAGGGATAAGTGGATTATAATGCTTTTTCTGGATCGTTTTGCTCGCCGTAAGTGAAAGCGCGCCCATAGTGCGGCCATGGAACGCTCCAAAGAAAGCAAGGTTTAGCTCCCGTTTTGTATACCACCGGGCAAGCTTAAAAGCTGCTTCAACTGCCTCGGCACCGGAGTTTCCAAAATAGACCTTATTGCTCCCGTCACCCGGTGCCAGGTGGGCAAGCTTTTCCGCCAGAGTGATCTGTGATGTATAGTAGAAATCTGTTCCAGACATATGCAATAGCTTGTTAGCCTGTTCCTTGATGGCATTAACAACATACGGGTGGCAATGTCCGGTTGCGCATACTGCAATACCTGCGGTAAAATCCAAGAAGGTGTTCCCATCTGGGTCATGGATCCATAACCCTTCGGCCTTCTCGGCAACAAGGGGATAAATCCGAGTGTAGGAGGGAGATACATGATTTCGATCTACACCAATCAATGCCGCAGCATTAGGGCCCGGAAGATTTGTCTTGATATCAGGAAATTTCATATTTATATCTCCTTAATCGTAGTAAATTATCCACTATTTTTTAACAGCTGAACAACATCACCATCATTTAAATATTCACAGCCATACCATTCAGCAGTTATTTGGCGTACCATATGCCCTTCAAAACAAGTTAGCCCGCGTCGAAGAGGAATGTTGTCAATAAGAGCTGTACGAATCCCCTTATTTGCTATTTCCAAGCCATATGGCAGTGTCACATTTACAAGAGCATCTGAAGCGGATCGTGCGACAAGTGAAGGAATATTTGCCACTGCATAATGAGGATGTCCTTCAATAACATACACTGGATCTTTATGAGTAGTTTGACGCTCGCAGGTTTCAATTGCACCATGGATATCCGCGGAGACATCGACAATAACAGCACCTTTAGGCATAAGCTTAAGCATATCCCGGGTAACCAGATGTCCCTTTTTTGATTTAGGCCACATAACTGCGTTGAGCAAGATATCTGCTTTCTTAAGAGTTTCTTCAATATTTTGTGAATTAGATATAAGGGTCCTCGCCCTTGGATAGCAATCACTGATGTACATGAGCTTATTCACATCAATATCGATAATAGTTGCCTCAGCACCAAGGCCAAGAGCAACCTTCAGGGCTCCAACCCCAGCAGAACCGGCACCCAATATCATTACATGTGCGGGACGGATTCCAGGAAGTCCACCAGGAAGGAGACCTGATCCGCCATTAATAGTCTGAAGTAGCTCAAATCCTTTAAGCATTCCCATATATCCAGCAATTATACTCATTGGTTTAAGAATTGGAAATTCGCCGTTGTCGAGTTCAATGTCTTCATATGCTATAGCGTACACACCATGTTCAAGCAGTTTATCGCATAAAGGCCGGTTGCCAGCTGAATGGATATAAGTAAAAAGTGTTTGACCTCTATGTAAAAGATCATATTCCCAAGTCATCGGTTCCTTAACCTTATAAATAAGCTCAGCTTCCTCATATATTTTGTCAGGGTCATCTACAATGGTTGCTCCTGATTTTTGGTATGCAGTGTCACTTATCCCTATACCCTCTCCAGCCCCTTTTTCTATAAGTATCTTATGTCCATGCTGGATGAAGATCTCCACTCCAGATGGCAATAATGCAACCCGAGATTCTTGATTTTTTGTTTCTTTATTGGTACCAATAATCATAATAATTACTTCAGGACAAACGAGTGTCTCTCATTATTGAAATTCCAGATCAACCTCATGCAATGATTGGAAAAAGAGTCATCATCTCGCTATCGGCTAGCTGTGTTTCTTCCTTCAAGCTCTCCTGCTCCAAGGGGTCGCATTTATAGACCACCTCATTGAGTAGCCAGCAAATTACCAAACCCCGGCCACTGATATAATTTTTTAGCTACTTTTAGGTCGAATCTATCTTCCTTAAGCTCGCATTTGGTCAAACCGACCTAACAAATCTTTCCTCTCTCTCCGAACATTATATATCTCCTCGATTGACAGTTAAAAACCATTGTGGATCATACCGATGAGAGTCTTTCCTTCCATTTAATCTATTAATAGACTCCCTAATTATATTTTATCTATGGCCTTGTCAAGAAAATAAAATAAAAAGATTTTTAAAATTAAAATATTTGCTTGACATAATATTTCTAAATTGGTAATTATTAAACCATATTTTTTCATAATAGAAAAAATAAAGAGAATTGCTTTGAAGAAAAAAAATCTAGATTGCCTGGACAAGAAACTCATCCGCATCCTCTCCAAGGACGGCCAAATATCGATGGGTGACATGGCGATGCGCCTGTCTGTGACCATGCCGACCGTCCGATCCCGGATCAAGAACCTCATTGAAGCCGGCATGCTCAAGATAGCCGGATTAATCAACCCTGATAATCATCCGGAACTGCTCACCGCCCTGGTCGGACTCAGCATCCAATCCGACGGCAAGCTGAACGAGGAAGTGGAGAAGCTGGCTAACCTCGACCAGGTCAGCTGGGTGGCGGTGGTCACCGGGCGCTATGATGTCTTCGCCGAGGTGCTCGTCTCTGGCGGCATGGCCGAGCTCAACAACCTCCTAACCCACATCATTCCTAAGGTGGGCCGGGTCATCAGAACCGAGACCTTCATTGTTATGAAGTCGAAAAACAAATGGAGTTGTATGCCCAAGGGTTTGGAAAACTGGTGAGCCGTCTGCGGAGGTCGGGATGGATGAAGTGGGGCGGCGAATGAAATCAGGAAAGATGCTTATTTCAGAGGTGATTCTTTCCGCGAAGGCTATGCAAGGAACCCCGGAACTTTTGCGTCCTTATCTGTCTGAAGGAAGCGCCGTTGGAAAAGGAACTATAGCTATCGGCGCGCTTCAAGGCTACCTTCATGTCATTGGAAAGAACCTTGTGGCCATGTTGCTGGAAAGGGCCGGATTTCATGTTGTTGATTTAGGCATCGACGTTAAGACACAAGATTTTATGAATGCCGTTAAAGAACACAGCCCTAAGATTATGGGCATGTCGGCGCTATCGACGGCGACCATGCCCAAATTGCAAGAAACGAAGCAGCGTTAAGATAATCCGGCCTTCGAGACCAGGTTAAGATTATGGTTGGAGGGGCTTTGGAATAAATCATTTAATCCCCGTTCTAATAATGGGATGGGGCAGTAAAAGAAAGGAGGAAGTTATGAGAGCTTGGAAGTGGATAATCATAATGGCGGTCACGTTTGTTTTTCTTAGTTCAGCGCCGGCAATGGCGGCTGCTAGCAACGAGATCAGGATCGAGCGTTACGAGGATATCCAAAACCTCGATCCCGCATACGAAACCGCGGTAGCGCGTGAATTCACCATAAACAATTGCATTTACAACGGTCTGGTAAAATATAAAGAGGGTACCTGGGAAGTGGTGCCCGATCTGGCCACCTCCTGGGACGTTTCCTCAGACGGCAAGCAGGTCACCTTTCATCTTCGCAAGGGCGTTCAGTTCCACAAAGGCTATGGCGAGATGACCGCTGAAGATGTCAAGTTCAGCATTGAACGTATCATCAAGCCCGAGAACAAATCACCCGAAAAGCCCAATATGGTGGGCGTCATAGGCGCTGAAGCGGTGGACAAGTACACGGTCAAGATCATCCTCGACAGTCCCAATTCAAGGCTGTTCTCCTCGACTCTGCCGATGAATCCTGGCTTCATCGTCAGCAAAAAGGCTGTGGAAAAAATGGGAAGGAAAAAGTTCGCTCTTAATCCGGTTGGCACCGGGCCATATGAGTTCGTTTCCTGGGAGCCCAAGAAAAAGGTGTCTCTTAAAGCCTTTGACTCCTATTGGGGGAAAACCCCCCAGATTAAAAGAATCAGTTTTATTCCCATCGCCGATATCACTACCTGCGAGACTGCGATCAAGACCGGTGAGATCGATATCGGTCGCATTTCCCTGCTCAAGATCAAAAGTTTCAAGAAAAATCCCAAAGTTCAGGTCGTGACCAAGCCGGATCTCAAGTACTGGTGGATCGGTTTTACTTTCACCAATCCGCCCACGGACGACATCAGACTGAGAAAGGCGCTGCGTTATGCCATCGACGTTGACAATATCCTCCTGGCAGCCTTTCACGGCGTGGCCTCTCGGGCTAAATCCTTGGTGGCACCTGGAATTTTAGGTTATTGGAAAGACGCGCCCCTGTATAAACCTGATTTGGCCAAGGCTAAACAGTTGCTCAAGGAGGCTGGCAAACCCAACGGATTCAAAGCCACGGTGCAAGTCTATAATGACGTCACGAAAACGATCGCTGAGGTGGCCAAGGCGGACGCGGCAAAGGCTGGCATCGATTTGGAGATCGTCATGCACGAACCGGCAGCGTTCAATGAAGCCACTCAAAAGGGCACGTACAACCTTTTCATCGATTCCTGGTCATCGGCCGTTGATGCCGGCTACACCATGGGCTGGTTTATCAAAGGCCAGACCTGGAACGTCACCCATTGGGAAAATGATGAGTTTGACCAGTTGCTGACCCAGGCCAGAAAGGAAATGGATCCTGGAAAGCGCGGACAGCTTTACGAAAAGGCGCAAAAGATCATGGACGAACAGTGCTTTGCCATATGGCTTACCAATGGAGTAAGAGTCTTTGCAGCCAGCAAACGCCTCAATCTCGGGAAGGTTTTTCCTAATGGCCGCCTAGCGCCGTGGACAATGAGCTTCAAGAAATAATGAAAATTAGACAGATGCCCGTTACGTAGTGGCAAGAACCTTGGCGCTCATCGGGCTAAAGTAAACAACCGGGCGCAGGCGGCAGCGTCTCAGTATCCGATCGCAGCCGTCTGCGTCCAGTTGACTCTAAGAGGAGCAACATGCTTAAGTACGTCGTAAAAAGGTTTTTATGGGTCATCCCCACCGTTCTGGGTGTGTTGACATTGTTGTTCGGTTTGACCTATCTATTGCCGGGGGACCCTGCTTCAGTCATGCTGGGCCCCCGGGCAACACCTGAGTTGATCAACGAAATCAGGGAACGTCTACATCTTAACGATCCCTTTTACTTCCAGCTCTGGTACTACATCATCGGAGCTGTACGCTTTGACCTGGGCCATTCCATTAACTCGGGATTCGATGTTAGCAGACTGATCGCCGACGCATTGCCCCATACAGTAGCGCTTGCGATCAGCGGTCTGGGAATCGCCGCGCTTATCGGTATTATCACCGGCGCCTTTGCCGCCACTCACCGTTCCAAATACATGGACGGTATGATCACTTTGGCCAGTTTGGTGGCTGTGGCTATCCCCGACTTTGTGGCCGCGTTGTTGCTTATGATGGTATTTTGCGTCCAAATTCCCATTTTTCCCGCTCTGGGCGCCGGCGAGGCGGGAAACATACCGGATATGGCCTGGCGCCTGGTACTGCCAGCCACGGCCCTGGCTATTGGCTGGATGGGATACCTGTCCAGGTTGACCCGGGAGTCGATGTTGCAAGTGCTGGACTCGGACTATATCCGCACCGCCAGGGCCTTTGCCGCACCCCATCGCTTTGTGGCATACAAATATGCCCTCAAAAACGCTATCATTCCCCCCATTACCGTCATCGGTCTAGGCGCGGGCAAGTTATTGGGAGGGGCGGTGTTCATAGAAATCATCTTCAACCGCCCCGGGTTGGGCAAGCTGATCGTAGACGCTGTATTCGCCCGGGATCTTCCGGTGGTGCAGGGAGCCATTCTGGTAGCATCTCTGCTTTTTATTTTGGCCAACCTCTTGGCCGATATATCATATGCCGTTGTTGATCCGAGAATTCAGTATGATTAACAAAGTCAGGGGATATGATAACTACAACTTTCGCCAATAACGGGCAAGCGCAACAGAGAACCAGGGTGTCTTTCAGAAGACCGCTACGCGTTACACTGGCGGAGACAACGAGAGCCATCCTTCGCAATAGAGGAGGCTGCTGGATTGGGACGGTTCTGGTTGCCATGATGTTGGTAACCGCCATCCTGGGGCCTTTTGTATTTCCGATTGATCCCAATCTGCAGGACATCGCTAATCGGTTCGCGGGCCCGTCCGCCTCACACTTATTAGGCACTGACTATCTGGGGCGAGACCTTCTTGCACGACTTATTTGCGGCTGCCGCATTGCCATGTCGGTGGCTTTCGGTTCTATAAGCCTGTCCGCAATCGTCGGGGTCATATTGGGGGTGATTAGCGGATACCTTGAAGGAAGCAAGCTCGACTACGCCACCATTTTTGTCTTTGATGTCGTCAGATCCTTTCCCCAGGTGGTATTGGCCCTGGCTGTTGTGGCTGTTTTGGGTTGTTCGATGCTCAATTTGATTCTGGCCTTGGCCTTTACGGTCTTTCCCTTTTATGGGCGCATCGCCAGAGCCCAGACCCTGTCTGTGAAAGAATCAGACTACGTCAAAGCTGCGGAAGCAATGGGGTTAAATAGAATGAAGATCATTTTTAGACATATCGTCCCCAATATCCTGGCACCGGTGATCGTGTGTTTGGGCATGGATCTGGCGACCATAATCATCTACGAAGCCGGTTTATCCTTTTTGGGCCTGGGTGTCAGACCGCCCACCGCCTCCTGGGGTATCATGCTCAGAAATGGATACAGATACATCGAAACCTCCCCCTGGATGATTCTCTGGCCTGCGGTAGCCATTTCGTTATCGATGATTGCTTTCTCTCTATTCAGCGAAGGCTTGAGAGTCGCTCTTGATCCGAAGCAAAGGCAGAGAAATGTCTGATATCTTGTTAGACGTACGGAACCTGTGCGTGGAATATAACCTGGCTGGTAAACGGATGCACGCTCTGGACGATGTCACTTTTCAACTCAAAAAGGGGGAAGTGCTGGGTGTGGCCGGGGAAAGCGGTTGCGGCAAGTCCACTCTGGGACTGGCCATTGTGAGACTCCTCCCCAGTGTTGGAGAGATAGCAGATGGAAGTATCAGATTTATGGGGCGGAACCTTGTTAAACTCTCCGAACAGCAGATGGACAAAGAGATCAGGGGTAAACAAATAGCGATGATCTTTCAGAATCCCCAGAGTGCGCTCAACCCGGTTTTCAAAATAGAAACCCAGATGATCGACATCTTGCGATTTCAGAGTCAACACCAGAAGTCAGGCGCGAAGAAGACGAGGGAAGAGTTGAAGCAACAGGCCATTGACCAGTTAAAGGAAACCGGAATTGCCGATCCGGCCGAGAGGATTTCAAACTATCCATTTGAGTACAGCGGCGGAATGAAGCAGAGAGTCATGATTTCCATGGCCCTTTCTTCCAAAACGTCGCTGCTAATCGCTGATGAACCAACAACCGCTTTGGATGTGACTATCGAAGCCCAGATCAACAAGCTGCTAATGGAGCTGGCTGAGAAATACCAGAGCTCCATACTTTACATCAGCCACGACCTGGGTGTTTTGTCCGAAATCACCGACCGGGTTATGATTATGTACGCCGGACGCATATTCGAAACAGGCCAGACCCATTCTGTTTTTGATGAACCTCGTCACCCTTACTCGACCGCCTTGATCGAATCCCTGCCGAGCAGCCGTTCAAAAAAGAGGCGCCTGCTGACCATACCAGGTCAGGTGCCTCCCCTTGATCAGCTTCCATCGGGCTGTACCTTTCATCCCCGTTGTCCCTTTGCTAAGGACAAGTGCCGCCAGGAGAACCCTTCATTGATCGAAGTGACACCGAACCATTGGTCCGCATGTTTGCTGGATGAGTGGAGGGGAAGGCAGAGATGCAAATGGATCTAATTAAAATAAGGGATTTGAAGACGTACTTTTTTCAGGGCAAAGGCATCGTGTCAAAGTTGTTCGGCCAGGGATTAAGAACAGTTCATGCTGTAGACGGGGTTAGCCTTACAATCAAAAAGGGGCGGACCTTCGGTTTGGTCGGGGAAAGCGGATGCGGAAAATCTACACTGGCAAGGACGATCTTTCGGTTGGTGGAGCCCCAGGAGGGAGAGATCTATTTTGAGGGCAAGGATATATTGAAAGCGGGCCCGCGGGAGATGAGAAATTTCAGGCAGAATGCCCAGTTAATATTTCAGGATCCTTACTCCTGTTTGAATCCGCGTATGACGACAGGACAGATTATTGCTGAGCCACTGAATCTATATAAATCAAGCAAAGTAAATGTTGAGAGAAAGGTGGACGAAATTCTGGAAGCGGTCAGCTTGCCCCATGACGCCGTGCTCAAGTTTCCCAACGAATTCAGCGCGGGGCAGGCTCGCCGAATTGGAGTGGCCCGGGCCATCGCCCTCAATCCTGATTTTATCGTTGCCGATGAGCCCACTTCTGGTCTGGACATCTCTACTGTCGCCACTATCCTCAACTTGATGCAGGATCTTCAAGAGCGGTTGGATCTGACTTACCTTTGGATTTCTCACAACCTTGATCAGGTTAAATATATGTCTGACGACATCGCTGTCATGTATTTGGGCAAGGTGGTTGAAATGGGAAAGACCTCTGATGTTCTGAATAATTTGGCTCACCCATACAGCCAGGCCTTGATATCGGTTATCCCCCAAATCAGGAAGAAGAATCAAAAAAATAAAATCGTCCTTGAAGGTGAAATACCCAGTCCGATCACCCCCCCTTCCGGGTGCCGATTCCGCACTCGGTGTAAATATGTTTCCAAAAAATGTAAGGAAGAAGAACCGTCACTGATCGACCTTGGGTCGGGGCATTATGCTTCCTGCCACTTACTGGGAGGCAGCTGATTTTATCATTGACATGGCATGACCGGTGGGGCTGAACTATCGGTTCAGGGTTACCATTCTGGGGTCACAGACTTTCACGACTTTCAGGATATGCCGGAATTCACGTATGATCTTAAAATGTAGTGGCGGTGGATCATTATTACTTCCCGATTAGGGAGAAAGGAGAGATAATGAGGATTGTAGTTTTAGGCGGTTTTGGGCTTCAGGGGCAGGCCGCCCTGGCCGATTTAGCCGGAAGCGAGTCGGTCAGTGAGGTAATCTGCGCGGACCTGGATGTCGACCGGTCGCGGCTCCAATGGCTGGATCAGATGGCCGACCGGATCGATCCTAACAAGATAAGAATGGTCGATCTGGACGCTTCTTCTGTAAAGGATGTGGTCGCCCTGTTAAGGGACGGAGTGGACGCGGCAATCGACCTGTTGCCGATCCAACTCATGCCGAACGCCTTCGAGGCTGCAATCGAAGCCGGGGTCGGTCTGGTCAGCACCAACTACGCCAAATCGATCCGACACTTTCACGATCGCGCCGTTGAGGCGAGGGTTTGCCTCATGCCGGAATGCGGTTTGGACCCAGGCATTGACCTGATTATCTTCGGCCACGCCATCATGCAGCTTGACCAGCTTTTTATACTCAACTCATACTGCGGCGGCTTTCCCGAAGCAAAGGCCTGCGACAACCCGCTAAAATACAAGATAAGCTGGAACTGGGAGATGGTGCTGAGGAGTCAAAACAGACCCTCGGTATTCATCAGAGACGGCCGTCGCTTGGACATCCCGGCCGAAGTGCAGCACGAGAATGAAATGATTCATCAGATCGATTTTCCTGGTTTGGGTCCGCTTGAGGCCATACCCAACGGCGATGCCGTATTCTATACAGACCTTCTGGGCCTGACCGAAACCATCCGGGAGACCGGCCGTTACTCACTTCGCTGGCCGGGGTGGTGTGATTTCTGGCGGCCGTTAAAGAGATTTGGTTTTTTGTCTGACGCTCCGGTTCCAGGTTTGGTCGGGGAAATTACTCCCCTCCGTTTTCTGGTCAAGCACATGGAGCCTCAACTCCAGTACGGACCGGATGAGAAGGACCTTGTCGCTATGTATAACGTCTTTGAGGGCCTGAAAGATGGCCAACGGATACGGCTGGTGGTCACACTCTTCATAGAACGGGACCAGGAGACAGGGGTCAATGCCATGTCCATGGGCGTTGGCTACACGGCCAGTATTGTTGCCCAGATGATTGCCCAAGGCGAAATCAAGGGCGCGGGCCTCTTGTCTCCAGTGCGGGACGTGCCCTACAGTTTGTTTATGGCCCGCCTGGCTGAAAAGGGTATCCAGGTGAAAGAATGGATCGAAAACGAAGATTGAAGCTTGGGGCCAAATAAGCCAGCTGGTAAAAAAATTTGGTGGGTGATTATCCCATGATAGTTCGTTCCGGTGTTCGGGCTGCTTAATCTGACCGGTGGAGATGAGCCTTTATTTTAAAGGAGGAAGTAACATGTCTGAATTATTTGGGAAGCTGTCAGAGGTTGTCATTTCGGGAAACATTGAGGAGTGCGAGAAACTTGCCCAGGAGGCCTTGGATGAAGGCTCTTTAGTGGGATATCTTGGAAAAAGGCCTGATTTCCGGGATGGATATAGTGGGCCAGCGGTTTAAAGCGGGAGACATGTTTATCCCTGAGGTTCTTTTATCTGCTCGGACTATGCATGGTGCAATAGAGATATTGGACCCGTTGCTGTCTGAGAGTGATGCCAAGGGAGCTGGCACTGTGATAATCGGAACGGTTGGGGGGGGGGATCTTCATGACATAGGGAATAACCCAGTGATGATGATGCTTCGTGGTGCTGGTTTTAAGGTAATGGATTTAGGAATTAATGTGAAGCCCCAAGATTTTGTTGAGGGAGTTCTGGAGCACAAGCCGGACATTATAGGGATGTCGGCGTTATTGAAGACGACGATGCCGAAGATGTAGGAGACGATAGATTCATTGACGAAGGCAGGCTTGAGAGATCATTAAGGTGATGGCAGGAGGAGCTCCTGTGACACAAGATTTTGTGGACAAGATTGGAGCTGATGCATTCGGGACCGATGCTGCAGAGGCAGTGGAAAAGGCCAGAGCCCTAATAGGCCAGAAAGTTGGTACAGAATGATGAATTTAATAAAGACCAACCATACGCGGTCGATTACACCATGACTTAGCATCCTGTCAGATGATCAAAAGGATATTATTTTCATGAGCGTTCTTGAGATACTGGAGAACACACCAGCCAGAACCGCTGCCCCAGGAGATTTTGGCCGAGTTGGACAAAATGAAAGAATATTGGTGGAGAGAGGTGTCCTAAGGGATTTTAGGTAAAAGATTCTTATGGCAAGCGGCTGGAGGCAAAAGCCTGGCCGAGCGCGCGGCCGAACGGGTGAACAAGATTCTGTCCGAGCACAAATCTGAACCCCTGCCCGAAGACATCGCACAGAGAATCAAAACCATAGTCCCGCGGGTGTAGGAGAGCTTTAAGGAGTGATGGAAATGCATGAACGCTTCACCTTAGATTTGTGACAGAGCAGCCCCGGACTTGAATTCAGGTGATTTTTGCCACGCCCATCCCAACATGGGTACCATGACGTTGAAATTTAACGGCATGAAAAAACCCTTTACTCGCTAGCATGGCAGAGATAGGTTTACCAGCACTTAAAACCTTATTTCTTCACTTGGAGAGACATAAATGAACAACAAACAATCAAAAAATCATTATGCGGATAAAAGAAGCCCTAAACTTCAACTTTTATCTACTGATCAAATAGACAAGATACATCTGTCCTCGTTAGAAATATTAGAAAGAATCGGAGTTAATGTCTTTTTACCAGAAGCAGTAGATCTTCTCAGAGAAGGCGGTGCAAATGTTACAGGTGAAAGCAGAGTAAGGATTCCCTCTCATATGGTCGAAGAAGCTCTACGCCTTGCGCCTAGCAGTATCACCATAAGTGATCGAAATGGTAAATCAGCTATGTTTCTTGAAGGCCATAATAGCTATTATGGAACCGGAACAGACACTCCTTTTGTCATAGATTCATATTCAGGTGAAAGGAGACATTCAAAAAGTGATAATGTAGATAAAGCTACTATAATCTGTGATTATTTGCCCAATATAGACTTTGTTGGATGTATGGGGGGAATGTCTGAGAAAGAGGTTAATCCTTTGGTCTCTGACCGTCATAACTTTGCACGGATGATTTATAATACTACCAAACCCATTTTGTTCACCTCTTGGAGTTTAGCTGGATTGTCAGATATTTATGACATGGCATTAGCAGTTAGGGGAAGCGCCAAAAGTTTTCGGAGAAATCCTTTTATAATGCAATATACTGAGCCAATTACCCCTTTGCAGCATCCTTCAGAATCTCTCCAAAAAGTGCTTTTTTGTGCTGAGAAGGGTATTCCTTTGATTTATGCCAGTGCTCCCTCAATGGGATCAACGGCACCAATAACCCTGGCAGGGGCAACGGTTCTTTCTAATGCAGAATTTTTGAGTGGGTTAGTAATTGCTCAAATTAAACATAAGGGAGCTCCAATTATCTACGGAGGGGCAAGCAGTCCCATGGATATGCGTGCTGGTAAATATATTTATATGGGGCCAGAGTGCAAACTTAGTCATATAGCTCTGAAGGAAATTTCTTCTTACTACGGACTCCCTAATTTTAGCACTGGAGGTTGTACTGATTCAAAGGTTTTGGATCAGCAAGCAGCCATAGAGGCAAGCCAGTCTATACTTCTAACCGGATTAACTGGAAGTAATTTAATCCATGATGTTGGATTTATGGAATCAGGCTTTACCGCCTGTTGGGAACTTATAGTTATGGCAGACGAAATCATTGATGAGGTGAAGTACTTTCTCAAGGGTATGGATGTCAATAAGGAGACGTTAGCTTTGGAGGTTATAGATAAGGAAGGGCCGGGGGGAAATTTTTTACAGGCGGAACATACCCTGAAACATTTTAAAGAAATTTGGTATCCTAAGTTAATAAATCGGAACAATCATGATAAGTGGGTTCAAGATGGTTCAAAAACTTTAGGTGACCTTCTTAATGAGAAAGTTAAATGGATTCTTGAGAATCATAAGGCTGCCCCCCTTCCAGGTGAGGTTAAGAGACAGATTGAAAGAATTTTGGAGAAAGCGGAGAACAAATAAGGTGGCTGGTTTTATAGCAAGAAGAAATAGCCTGCTTTGGGGACAAACTTAATTCGGCTGTTGACTCAAGAAAGCAGGATGCTGGTTCCTGAGTTGGCCAAACGGCTGACGATCACCGCTCCGATGGTCCGATCAAGGATCAAGAGTCTGCATGCTCAGGATCGCCAGGCGCATCGGTTCTGAAGCACAGAGCGATCTCAGGAGACTGTCTGAGGAGCTTGAGAAAGTGGGCAGCTGGAACGGGTCACCCGGGCAGTTGTGTTGACCGGGCGGTACGACATAATCGGCGATCTTTTTTAAACTTGCTTTTTCAAATGACTGAGGAGGAACATTGGCCCTTGGTGGAGGCTTTGTTCTCGAATAGAGAAAGAAAAAGCTTTAAGGGAGGCGGCCCTCTCCTTATCAATGCCGTTTTGGGGGGGAGTACCGATATCGGGATCAATGATGATTCCGCTTTAATGGCACAGTTACACGATTTTCCTCCGGATAGCGTAAGAATCCTTCCCGGAAAATTGACCAAGCAACCTTTAGCCTTTGCCGTACGGCCTGAAGACAATCATCTCAGGCTATGGATTAATTTATTTTTCAGCTGGATTTGCGAAGATGGACGCTTGGATGAAAATATAGATTGTTGGGTCAAATCTTAACCGGAAAAAAGGTCATTGATTATTAATAAGGATTAAGGAGATGGCATGCTAGAGGTGCTTAACTTAAGGGTTAGGCTGCTTCATCAAACAGCATGGAGGTTGATATTAGGGACATCACAAATACATCGGAAATCCCAATAATTGGGATTATTGGCTGGGAAGCAGGAAATGAGGACACGCTATCCCAGTTTGAGCAAATTAATGGGAATATAGCACATCCTGATACATTCAGCTTTCCAGTGCTATACAAAAGGGTAAAGGGTGCCTATTACCAAACAGTAGTTGTACAACCGAATGCCAAGGTGCTGAGTGCTATGATTAGATCTGCTCAAGAAATGGAGCAAGATGGGGTAAAGGCAATAATGACCACTTGTGGGTTTAATGCCATTTTCCAAAGGGAGCTTTCGAATGCTGTTGATGTCCCTGTTTTTGCGTCTAGGAGTTTGTCGGTCTTGCTGTTGTTCTGTCCCGCTCAGAGTGAGCGATATTTTTCCTCTATGCCGCTTAATATAGCAGTTTTTTTTAAAACGAAGCAGAGTGAATCTATTTTTGACCCTATTCCCTCTCAGGAAGGGTTATTATTTGTCCTTGTTTAGGTCGTTAGGACATGTAGTCTTTTTAAATTATACGCGATGCACACGAGATCCCATTCACCGCTGACAGATTCCAAACCACGAAGTAAGAATTGGCGAAACCCTATAACGGCTTTGATGATGCCAAATACAGTTTCCACAGTACTCTTGCGTTTGGCATAAATCCTTTTGCCTTCCAGTGTTTTGAGCCGATGCTTCATTGTTGTCACAAGATCAGCATTTTCAGGAAGGGATTGCTGGGGTTGAGGAAAACGTTTGTTAAAAGACTGATTGTGTTTGTCACGTTCAGTGGCAATGTAGGGTTTGATATGCTCTTGCTCGCAACTTTTCACATTATTTTCACTGAAATAACCCGTGTCCGCAGCTAGGGCATCGACCTTGCCCAATTTATCGGGTAAAGCGGCCAGGTTTTGCAGGGCAGGTTTGATTTCTTGTTTGTCATTAGGTTGCTGGGTTACATGGTTTTCCACAATAAACATTGAATCCATGTCAACCCCTGCCTGTGCATTGTAGGTTTGTTCAAAACCTCCTCCTGATGTGGGCATAATGCGGGAGTCTTCATCGGTGAGGTTCACCTGGTCGGTTGTTTTGGGGCCAGGCTCAGGGAGTTTAGGATCATGACCTCGGGGTTTTTCCCACTGGCTTGCTCTTTGACTTTACGTTCAGCCATCTTCTGATCATAGGCCTTTTTCTCTTTGCCATACCGCTCGGAAGCACGCCGTTGGATCTCTGTTGTGGCCCTGGCAATGGTCTCAAGACGTTTCTCTCTTCTGGCCAGTTCGTCAGGGATACTCATCCCATCAGGGAGATCCTCCCTGTCAGCTTCCTCAGCCTGACGAAGAAGGGCGTCTACTTCAGCATGAATTTGTTTTTCAAGTTTACAGGCGTGGTCCCAACTCAGGGCCTTATGTTTGGAGGCATTGGCCTTGACCTTGGTTCCGTCAAGACTTACTTTGCCCAGATTCAATACGCCCATCGTGTGGGCGATCGTCAGGATCTGGGCAAACAAGGCCTTTAACTCTTCAAGGAAGCGCTTGCGGAAATTGGCTATGGTGTCGTGGTCAGGATGCGTATTTGCTGTAATATAACGGAAAGCCACGGAGTCATAGGTGGCTGCTTCCAGCTTACGACTGGAGAATACCCCAGTGGCATAGCCGTAAAACAATAGAGCCAGAAGCATTCTGGGAGGATAAGCATCAGAGCCTCGGCCCGCATAGGCATTTTCCAAAGGCCATAAGTCAAGTTGGGAAACGATATCTACCACAAAACGGGCCAGGTGATTTTCAGGGAGCCAGTCTTGTATAGAGGGAGGCATTAAATAAAGTGTATCTCGATCGCATTGAGCAAATCTTGGAGTCATATCTTATTCTCTACTTATAATGGAATAGTTATTAAGTTGGGATCTATTTAACATATTGATTTAATAGCAAAATTAGCATAAAAGAGATAAAATAACAAGGATAAAATCAAGGCTGTATGCAAAAATTTTATTAATTGTTTCAAAATTACAAAGAGCTTAGGTTGATAAAGTCCGACAGGCTCCTAGCTTGATCCAAGTCCAACTCGTGCATCAGATGCTAAAAAAAGGTCAGAAAGTTGGTATTATCACCGCGGATAAGGAGCATCTAACAGAGGAGCATCTGGAGAAAGCGGGAATCACTAAGAAGATACCTCTATGTATTCTAGGCGTTGAAAACACGGAAGAGTTTTCAAAGATTCGTTCTGATCCAAATGCTGTTCTGGATGTCGTTAAATTCCAAAGAGAAGTTGTCAATGTTGCAAAAAAGTTGGTCGAGGAGAATCGAAATGTTGGGGCAATCGTTCTGGAATGTACAGATTTACCTCCCTTCGCTGCAGCCATACGGAAAGCAGTTGGATTGCCGTTCTTTGATATAGTTACGTTATCAAATATGGTCTACGAATCCGTTGTAGGTGATAGATGGGGATAGAATAAAACGGTGATTCCTTGATTTCTTTAACCTTGCGAAAAATAACTCATTTCTGAATTGGAAACTAAATAGTGTACTATGGGATTTCATGAATAGGCACCATTTAACGATATTCGACCTGCACGTAAGGAGAGACCATCAGGCGGGTGAGCGCATAGTAGCCAAGTTGAAAGGAAATGTTATCACCGGCACGGGGGGGGTGACTGCAGCGACTCTGTGAGATCGACTATCGTGTGGTCGATGCTTGAGCTAACAACTGTCACACCTGGCGAGGTGGGGAAAAGGTATTCCGGCTCAGTGTCGAGTTGGCCGAGCGAGAGGATACCCATCAATCTGTCACGTTGCTTGACCTCAATGAGCTCAGTTTTCAGGACAAATGTGTCATGGTGGAAACCCACAATAGGGATCGGCTCAATGGATGACGAGATGCCGAGCAGGATCGCTGTGCCGATCCGAAGTTGGTTGACCTCCGAGATATGTTTGCCTTCAAGCGTGAGACTGCGAAAGACATTGGTCGATCCCCCGGAAATGATCCGAAGCGCAATGCCGCACTCTCTCTCGATTCTTTTTGCTAAGCCAACGAGGCGCTCCTGCGCTGCCATATGGAAGCTGCCTTCGCTTCCGAAGGGGAAATAGATACAAGTCCGTTGACGTTCAATCCATGCATGGGCTTGACCTCACGGCATACGCCCGGCACTGCTTCATGGGCGAATCCTTCGCGGCCCGTATCGAGGTCAATCATTATTATCACCTCATGGCGCTTACCTGCTCTTTTAGCCTCTAAAGAGAGAGCCTGAAGTACGCCGAGATCTGCGTTCAAGCTTGCGTCTGCAAGAGCGATACATTGGGAAATCTCACTAGGTACTGGAGAGCGAAGAAGGACTATCGGAACGTGAATGCCAGCATCCCGCATTCGGGCAATGTTGTCTAGTCGCGATTCACCAAGGGTCTGGATGCCTCCAGCGATTATTGCCCGCGCGACCGCCGGCAGACCTCAAACCCCTTTTGTTACACCGACTATCTCCAAACCGAATGGGCGGCAGATGGCAAGCATTTCACGTGCATTTTGTGTTATTTTTCTGAGGTTAATGGTCAAACGCGTAGTAGCCAACCAAGTTTGCTCCTCATGCACAGACCGTGACCCTTTTCAGCGCGGTTGTTGCATTAAGTTGACTGTCCTTTAGACGGACCAGCTGCCAAATACTTTCTACTAGATCCTAGATGTATGAAATCACTTTGTACTCTGTGTTAAAATTCAGTCACAGTATACACCATCTTAGACCATACTTTGGAATAGATCAAGGAAAAATAGAGACAGCTTGACAACCAATAGACAATTCCTCAACTTTCGAACATTACCAATGCATTATCCATGTTTTTAATAGCGGAACAACATCGCTATCATCAAAATATTCATAAACATACCATTCAACAGGTATCTTTCGCACCATATGCTCTTAAAAACAAGTTAATTCTCTGCCCCTCTTCTATGTTTTATTTCTTCTGTTTGGATAGTTAATGAAATATATATTTCTACGCTGTTCTTGTAATACCCCAAATATATTTTTTCCTACATTTTTTAGGTGTAACAACATGATACTTGCATTCCCATCTCATATAATGTATGCATTGGCAGGTTTTCATTTTAAACCTCTCATATTTGAATGTTGATGATGTATATGGGAGGTTTTATTTCTTCGGTCTTACATGGTAAAATTCATTGGAGCTCCCCGGCAAAGCTGGGAGCTTATTTGCTGGATTATTAGTTACCACTTAGGTTCAAAGTTCAGGCGTGAACCTAACAACCTGAGTAGTTACGATTATTATTTAACAATCTCAAATTGTCAATAGCAATGAGCAGATGTTCTCTGTAGGTATTTAAACCTAATAGATATAGGGAATAGGCACAAAATATAACAACTCCCATCTGCAAATGGGTGTGGTTTCCTTACGTTTGGGTAAAATACCTGATTGAACTTAGCGCGTTAAACTGATAGAAAAAAAGTGCCGTCAAAAAACTTTAAATCTCTTACTGAATTTACTGAGATATAAATTTTTATTTCAACTCTTGGGTCCGGTTACAACGACCCTAAGACCGAAACTATAAACGTATCGCCTTTCTCAATGAGCTTGAGCGCACAGCACGCCGAGGGGAGTTGGCACAAGGTTTTGTTATCTTAGGCATTTAAATAATAGGAGGTAAAAATGAGACCTTATTTTGAAAAAATGACACCATTTGGTAAAGCTCTTTCCGATAGTCAAAAGGAGAGCGCAAAGGAAAACGTAGCACAAATAAATGAAGTGGAAAAAGATGTTGCCCATGCTATTGAGGCCGTAAAAAATGCAGGTATACCGGCCGAAAAAATCAAACAGAGAGGTCAGACAACAGTCTGGGAAAGAATAGAGCACCTTGTCGACCCTGGAACCTGGTGTCCGCTTCATACACTTTATAATCCCTTGTTTAACGAGGAGGGCACAACCGGTGTGATTGATGGGCTTGCCAAGATCAACGGCAAATGGGCCGTTGTTATTGGTTTTGACAACAAGGTAATGGCAGGGGCCTGGATTGCCGGACAGGCAGATAACCAACTCAGGGTCACGGACATGGCAAAAAGACTTCATGTTCCCCTGGTGTGGATTGTAAATTGCAGTGGTGTAAAACTCACAGAGCAGGAAGAGGTTTATGCCAACCGAAGAGGAAATGGTACCACATTTTTCCGCCATGCGGAACTTGAAAAGTTGGGTGTTCCAATTTTAGCAGGTATTTATGGAACAAACCCAGCTGGTGGGGGATATCAAGGCATCAGCCCCACTATCCTTCTGGCACATAAAGATGCTAACATCGCTGTAGGTGGTGGCGGTATTGTAGGTGGTATGAGCCCAAAAGGTTATTTCGACGAAGAAGGCGCTGAACAGCTTATTGAGGCAACGCGCCATTTCAAGCAGGTGCCCCCGGGCAGCGTTCCTATACATCATAATGAGACAGGCTTTTTTAAAGAGGTCTATGATACTGAGTTCGAGGTCCTTGATGCCCTGAAAAAATACATGGATATGTGCCCAGCTTATGACCCTAATTTTTTCCGCGTTGATAAACCGAAAGAACCCAAATTTCCAGGTGAGGATATCAACAGTATCGTGGCCTTTGCTCAGAAGAGGAGTTATAACTTTAAAGAAATGCTGGCCCGTATCTTTGACAACAGCGAACACATGGAATTCAGGCCAGACTATGGCCCAGAGGTCTATACCGGACTTGCAAAGATTGATGGTCTTCTGATAGGCTTTATAGGGAATAATCAGGGATTTTTGGGTCAAAACTACCCTGAATATGCACCCTACCCTGGCATTGGTGGGAAGCTTTATCGTCAAGGTTTGATCAAGATGAATGAATTCGTCACCCATTGTGGCCGTGACAGGGTTCCTATCGTCTGGTTTCAGGATACATCTGGAATTGACGTGGGGGATATTGCAGAGAAGGCTGAACTGCTTGGCCTTGGACAGTCTCTGATATACTCCATAGAGCAAACTGATGTCCCTCAAATCTGCATCATTTTGAGAAAAGGAACAGCAGCTGCCCATTACATCATGGGAGGACCAACAGCCAATAACCATAATGCCTTTACTCTGGGGACACCAACAACAGAAATTTACGTCATGCATGGTGAAACGGCCTCTGCTGCCTCATTTTCAAGGAGATTGGTCAAGGAAAAGGATGCCGGACGTTCACTTCAGCCAGTCATTGACAAAATGAATGCCCTGGCACAGGAGTACTATGATAAATCCAGACCAATCTATTGTGCCAATAGGGGCTATGTGGACGAAATTATCGCTTTTGCTGATATAAGAAAGTATATTGTGGCCTTTGCGGGCTGCGCCTACCAAAATCCTATATCAATTTGTCCGCACCACCACATGATGATTCCAAGACTTATTAAAGGATAAAAAAAGGGTTAGCTCCTGATACTGTGGAGTTAACCCTTCAATAGGGTAAGAACGGCAAATACGCAACTTTAAGTATTTGGGGGCTATCCATGAAACGATATCAATTTGCTGACTATACATGGACTGAGGTACATGAGATGGAGAGGGGAGATAAAATCATCCTTATACCCCTCGGCTCAACAGAGCAGGAGGGAATCCATCTCCCTATCGGGGTGGATACATATGTAGCAGAGGCTATAGCACAAGCGGTAGCCAAAAAAACAGATTGCCTTGTTGGTCCTACCTTACCCGTGGGATACTCAGAATGGTTTCTTGAGTTTTCAGGAACAGTATCATTAAAGATAGAGACCCTCACGCAGGTATTAAGAGAATATATATCCAGCCTGATTCATCATGGTTTCAAGAAATTCATTTTTATCAATGGCCATAGAGGGAATTCGCCAGCAGTGGACGTTGTTTCCAGGGAATTTATAATGAGCCACGAGGTGCAAATTGCCATGGTGGAGATATGGAAGATCGCCAACTCCCTCGCAAAAGATATTCCGAAGCTAAAAGAAAATACCTTCAAACATGCTGGAGAATTAATGACCTCGGTGATGCTTTATCTCCATCCTGATACGGTAGATATGAAAAGGGCAAAGGCTGAATATGTCAAATCAAAAAAACCTCATTTTACAGCGAAATCAACTCTTGGCCCTGTTGAATTTAAAGGGGTGGAGATTACTCTTTATGACAAGGCCAAAAGTTTGACAGAATCTGGAATCATGGGAGATCCTTTGTCTGCCACACCTGAAAAAGGAAAGATTATCGTTAATACAATTACATCATATCTGATAGAGATGGTAAAAAATTTTTAACGTAAAAGAATTACCCCTCTTTTTCCGCCCTAAACATGGCCTATCAGCCACTTCTCTTGGATGGCCCTTTTTGTGAGGTTGTCAGGACCATAGTTTTTTCCACCCTTGGGCTTATCGCCTTTACCTCTTTTTTGGAGGCCTATCTCTTTCACCGCACAAATTTAATTGAGTGGATCTTTATGGGTGCTGCTACTTTTTTGCTCCTCCTTCCTTCTCTCTACACTGATTTCATAGGCACAGCACTTTTTGTAACAGTGTTTCTTACACAGAAACTTATTTGGAAAGAGGAGTGGAAGGGCTTGTTGGGATTACAATTGTCAAGGAAAGACCTGGTAAATGCATTTCAAGGAAGATAAATCTTTTCCTACTCTTTTCCCTCCAATACATCCCCATACGTTGATCGTATCGCCTTTTTATCGAATTTACCAACGCTTGTTCGAGGTATTTCATCTACAAAGATAAATCTTTCTGGTATCCACCACTTTAATATCTTGCCCTCTTTCACATACTGTGTCATGTGCTCCTTCAACTCCGCCTCGGAAATCTTCCCTTTGTATTCATCTTTCGGAACTAATAAAACTACCGGGCGTTCTCCCCACTTCTCGGATTGTGCCCCAAAAACTGCAACTTCCTGGACCTTTGTATGCATGTTGATCAAGTTCTCCAGGGTTAAACTTGAAATCCATTCCCCACCACTTTTAATTACATCCTTAGACCGGTCAATAATCAATACACTCTCTTCCTTGTCTATCGCTGCCATATCACCACTGTGCATCCATCCATCTCGCCACAGCTCTTTTGATTTCTCGGAGTCCTTGTAGTAGCCCATTGTGAGCCATGGGGCTCTGAGCACAATCTCGCCAACCGCCTTTCCATCTCTGGCAACATCATTGCCGTGTTCATCTATTACCCTCTGCTCCACAAATGGAGGGGCTATGCCTGTTCCACTGAGAAACTCTATCTTTTTATCCTCCGGCCAACTAAACATGTGAGGTTTTAGATATTGAAGGCCCACCTTTGTATATACTTCTGTCATACCCCATCCAGAGCAGATATCCATACCAAGTTCTTTTGCCTTTTTGGCAAGCATGGTGTTAAGTCGCATTCCTCCACCTTCATAGATAAGTCCCTTAAAATATTCTTTATATTGCTCAACCTCTGGATGGGAAATAATCATGTTAAGCATTGTAGCAACACATGCCATATAACCGCCCTGTTGAGGGTGTTTTTCTTTTTTTAGCATTTCTAAAAATATCTTCGGATCGAATCTGCCAGGATAAACTTGTTTGCATCCAAGAAATGTCGCCATATACGGAACACCCCAGCCATGAGCATGAAACATAGGCACAAGCTGTATTGTAATGTCACGGCGCGGATCTAATCCTCTTTCCCCTGAAAAACCCAGGAGCATATTTGACCAGATAAGCGTGTGCATTATATGCTGTCGATGAGTAAAGAAGCATATCTTTGGATCTCCGGTCGTACCGGTTGTATTACTTAATGATGCCACAGTATCCTCGTTGAGATCAGGATACTCATAATGTGGCGATGCAGCGCGTAACAATCCCTCATACTCTGAAATCGGATGTAGTGTTGTCTTCGGTAGTTTTTCATCATCTGCTAATACTATGTAATGCTTAACTGTTGTTAATTTGCCGCTAATTGACTCAATTATTGAAGTGAAATCTTTGTTAAAGATAATTACATCGTCCTCTGCCCGATTTATGAGATAGACCATCTGTTCCGGAGTCAAAAGTGGATTCCCCATATGCACCATAGCTCCCATACAAGGTACGGCGAAATATGTCTCAAGGAAGCGGTGTGTATTCCATTCAAAGCAAATGACCTTCGAGCCTTCCTTTACCCCCAATCCTTTAAGGGCATTTGACAGACGCTGGCATCTTTCATAAAGCTGGGCATAGTTCTCGCGAAAATGATCTCTGTAGACAATTTCACCTTCAGGTCGCATCTTTGCTGTGTGCTCCAATATATGTTTTAATATGAGCTGATATTCAAAGCCGGCTTTTGGAAATTCTTGCGACTGCTCCATGACCTACCTCCTTCTGGTTTAATGTCACTTCTGCTATTAAAATTAGTGCGATCTATTGTGCCTAATAAAATTTCTCAGTTTTGTCAAAGAATTTGATCAAAACAATGCACTAAGGGATCACAGGCCCCATGGATACCTTGACAGCATCAAGGCTTATATCTGAATCCTTCTTATGTATAAGGATATTCTTTAGCCAGTTTTTGTTATTCTCATCTGGATAGTCGGTGCGATAGTGCGCGCCTCGACTCTCAGTCCTTAAAAGTGCAGCCCGGCACACCATTTCACTTAGTAGTAACATATTACATAATTCCAGGTATTTTATTAGTCCCCTGCCATCTCTTATTTGAACTCTTGGTAGGTCCGCGGTAAGCCCTTCAATTTTCCTAACAGCCTCTTGCAAACCCGATTTTTCCCGAATTATTCCTGCCTTATCCCACATTAACTGCTTAAGATCCTTACGAAGCCCTCTGGCGTCTCTATTCCCCGATGTTAATAGATATTCGAGACGTGTCTTTTCTTCAGCCACTTGCGTCGTAGGAAAATCCGGTCGTCCGATTTCCCCTGCTTTGATCGCCGCCATTCTTCCCGCAATCCCGCCTATGGTAAAAACCTCGGTAAGGGCATTTCCGCCGAGTCGGTTGCCACCATGAATACCAGCACATACCTCACCTGCAGCGAACAGACCGGGAATCGAGGTTTCTGCACTCTCATCTATAATGATGCCACCCATGCAGAAGTGGGCCGTCGGAGAAACAACGAATTTTCTTTTCTTTGATAGTTTCAAAGAAGGAAGCAGGTGAAGCAAGCGGTTTAACTTTTCATCGGGTACCGCACTAAGGTCTATAAGAGCCCCTCCATCCACATCCCGACTCTCAAGGATCTCATGCATGATAGCCCGAGTGAGTCGATCCCTTGTCATGACCATGGGGTCGTTTAGGCTATATTTCGCAATTATGTCATCGCCCCTATCATTTCTGAGCACAGCACCGGCCTGTAAAATAAAGGCCTCGTAGAGAAATAGTCTGCTGCCCAGAGCACCCAAGGCTGTGGGATAAAATTGAATAAATTCCATATCCTTGAGTGGTATGCCAAGCGCATAGGCCAAAGCGTGGCCATCCCCAGTCATCCCTGCTGCATTATTGTTATGCAGATAAACCTGAGCAAATCCTCCGGTAGCCAATATTACGCAGGTTGTGACAAAGGTCAAAAAGCTCCCATCATATGTAATCCCAGTGGCTGCCGCTATTCGGTTCTTAGATATAAAAACCTTGGTAATGAATATTCTCTCAACAAATCGAACCCCAATCCTGTGAGCATATTCTCTTAAGGGGAGGGTAAAATCTCTTCCTGTCTGATGTTCTCCTCTGAC
>DATKWM010000026.1:0-2412 GCA_035529575.1 Desulfatiglandales bacterium
GCTCGGCCGAGTCGAAGGGCGCTGTCTTTTCGCAACTTATCAGTGGGGGAAACCGCAGGCCCCGATTTATCGGGGCAATGCGGAGGGGGCAAAACTCCCCCATAGATAAGTTGCTGAAAAGACCAGCCCGGGAGCCTTGGAACTGAAGAAAAGCCCATCCTCTTTAAGGAAATATGAGTTATGCAAAGCTCTCAGGTTGAGTATTCCCTATTTCTCTCAAATCAACATTTTTTAAAAGTTTCGAGTTTTTTTATGAACGAGGTGTTAGAAGAAACAGTATCCATAAAATTTAATCGTCAGATAGGAAAAGACACCTGGCTTATGGGATTTCGGTCCGCAAATCTGGCCTCACTTGCTAAGCCGGGTCAATTTTTGATGGTCCATTTAGGCAGAACCACAAAAGACCCACTTTTACGAAGGCCCTTTTCAATACACAGGATTCAGGATAACAATCAGTTGATGCTCCTCTATAAGATAGTTGGAAAGGGAACACTGCTTCTATCTTGTTTAAAAAAAGATGATTCTATTTCAGTGCTCGGGCCATTGGGAAACGGTTTCACTATTTCCAAGCCACATAAAAAAACCTTGCTTATAGCTGGTGGCATGGGGGTAGCACCCCTATTTTTCTTAGCTCAGTCTTTACATAAAGTTCAGAAACAGAAAATTACAATGTTTCTTGGTTTTAGCACATCTCAGGAGGTTATTCTTATCAATGAACTAAAAGATTTGAATATTGATCTTTCTCTCACAACAGAGGACGGCTCATTGGGTATCACAGGGCTTGTCACTGACCTATTGGATGAGTATCTACGTCAAGAATTGAATCAACTATCAACAATTTACGCATGTGGTCCAATTCCTATGCTAAAAAAAGTTGCTCAAATTGCTATTACCTCCAATCTAAGGTGTTATGTCTCCTTGGAAGGCCGTATGGCTTGTGGTCTCGGAATATGCCAGGGTTGCGCTGTTAAGGCGAATAATAACAAAAACAAACCATATTATTATGTGTGTCAGGACGGACCTGTGTTTTCATCCGAAATGATTGACTGGCAGGTTATGTAAATGGTTTCTCAGCCTGACTTATCAGTAACTATAGGTGGCTTAAAGATAAAGAATCCAGTTATTACCGCCTCTGGAACCTTTGGCTATGCGAATGAATTGATCCCTTTTTATGATCCCTCCCTTCTGGGTGCCATAATTGTCAAGGGCCTATCCCTACAACCAATGCCTGGCAATCCACCTCCGAGGATTATAGAGACACCGTGTGGTCTCTTAAATGCAATCGGGCTCGCTAATATTGGTATAGAGACCTTCATAGAAGAAAAACTCCCATCCCTTGTTAACATTAAAACCCCCATCATCACCAATATATACAGCCATTCCATTAAGGAATATGCTGAGATGGCCAAAAGGATAGAAAATGTTGACAGGATTGCTGCTATAGAGATAAATATATCGTGCCCTAATGTCGAGAAAGGGGGAATGGCCTTTGGAACAGATCCAGATACTGCAGCAAGGGTAACGGATCAGGTAGTAAAAAATACAACCAAACCTGTTATTGTCAAATTAACACCCAATGTAACAGATATAGCCAGTATAGCTAGGGCAGTAGAATCTGCCGGTGCACAGGCCATATCAGTCACAAATACATTTCTTGGTATGGCTGTAGATGTAGCTACCAGACAACCCAAACTAACAAATATAATAGGAGGACTTTCTGGACCTGCCATTAAACCGATGGCCCTCTATCTCGTTCATAAGGTTGTTACAAATGTAAAAATTCCTGTGATCGGCGTGGGTGGCATTATGGATTACCAGGATGCCCTCGAATTTATTATTGTTGGGGCAAGTGCCATCCAAGTAGGCACAGCAAACTTCATTAATCCAAAGGCAGCAATCGAAATAGTGCAGGACCTTACTGATTACTGTGTAAGAGAAAAGGTCAGCAATATCAATCAGATCATAGGTAGCCTTAACTTGGGTTAAGCAGTTCACGGTTCAAGGTGCAGGGTTAAGCAATATCAACCTCCCAACTTACAAGGAGTTATAGGGTATCCAGCAACGCATATCATTTCACCCATTGGGTGATTGTTACAACTGTCTGGAAACAGGCCGCAATGAATTGTGGCACAATGCCTTTACAACCTTGAACTGTGAACTTTGAACCCAGAACCGATCAATTTAGGTACTATAAATGATCATTATACAAGGAGGAGAGATGGCTTTTGAAACTATTATTGTAGAAAAGAAAAACCACGTTGGAATTATAACCCTCAACAGGCCTGATCAGCTCAATACATTTACCACTACCCTGGCAGCAGAACTCGACAAGGCCTTACTTAATATGGAGCAGGATAAAGAAATCAGGGTAATAATAATTAAGGGAAATGGTCGGGCCTTTTGTGCTGGAAT
>DATKWM010000027.1:0-37164 GCA_035529575.1 Desulfatiglandales bacterium
CTACTGAAGGATGGAGAACACCCACGCCGGAAGCGCAGGGAATGCGTTCCGACGTTTTGGCAGACGTAGACGGCCCAATTTTCTCCCTGAATGAAAGTGAGGTGATTTAATGCTCAAGGTAAAGGATATTATGACAAAAGAGCTGATTACTGTCTCGCCTGAGATGGAGATTGCTCATGCTGCAAAGCTCCTTTTAGAAAAACGTATCAACGGCGTTCCCGTGGTGGATGGAACTGGGAAAATGGTGGGAATCCTTTGCCAGAGTGACCTGATCACTCAGCAAAAAAGATTTCCAATCCCCTCGGTTTTTACTCTTTTGGATGGGTTCATTCCCTTGACCTCTATGAAGCATATCGAAAAAGAGGCTCAGAAGATCTCAGCCACTACCGTGGTCCATGCCATGACTCCAAATCCGTTTACTGTCACGCCTGAGATGAGTATTGAGGAGGTTGCCACTATCATGGTTGACAAAAAATTCCACACCCTTCCTGTCGTTGATAAGGAGAAATTAGTTGGGATTGTAGGAAAGGAAGATATCTTGAAAACGCTCATGTCTGTGTTAAAAGTGAAATAGAGAAGTCAAGCCTGTTCTTGCCTCAAAACTAAGCCCCTCGATTCATAAATTCGATGACGTATTTATTTACTCGGGACTAAGTGCTGCCCGCGACGAGCTAGGCCGAACCGAGTGAGCCCTCCGGTCTGAGACATGTCGACGAGCTCATGTCGAGTCGCTCAAGGTCGAAGACAATCGCAAAGATTATACTCATTAGAATACGTTATAGTATTTGCGAATCGAAGCACTAAGGACACAATAAACACAACAAACTTGATGAACACAATAAACACTATTGCTTTTCACGCCAAATTTTTGAACCAAGAAGGGACAACTTCAGATCGAGGTCTTGATAACCCCTGTCAAGATGATATACCCTTGAGATCTCTGTCCTTCCTTTTGCTACTAGACCGGCAAGAACAAGGGATGCACTTGCCCTTAAATCAGTTGCCATAACCTGGGCTCCTGATAAATTGCTTTTGCCCCGAACCAGGGCCTGGCCACCATTGATCTCGATATCTGCTCCCATCCTCCTTAATTCACTGACATGCATGAATCTATTTTCAAATATGGTCTCTCTAATTATGCTCCATCCATCGGCAATGCTCATCAGTGTCATAAATTGGGCTTGCATATCTGTAGGAAATCCAGGAAATTGCATGGTTTTTATATCTACACTTTTAATTTTATCATGGCCTATAGCAATAAGACCTTTTCCTTCTTTTTTTATTTCTGTACCTGTCTCAAGAAGTTTTTCTATAATGGCTTCTATATGGTCTTCATTGCAGCCTTTTATCCTTATTTCTCCTTTTGTTATAGCTGCAGCGATTAAAAATGTACCAACCTCAATCCGGTCAGGTATAATAGTATATTTAACAGGATGTAATTCATTTACCCCGGTAATGGTCACGGTATTAGTGCCTGCTCCATTGATTCTTGCTCCCATCGCCTTTAGCATAGTAGCCAGATCAATAACCTCTGGTTCTTTAGCAGCATTATGTAACGTGGTAACTCCATCTGCTTTAACAGCAGCCATCATTAAGTTTTCGGTTCCAGTAACTGTAGATATATCAAAAAATATATCAGCCCCCCGGAGTTTATCAGCATTGGCAACCACATATCCATGTTCCAAATTGATATCGGCTCCCATTAAAGACAAGCCCTTTAGATGCAAGTCTATTGGTCGAGCACCTATAGCACAACCACCAGGAAGGGAAATTTTTGCCTTTCCCAACCTAGACAAAAGCGGGCCTAACGCAAGTATAGAGGCCCGCATTGTCTTGACTAATGTATAGGGGGCAACATGGCTACTAAGGTTATCTGTGTTTACCTTGAGAGATTGACTATTTTCCTCGAAGACAACTCCGAGATTAGACAGGATTTCCTTTATAGTCCAGATATCTTTTAATTTTGGGATGTTATCTAATGTATGCCACCCGCCTGTCAGGAGACAGGCTGACAGTATTGGTAAAGCGGCATTCTTAGAGCCGCTAATTGTTACCTCTCCTTTAAGTGGAACACCTCCCTCGACAATAATTTTATCCATACCTTTTACTGTTACCTTTTGCGCTAGATGTCTCCATAACCTAATATCTTAAGATTTATCCGTCTGAGGCGGATTTGGGTCAAGGTTCTAAAAGGAACAACGGTATCTTGTTTTCAGGTAATGAACTAGGCACTAATTTCTGCTTACCCATTACTGATGCTCCCCTATACGAAGCTCGGTGAATAAATTATCTTCCCCACTATTTGGAGACAACATCGACCCTTTTTTGAGCCATTACCAGTCGATATTTTTTTCGGTAATCCATACGTCGTTCTTTATAACTAAAAGACTGGGTTAAATCTATACAATGTAATGCTCTTTCTGTCTGATTCGGATCCATTTCTATCAGAAGCCATCCACCAGGTTTTAGATACATTTCACTTCCTTCAATTATTCTTTTAATAAAGTGCATACCATTTTCATGTCCGTCAAGGGCAACTCGAGGCTCATAATAACGCACCTCCGGGGGCAGCGTCTTAAACGCCTCAGAAGGAATATAAGGGGGGTTAGATATGATCATATCAAAGCTAACAGAGGAGTTAGAGAATGGCTGCCAGAGATCACCTTGGCAGAATGTTATTCTACTGTTAAGGTTATGATGTTGTGCGTTATCTTTGGCCAAAGCCAGGGCCTCAAAAGAGATGTCGCTCGCCCATATGGTAGCATTTTGAATTTCTTTTGCCAAAGATATTGCTATTACTCCAGATCCAGTACCTAAATCTAATATTTTTGGGTGGCAACTATCTGAGAAAAGATTCCTCTCTCCGAGCTTGAGTGCCTCTTCAACGAGAAGTTCCGTCTCTGGTCTTGGAATCAAAACCGCTGGGCTCACTAAAAAGTCAAGAGACCAAAATTCCTGATGCCCGATAATATATTGGAGGGGTTCTCTTTTTAAGCGTCTTCTAATAAGGGAGCGATAACCAGCTATCTCTAAAGGATTTAATGGCTGATCGAATTCAAGGTAGAGTTCAACTCTTTTTTTCTTTAGTTGATGGGATAACAGGACTTCGGCACAAAGGCGAGGGCTCTCTATCCCTTTATCTCTGAGAAACTCTGTGGCTACATTCAAGATTCCCTGGATAGCCCAGTTTTTTTGAGTCATAGGAGTTGTTTTGCTTGACTCTTCTCGGACTCGGCCTGAAAATGAACAATGAGTGGACGCAAAATGAGATCAAGTTCACCACGCAGAATATCTTCAAGTCTATAGATCGTCAACCCTATTCTATGGTCGGTTACTCTCCCTTGAGGGAAATTATAAGTCCTGATCCGTTCACTCCTATCGCCTGAACCCACCATATGTTTGCGCTCCTCAGATATTTTTGATCGCTGTTCTGCCTGTTGAAGGTCCAGCAATCGAGACCTGAGGACCTTCATGGCTTTTGCCTTATTTTTGTGCTGGGATTTTTCATCCTGACAAGAGACCACAGATCCAGTAGGAATATGTGTAATTCTCACAGCTGAATCTGTAGTATTAACGCTCTGACCTCCTGGACCTGAGGATCTATACACATCTATCCTGAGATCAGCTGGGTCAATTGATACATCAACCTCTTCCGCCTCAGGCAGCACAGCTACAGTAACAGCTGAAGTATGTATTCGGCCTTTTGACTCTGTCTCGGGTATCCTTTGGACCCTATGAACTCCACTCTCATATTTAAGCCAGCTATGTACTCTTTGCCCCTCTATTAATGTAATGAGTTCCTTAAAACCACCCAGACCTGTAGGATTTTGGCTTAGAATATTGATTTTCCAGCCTTTACTCTCTATGTAATAGCCATACATCCTAAATAGATCTGCAACAAATAGGGCTGCCTCTTCTCCTCCAGTGCCTGCTCTTATTTCAAGAATACTGTTTTTCTCATCATTTGGGTCCTCGGGGAGGAGCAAAAGCCCTATTTCGCGTTCCAGTTTCGCTAAGGTAGCCCTCAAGTTGTCTATTTCTTTTCGAGCGAGTCCCCTTAACTCTCTGTCAGGATCATCAAGAAGGCTTTTCGTGTCTTTAATCTTTTCTTTTACGGCTTTATACTTGCGGAAGGCATCTACTATGGGTTGGAGACTCACATGCTCTTTTAAATATTTCTGGTAGAGGCTTTGTTGCTGAATAACCTCCTGCCTACTCAATTCATACTCCAAAGTGCTAAGCCGTCTTTCTGCTTCTTCAATTTGGGGGAACATAATCAATTATTCTCTTATTTCTTCTTTTTACTACCCATGTTATTTTCCCCAATATTCTGGTACTTACGTCTGAATCTTTCAATACGCCCCTTAGTATCGACAATTTTTTGTTGGCCAGTAAAGAGAGGATGACATTGAGAACATATCTCCACCTTAATCTCTTTAGCAGTAGAAAAGGTTTCAAATTCGTTACCGCAGGCGCAATGAACAGTTGCCTTTTGAAAGGTTGGGTGAATATCTTTTTTCATGCTGCTGATCTCCATTTATTAAAATTAGACGTTATACGTGCCTAAAGGTAAGGCAATACACTCGGCAAACACAAAAACAATAAATCATTGATTCATTGAAGCTAAAAACTCTTTATTGTTTTTCGTTCCTTTCATTTTTTCTATTAGGAATTCCATACTATCAACTGGAGCAAGAGGGGCAAGGAGTTTACGTAGAATCCAAATTCGATTAAGATCTTCTTGCTCAATCAAGAGTTCCTCCTTCCTTGTTCCTGAACGATTGATGTCAAGGGCAGGGAATATCCGCCTATCGCTCAATTTCCTGTCAAGATTTACCTCCATATTGCCTGTACCTTTGAACTCTTCGAAAATTACCTCATCCATTCTGCTTCCTGTATCGATAAGGGCAGTGGCAATTATGGTGAGGCTTCCTCCCTCTTCAAGGTTCCTGGCAGCTCCAAAAAATCTCTTGGGCCGATGAAGGGCATTTGAATCAACACCTCCAGACAAAATTTTACCACTCGGTGGCACTACAGTGTTGTATGCCCTGGCAAGGCGAGTGATACTGTCTAAGAGTATAAGAACATCTTTTTTGTGCTCAATTAATCTTTTGGATTTTTCTAAAACCATCTCAGCTACTTGCACATGGCGTTGCGGAGGTTCATCAAATGTAGAACTAATAACCTCAGCTTCCACAGAGCGCGCCATATCAGTAACTTCCTCGGGTCTCTCATCAATTAAAAGGACTATTTTATGTATGTTCCTATCATTTTTGGTCACAGCGTTAGCAATATCTTTAAGAAGCATTGTCTTTCCCGTTCTCGGTGGAGAGACGATCAGTCCTCTTTGTCCTTTCCCTATTGGTGTCATTAGATCCATAATCCTCGTTGAGAGATTATCAGGATCAGTTTCTAATTGTATTCGTTCTGTTGGGTAAAGAGGGGTCATATTATCAAAAAGTATCTTATCTGCAGCTACTTCTGGATCTTCATAATTGATATTTTCGACTTTTAGCAAAGCAAAGTATCTTTCTCCATCCTTTGGTGGTCTTATCTGGCCTGAAACAGTATCTCCTGTCTTTAAAGCAAATCGTCTGATCTGAGATGGTGAAACATACATATCGTCAGGACCGGGAAGATAGTTAGAATCAGGTGAGCGAAGAAAACCAAAACCATCTGGTAAGATTTCCAAGACCCCTTCTCCGTAGATAACACCATTTTGTTCTGTCTGGGCCTGCAAAATAGAGAAAATAAGGTCCTGTTTTCGCATACCTGTAGCACCAACAATTTTAAATGTTTTCGCTACATCTATCAGTTCACTTATATTTTTACCTTTAAGCTCAACTAAGTTCATCTCTTTCTATACCTCTATAAATCTGCAAAATATATTTATTTCACTTTTTTCCCTCTTTTTTAGCTCTCCCAGCAAAAAGAGAGATAAAGCTTTCACCTCACATGAGGTACTTTACTATACCATTGTATTCCTGAAAACTATTTGTAAGAGCTGATTATAAGCAGACCTTAATTGATGAAAAATTTAATAGCTTAATTTAGCGAGGAATGCATTTCTTGTGGATGTATTATATAATATTTATAATAATAAATCTCTAATACCTCTATGTCAAGGGATTTTACACGTTACACGTTATAGCATTTATGCCATTTGATTCTTATTGAGCCATTTTAAAAGACAATCCATATCTGTTGGAAGAGGGGCCTCAAATTCTACGTATTGTAATGAATCAGGATGAACAAACCCTAATATTTCTGCATGGAGCATCTGCCTTTTTACTAAAGTCAGTGTTTTTTTCATTGTCAAAGATTTTTGATTCCACCATTTTTTCCCATATCCATATACAACGTCCCCTACCACTGGGTAACCCATATATGCCATATGAACTCGTATTTGGTGAGTTCTACCAGTATGGAGGCTTATCCTTAAAAGTGAAAAACCAAGAGGAAATACAGATATGACCTCCCACTCACTTATGGCGGCTCTCCCTTTTAAAAGAGACACGCTCATCTCTTTTCTTTTTATTGGGTGTCTACTGATAGGTAAATCTATTATCCCCTTCTTTTTTTCAACATCACCATGGACAATAGTAAGATAGCTTTTTTTTATCTCTCTATTTTTGAATTGATTAGATAAAAAATCGTGAGCTCTATCACTTTTCGCTACTACCATCACACCTGAGGTATCTTTATCGAGTCTGTGAACAATCCCCGGCCTTATCGGATCGCCAGAGGAAGAAAGAGTTCTACATCTATAGAGAAGGCCATGGACCAAAGTTCCTGTATAATGGCCAGCAGAAGGATGAACCACCAGGCCTGGAGGTTTATTGACTACCAAGATTGAATTATCTTCGTAAAGAAGGCCAAACTGGACATTTTCAGGGACTTCTAAAGGGGCTGATTTGGGTAAATATGAAATCTTTATCCTGTCGCCAGGTTTTGGTTGATAACTCGGTTTCTTTCTTTCACCATTAACGGTTACTGCGCCAGTCGTTATGAGGTTTTGAATCCTTGCCCTTGATAAACTCACATCCTTATTATCAGAGAGAAACTTATCAAGCCTTACATCTATTTCTTCTGACGGTTGACGAAAGATAAATGTTTTCTCCCAACTGTTTACCACAACTCTCTGCTAACGTAAGCTTTATCCTTTATCCTGTTGGGTTTGCACAAAGAGATTCGATTGAATATCTCTTTCCACATCTTCCTCCTTCATGTTTTTAGCGAGGGAGATCTCCTTCACAAGCAGACTTCGGGCTGTATCCAACATCTTTCTTTCCCCAAAGGACAGCTCTTTATCCTGCTTTATTGTGCTCAAATCGCGATAGACTTCCGCAACCTCAAAGACAGAGCCACTTTTAATCTTATCCATGTAATCCCTATACCGTCTGTTCCAGGTCTGATTATCATCTACGTACATATCCCTATTTTTAAGGATCGAGAAAACCTTTGATACCTCAGTCTGGTCTATTAACTCTCTTAGGCCAACATTTTTAGTGTTTGAAGATGGAATCATGATGATCATATTATTTTCAAGTATTCTCATGATGAAAAAGTTTTCCTGACAGCCAGAAATTTCTCTATTCTCAATCCTCTCAATAACCCCAACACCGTGTGCTGGATACACTGCCAAATCGCCTATCTTAAACATTCTTACCTCCTGTTACTTTAAGTATTAGATACTCAATCGGAAAAACTCTTTATCTCCTAAATGAGGTAGCTTTAAAGTTGAAGGTCCTATCATATTTTTTATCTTAAAAACAAACCAATTACAGGTAGTATTGGTGCGATTACAAGAGATACAACTGACATCAATTTTATTAATATATTCATTGCTGGCCCAGCGGTGTCCTTAAAAGGGTCGCCTACTGTATCACCGACTACAGCAGCCTTATGATTATCACTACCTTTACCACCTAAATTGCCTGCTTCTATGTATTTTTTTGCGTTATCCCAGGCACCGCCTCCGTTCGCCATAAAAAGGGCGAGAAATGCGCCCATGACTGTTGCACCCAGAAGCATCCCTCCTAAGGTCTCTCTTCCCAAGAGGAAACCTACTGCCACAGGAGTAAGAACAGCAATCAGACCAGGTGCCACCATTCTTTTAAGGGCTGCCCCTGTTGCAATAGATACACAGGTGGCTGGATCTGGCTTCACTCCTTCTTTTCCCTCAAGAAGCCCTGGGATTTCCCTGAATTGGCGTCGGATTTCTTCCACAATAGAAAAAGCAGCCTTACCTACTGAGGTCATTGTCAAGGCTGCACAAAGCATAGGTACTATACCACCAATAAAAACCCCTATTACTACCATAGGATTCTTTATATCTATTATTTTTAAACCTGCTGCCTGGGTATAAGCAATAAATAAGGCCAGTGCAGTCAACGCTGCGGAACCTATAGCAAAACCTTTCCCTATAGCGGCCGTAGTATTACCAAGGGCATCAAGGCCATCGGTGATCTTTCTGGTTTCAGGACCAAGGCCTGACATTTCCGATATGCCTCCTGCATTGTCTGCTATTGGTCCATATGCATCCACAGTCATGGTGGCTCCAACCGTTGCCAGCATTCCCACCGCGGAAAGACCAACACCGTAAATTCCTGCGGTTTTAAATCCAACAAATGTGGCCGCACAAATACCAAGGATAGGAAGATAGGTGGATTGCATACCCACAGCAAGGCCGGCTATGATTACGGTTGCAGGGCCTGTAGCGGATTGACCAGCAATAGTTCTAATCGGTGGTCCAGAGGTATAGTATTCTGCCAGAAGGCCAATTGCGATGCCGCACAGTAGCCCTGAAAAGATAGCCCAGAAAGCGCCCCAAGGCATGCCAATAGAATTTGTAATAATAGCAGCCAGAATTACGAAAATAGCGGCTGCCACAAATGTCGTATATCTAAGTGCACCAGCGGGATTCCCTTTCTGAAAGAGCTTGATGGAAAATACACCCACAAATGAACTCAGTAATCCTGCCATGACAACAAGGATGGGCATTGCCATGTATTTCAGTTTTATTGCCATTGTAGACAATCCCTTTAAAACAGGAAATTGATTAAGAAATTCAGGCGTAATAGACAATGTTGCTCCAATTGCAATGGTAGCAATTACAGAGCCAACATAGGATTCAAATATATCTGCCCCCATCCCTGCTATATCGCCTACATTGTCGCCCACATTATCCGCGATAACTCCGGGATTTCTAGGGTCATCCTCAGGTATACCAGCCTCCATCTTTCCTACCAGATCAGCCCCTACATCCGCAGCCTTTGTAAATACACCTCCACCTACACGGGCAAATAGGGCAATGGAGCTTGCTCCCATAGCAAACCCATTAATATATTGTGCAGTTTCTGGGTCACCCCCATAATACCAGAACCAGAAACCAAGTCCGAGAAGACCAAGGCTGGCGACAGAAATGCCCATTACTGAGCCGGAAAAGTAAGATACGTTAAGGGCTTTCGCCTGACCATATTTATTCGCAGCATCCGCTGTTCGAGAATTACCTTTGGTAGCGGCACTCATTCCTGAAAATCCGGCTAACATAGAACAAAACGCTCCGGTCACAAAGGCAATAGCCGTTCTCCAGGATATACCAAACCCAAGCAAAAGAAAAACGATGGCTATAAAAACCAGCAGGACTGAATATTCTTTCTTTAAAAAGGCCATGGCACCGGAATGGATCATGCCTTCCAGATCCTTCATAAGCTCACTTCCATTAGGTTGTTTTTTGACATAAAGAAATACTAGATAGGCGATTATAAGGCCCAAAATTCCTAAATAAGGTGCATACACAGTTAAACTTTGCATTATTGTTCTGCCTCCTTTTTCCTGGTTGTCAAAGAATTGAACGTATTCATTGCCGCCTCTACTCCATATAAAACAAATGATTCGATGGCCTTTACTGCTGTATGCAATGCTTCTTTTATTGTTGTTTGTTGATCATCATAAAAAGGGTTCAAAACAAAATCCTCAATTGCTTCATTATACCTAGGTCTGCCTATTCCAATCTTAGTTCTGCTGAACTCATTTATTCCAAGGTGATAAGCTACAGACTCTATCCCATGATGACCTCCTGCTCCTCCTCCACATGCTATCTTTATACGACCTACGTCTAAATCAATATCATCATGTATAACCATTATATCTCTGATATCTGGTCTGTAATATTCAACCAAATGCTTAACCGCAATTCCTGATCTATTCATTAATGTTTGTGGGCATGCCAATAGTATCTTTTTATTATGGTAATTTGTGCTTGTGCTTAAGGTTTGAAAGCGTTGATCAGATAAATGAAGACCTAATTGAGTACATAAGAGATCAACGGTCTTAAATCCAAGATTATGTCTACTGTTTTTGTATACAGGGCCTGGATTACCAAGCCCTATTATCAAACATATAGTTTTAGGATTTCTCTTCGACTTTTATTTCCTCACTTTCAGCTTCTTCTACCTCTTCTTCTACCTTCTCTTCTTCTATGGTAGGAGCAACAACTGTGGCAATGGTAAGATCTCCATCTTCTATTGATCTTAAACCTGGAGGCAAATCAATGTCCTCCATATGAAGTGACTGTCCAATAGCAAGGCCAGACACATCAATTTCTATTTTGTCTACCAGGTTTTTTGGCATACACGAGATCTTTAACTCCCTACGGATATGCTCTAAAATACCACCCTCACTTACCCCTATTGGTGTATTTACGAGATACACAGGAATATCAACCTCTAGTTCCTTTTCCATAGATATCTCGTAAAAATCAACATGAAGATAATCCCTTGTAACCGGATCCTTCTGTATCTCTTTTATCATAACTCTCATAGATTGATTTGTTTCATTAGAGTCTACTTTTAGATCAAATATAATATTTTCAGCTGATTTTCCTCTAAGAATTTTTTGGAGCTGCTTATAATCTAGTGAAAGCATGATGGGACTTGTCTCTGGACCATATAGTATAACAGGAAGCCTGCCCACGCTTCTTAGCTTTCGAGCCGAGCCTTTACCCGTCATTGTTCTTTTTTTCGAATCTAATTGTATAATAGCCATTCATTAACTCCAAATGTCCTAAATTATCCGCTTGCCGTTATCCGTTGTTATTTTCAAGCGAGAAACTAGCAACGAACAATCAGCAACAATGCTTCAATTCCTCAATTCATAATCCCTGGCCCAGACCCGGTGCCACCCGCCTGCCGGACGGCGGACAGGTGTCGGTCAGGCCTGGTTTATAGGCTTACTATGCTGATCTGAATGCGCAGTGCCCTATAGATTTAATTACCTGATTCAAGCATGTCACGCCTCCCGATCCCGTTCCGGTCTCGGGACGGGGAGGGCAGAATGCAATACCTAAAATGTACTAGCTCACGATTATACAAATAGTGAACTCACAGATCTCGAATAGTGTACTCGCTTTATAGCCTCACCCAGAATTTCCGACACAGAAACAACCTTGATTTTGGAGCACTCAGATACCTTTTTATTTAACGGAACTGTATTTGTTACTACCAGTGACTCGATAGTCGATTCCTCTATCCTTTTTATCGCATTACCAGAGAGAACTGGATGAACACAGCAGGCGTAAACATGTTTTGCTCCATTTTGGGTTAATACCTGAGCAGCCTGGACCACCGTTCCACCTGTATCAATCATGTCATCAAGAATAATGGCTGTTTTCCCTTTTACATCTCCAATTATATGCATGGCCGCTGCAACATTAGGTTCCTCTCTTCTCTTGTCTATTATTGCTAAAGAAGCATTAAGTCTCTTGGCAAAGGCCCGTGCTCTCTCCACACCACCAGCATCGGGAGATATTATTGATAGATTATTTTTAAAATGCTTCCGAATGTAGTTCAGTATAACAGGTGCTGCGAACAGATTATCCACCGGAATATTGAAGTATCCTTGAATCTGCCCGGCATGAAGATCAACTGAGATCACACGATTCACTCCGGCAACTGTTATCAGGTCAGCTACGAGCTTTGCACTTATAGGAACCCGTGGCTTAACTTTTCTATCCTGCCTGGCATACCCATAGTAAGGGATTACAGCTGTTATACTCCTCGCAGATGCCCTTTTGAGTGCATCGGTAATTATCAGGAGCTGCATGAGATTATCATTAACCGGACTACTAGTAGACTGAAGAATAAAGGTGTCTCTTCCCCTTACATTTTCATTGATCTCAACTCGAATCTCCCCATCGCTAAAGGTTTTGTTTAGCATTTTCCCAGGAAGGATATTTAAATAATCACTCACCTCTTTGGTTAGACTTATATTAGATGTACCACCAAACAGCTTCAAACTATCAGCAAGATCATCCATAATAAATTTTCTTGTTTCCCCTTTTTTTCCTATGCCAATAATTTCGTATTTTTGGCTGGGGTGGGAGGATTCGAACCTCCGAATGCGGGCTCCAAAGGCCCGTGTCTTACCGCTTGACGACACCCCAATAAAAAAAGCAGTGAGCCCACAAACAGTAAATATCTAACTCAATCCTTTTACTACAAATACATCCCCTTTATTATATGATTCGAGAATCTTTCCAGCTTCTTGAGCCTTTTCAGTTGAATCAAAAAGACCAAAAATGCTTGGTCCACTGCCCGTCATCAATGCACCGAGGGCACCTAACTGTAGTAAGGATTCCTTGATTGAGCTAAGAAAAGGATGCTTTGCAAGAGTAACCCTTTCAAGATCATTAAAGAGTAAATCTGGGATATTAAAAATATTTCTTTTAAAACTACTTATAATATTCTGATTTCTATTATTTGTCAACTTTAATTTGATTCTTTCATAGACCCATGCCGTTGAGATCATGAGATTCGGACTAACGATAACATACCACAATGAAGGAAAATTTTCTATCGGTTGGAGTATTTCTCCAATCCCCCTGGCTATAGCTGGTTTCTGTAGAAGAAAAAAGGGAACATCTGCACCAAGAGAAAGGGCGAGTTTCTCAAGATCTTCTTTTGAGAGGGCGTTTGGCCATAGCTGGTTTAATCCTTTCAATGTTGTTGCCGCATCACTACTACCACCACCCAAACCAGAAGAGATAGGTATATTTTTGATTAATGTAATTTTGACACCTTTCTTGATTCCGGTTTTTTCAAAAAAAGAGATAGCCGCTCTACTAACTAAATTATTTTGGTCTTTAGGGAGTTCTCTTCCGCTACAATAAACATCTAATCCCTTCTCTGACTTGCTTATTATTAGCTTATCATAGAGAGCCACAGGAACGAAAACAGTCAACAACTCGTGATACCCATCAATCCTTTGCCCGGTAATCTTTAAGAATACATTTACCTTAGCCGGGGACAAGATTTCAATTGCGGTTTGATTTGTGAGATGGGCGTTGGATTTTTCATTTGTGAGCGCGGAGAGCATTATTATTTGTTTGCTTTAACAAAACGCATGCGGAGATCGTAGAGAAGCTGCTCCAGGAGGTTTTCCTCCTCCTGGGTAAGGTTACCCTTGGTTTTTTCTTTGAGTATGTTGATAATATCAATCGATTGTTTGGCTAATACCAAGTCTTTCTTTTTTTCTCCAGATTGCGGATCTTCAATTTCACCAAGATGAAAAAGTACCGAAGAGCTGAGCGATAGAAGAAAGGAGGAAAAATTGATTTCTGGCAAGGGGGCAGAACCCTTCTTCTCCTCCTTGGGCTTCTCCTTGCCCTCATCTTTCCTTATCTCAGTCTTTTCGGGCTTATCCTTTATTTCTCCCTTAGCATCAAAAGTTCTTTTATCTTTAATAATAAATCCTTGACCCTGTATTTCCTCTTCAGACATGCCTTCCTCCTTAACATATGGGGTTTATAGTCACGTTTATAAGTTTTCAGCTTTCAATAAAAGTAAAGAGTTACATTAGTTACATGTTTATATATTAATTTTGCCAATAATAGTTAAATTTAGCAGAATTTAGGTATATAGTGCAAGAGAAAATCTTTCTGTATCTCTTTTCTTACATTGACCAGAAATCAGTAGAGAAGTGATATAGAAATATTGTTTATCAGGGCGTTTGTATATGCTTTATGTATTTTTATTGTAATTTAAGGATCAGGATAAATCGTCTTGACAGGGTAATATCTATTTAGTTAGTTTGAGTGTGTAAAGGGCGGACAATGAAGAGACGTTTTAGCAGACAAATAAATATAGGCGGGGTTAAGGTAGGTGGTGAAAGCCCTGTAGTGGTGCAGTCCATGACCAATACCCCCACTCAGGATGTAGCTGCTACGGTAAAACAAATAGAAAGATTAGCAAGTGCTGGCTGTGAACTTGTTCGCCTGGCGGTGCCGGACATGGAAGCCGCGTCTGCACTTAAAGAGATAAAATCTCAGGTATCTATTCCGATTATTGCCGATATTCATTTTGACTATAAGCTTGCCTTGGCAGCTATAGAAAACGGTGCGAATGGGCTAAGATTGAATCCAGGAAACATTGGTGGAAAGAAAAAAATTCAAGAAATTGTTGCTGCTGCTCGCAGCTGTTCTATCCCTATAAGGATTGGGGTCAACTCTGGCTCTCTTAGCAAGGCTATTTTAAAAAGATATAATCATCCAACACCAGAAGCCATGGTTGAGAGTGCCATGAGTCATGTAAAGCTCCTGGAGGATTTAGATTTCCATTTAATTAAGATTTCACTGAAATCATCAGATGTCTTACAAACGATATCTGCATACAGGCTTTTAAGCCAGAAGGTTGATTATCCTTTACATGTAGGCGTAACCGAGGCCGGGACCCTAATATCAGGGACTGTTAAAAACTCTATAGGGATAGGATTATTGCTATTAGAGGGTATTGGAGATACGATTAGAGTTTCTCTAACGCATGATCCAGTTGACGAGGTTAGGGTTGCATATGAAATTTTAAAGGCCCTGGGTCTAAGACAGAGAGGAGCGGAAATTATATCTTGCCCTACATGTGGAAGATGTAAAATAGATCTTTTTAGGTTGGTAGAAAAAATCGAAAATGATTTGAGCCAAGTCACCACCCCTATTAAGGTGGCTATTATGGGATGTGTTGTAAATGGTCCAGGAGAGGCAAGAGAGGCCGACATTGGTATTGCCGGTGGACAGGGCCACGGTACATTGTTTAAGAAGGGCAGAGTGATTAAAAAGGTTCCAGAGCCGGATCTTGCCAGGGTACTAACTAAAGAGGTCAGAAAGATGATAAACGAATAAGTATTTTCGATTGACGATTTTCGATTAAATATTTTAGATTTTCAATCAACAATAGTCAATTATCAATTTTCTATTATGGCATCTATTTCGAGACGATATTCACAATTCTTTATTCCTACAGTAAAAGAGATACCAGCAGAGGCTGAGATCGTAAGTCATCAATTAATGCTCAGGGCTGGCATGATCAGAAAACTAACAGCAGGAATCTATACCTATCTTCCTTATGGCCTATTAGCCATTAAGAATACAGAAACTATTGTCAGAGAAGAGATGGATAGGGCTGGTGCTATTGAACTTTTACTTCCAGGGGTACAGCCAGGTGATTTATGGATGGAAAGCGGTCGATGGGATTATTATGGGCCAGAGCTTTTAAGGTTCAAAGATCGACACAAAAGAGAATCATGCCTGGGCCCCACCCACGAGGAGGTAATTACTGACCTAGCGCGAAGGGAAATCCATTCATACAAACAACTGCCTATTAACCTGTATCAGATCCAGACGAAGTTTAGGGATGAAATTCGGCCGAGATTCGGCATCATAAGAGCACGGGAATTTATTATGAAAGATGCCTATAGCTTTGACATAGATGAAGAGGGCTCCAATCTGAGCTATGAAAAAATGTACGCTGCTTACGAGGCTATCTTTAAAAGATGCGGGCTAAAGTTCCGGGCAGTCGAGGCAGATACAGGGCCTATTGGTGGTAGCTTTTCTCACGAATTCATGGTCTTATCAAATAGTGGTGAAGACGATATTGTAAGCTGTCAAGATTGTAACTACGCATCTAACTTAGAAAAAGCCGAGGTAGTAATACGGGAGTCTGATTCTAAAAATATTGAGAAAGAAGAAGACCTGCAAATCGTAGATACACCTGAAACGAGGACCATAGATGAGGTGACTAAATTTTTATCCATTGGTCCTGAAAAGCTGGTAAAAACCCTCATCTATCAAACTGAGCATGGACCAATAGCTGCTTTAGTAAGAGGAGATCATGACCTTAATGAAACCAAACTAAGAAATGTACTCAATGTTCAAGAGCTTACTATGGCAGATCCAGAAACTGTATTTGATGTAACTGGTGCCCCAATGGGATTTGCAGGGGCTATTGGCTTAAAGGTACGGATACTTGCTGATTTTGCCATTAAGGAAATGAAAAATATGGTAATGGGGGCAAATAAGAATGATAAGCATGTCCTCAATGTAAATGAAGGCAGGGATTTTCAGGTAGAGCATAAAGCAGATTTAAGAATGATAACTTCCTCTGATGCGTGTCCTCGGTGTGGAGGGAAGCTAGTATTTGGCAAGGGAATAGAGGTTGGCCAGGTCTTTAAGTTGGGGACCAAATACTCTACAGCCCTTAAGGCCAACTTTCTGGATAAGAATGGCCGAGAAACTCCCATTATTATGGGATGTTATGGTATAGGTATCGGCAGAGTCGTTGCCGCAATTATTGAACAAAGTCGCGACGAGAATGGTATTATATTTCCTATATCTATTTCTCCTTTTGAGGTAATCATCCTACCTCTTGAAATACATGAAGCCTCTGTGAGAAAAGTGGCTGAAAATTTATATCAGCATCTGAGTAATTTGGGCCTCGCAGTCTTTCTCGACGATAGGGATGAAAGGCCAGGCTTCAAGCTCAAGGATGCTGATCTTTTAGGCATACCTGTAAGGGCTGCGGTCAGTTTACGAACACTTAAAAGTGATTCTATTGAGATTAAATTACGTTCTAAGCCAGATCTCAGATTACTATCTATAAACAAAACCCCTGAAGCGATAAAGGAGGTTGTCCAAAGCCTCTATGATTCGCTTAAATGACATAACCTCAGAAATTCTCTCGTATCATCCTATCGCAGATATAGGGCTGATTGAAAAGGCATACGTCTATTCGGCCAAGGTTCACAAGGGACAAGTCCGTTTATCAGGAGAGCCTTACCTTACCCACCCCTTAGAAGTTGCTGGAATTCTTACCAAAATGAAGATGGATGAAGTTAGTGTCGCCTCCGGTCTTCTTCACGATACAGTTGAGGACACATTAACTGAGTTATCAGACATTGAACATATGTTCGGCAAAGAGGTGGCAGGCATAGTAGATGGTGTAACCAAAATCAGCAAGATACATTTTTTAAGCAAAGAGACACAGCAGTCAGAAAATATACGAAAGATGATTCTTGCTATGTCTTCTGATATCAGGGTACTTCTCGTTAAACTGGCGGATCGATTACATAATATGCAGACCCTCGGCTTTCACCCACCTGAAAAACAGGAAGCCATTGCAAGGGAAACCCTTGATATTTATGCACCTCTTGCAGGAAGGATGGGAATTTATTGGCTGAAATCAACCTTAGAGGATCTATCCCTTTTTTATCTCGAGCCAAAAATTTACAATGATATAAGGGTAGGTATTGCCCAAAGGCAAGAGGGGCAGGAAAAATTTATTAGAGAGATAAAAGAAATTCTATCCAGAAAATTAATTGAGGCCAATATAAAAGCCGCGATAAAAGGGAGACATAAGCATTTTTATAGCATTTATCAAAAGATGATGGAGCAGGATCTGAATATAGACCAGTTATATGATATCCTGGCCTTCAGGATAATAGTAAGTTCTGTAAAGGACTGCTATGAGGTTTTAGGTCTGATCCATTCCATGTGGAACCCTGTCGCAGGTCGTTTCAAAGATTATATCTCTCTACCTAAGGCCAATATGTATCAGTCTTTGCACACCACAGTAATTAGCCCTCTGGGTGAAAGAATGGAGATACAGATAAGAACATGGGATATGGACAGAATCGCCGAAGAGGGAATTGCTGCTCACTGGAGATATAAAGAAGGATATGAATCAGACAAAGAAACGTCTACTCAATATGCATGGATGAAGCAGTTGATGGAATCACAGAAAAGCCTGACCAATCCAAAGGAATTTTTAGAAACAGTGAGGCTGGATCTTTTTAGCAATGAGGTCTATGTTTTTACACCTAAAGGTGAGGTAAAAGAACTTCCCAGAGGAGCAACTCCTATTGATTTTGCTTACAGTATCCATTCAGAGATTGGGAACAGATGTATAGGTGCTAAAGTAAACGAAAAAATCGTTCGCTTAACCCATCAGCTTAAAACTGGAGATATCGTTCAAATCCTTACCTCCAAGAATCATAAACCCAGTAAAGATTGGCTAAAGTTTATAAAGACATCTACTGCCAAAACCAGGATCAGACAATGGATAAAAAAAGAAAAAAGGAAAGAGAGTATAGCTATCGGAAGAGACATCTTGGAAAAAGAGCTTAAAAAATTTAACCTAAATTTAACCAAAAACTTCAGCAACGAGCAGTTTTTAAATGTAGTCTATAGATTTTCATTAAACAGCGTAGACGATCTTTTGGCCAATATTGGTTATGGAAAAATTTCAGCAAAGCAGGTTCTTAACCGACTTGTTCCACATTTAGGGATAAAAGAGGATAAGACAGAGGGCCTTGTCCGGAAGATAGTTCACAAGATAAAAAGAAAAAAGGGAGATACTGGGATTAAGGTTAAAGGGATGAGTGATATACTTATTCGCTTTGCAAAGTGTTGTAATCCACTAGCAGGAGAAACAGTTGTGGGTTATATCACCAGGGGAAGGGGGGTCACTATTCATTCAAAAAAATGCCGGCACATTAGAGATGTTGATCCAGATCGGTTAGTAGAGGTAGAATTGGAACCTTCCGAAGATACGACTTATTTAGCAAAATTAAAGGTTACCAATATCGCTAAAAAGGGCATGCTATCGAATTTAAGTGCTATATTTACGCAAAACGAAGCTAATATTTTAGACGCAAATGTGCAGACAACTATTGATAAAAAGGGAATATCCACCTTCACTATTGAAGTCTCTGATTATGCTCAATTAAGAGATATTATCTCAAAAATAAAAAAGATTAAGGAGGTCCTAAAGGTAGAGCGGATTTGAAAAAACAGTAGGCAGTATGGAGGAAAAAAATGTTTGATAAAAACTGCTTATCGCTTACTGCCTACTACTTACTTATATGCCAGTCCGGATCTTAAGCACCTCGTGCACACTGTAATTTTTTTAGTCTGTCCCTTTACTTTAACCCTCAAAGTTTGAAGGTTTGGGTACCAGCGCCGTTTTGTCTTATTGTGCGCATGGCTTACATTATTGCCTACAGCCGGTCTTTTACCGCATATTTCACATACCTTAGACATCGTTTTCTTCCCTTTTATAAATACTTACTTAAGTACTACCAATTTTTTGTCCGCCTATTTTGGGCTTTTTATTTGTAGCAAGCCTAAATGTCAAAATTTTTATTTTATCATTTGGTCTTTGGGCTTGATTTGACATTTGAGCTTTGAAATTTGTCATTTTTATTTCAATATTTTAATGCTGCTTTATGCCCTGAAAGTACATGAGAATTTCGCTTACTCTTATCCTTTTACCCTAACACCATTTAACAGATTTTCCCATTTTTAGCAACTCACCAATGAGAATATCCACCGCATTGGTTATCAGATCATATGCATTGCTTAGAGGAGGGCTAAAGATAGTTTCATATTGAGAGATTCTTGCTAAAGGAATCTCTTCACCTATCATCAGAAGAACTCTCTCGCCTATCCTGCTGACTTCCTTTGGCCCCAACATTTGGACGCCACGCAAGGTCTGTTTGTCCGGATCAGCGATCAACTTAGCCCAGAAATTCTCCCCATTAAACATCTGCTTTCTTGTCGTCGCCTTTCTAACTACAGATAAGGCATCCAATCCCTCTGCCTTAGCTACGCTTTCTTTTATCCCAGCTGATACAATTGTGGTTCCAAAGATTTCCGCCCCGAAAGTATTTAATGATCCTAAAAAAGGTACAATATTACCAAAATGAATATTCCGTCCAATGACCCTTCCATTCCTATTGGAGTGTGTTGCCAAGGCGGTAATTATTTTTTCTCCATTTAACATATTCCATCCTTCAATGCAATCCCCAGCCGCATAAATAGAGGGATCACTTGTTTGAAGGTACTGATTCACCTCTATCCCACCGGTTTTACCAATTTTTAATCCAGCATCTCGTGCCAGGTCTGCATTCGGAACAATCCCTTTGGCCACAAGAACCCAGTCTGCCTCAATTGTTTCACCGTTTGAAAGAAAGAGCTTGATCCCACTCTTTCCAGCCTCTGCACTCGTAACAGTTGTAGAAAGGTGCAGTGAGATCCCTTCATTTTTTACAATAGGATGGAATTTTTCACCCATATCAGGATCAAGTTGCTGGGAAAGGAGACTGGCAGAGGATACTATCATAGAAACAGAAGAATAATTCTTTTTTATCAGTGTTTCCGCCATCTCTAATCCTATTATACCGCCACCAAGGATAACAGCTCTTTTTCCTTTGGGCATGATCGACTCTATCTTTTTAGCATAGTTTAATTCTGTGGTAAGATAGTGAACTCTATCCCCAACTAAACTTGGAATATCCGGTAGTTTAATACTGGCCCCGGTATTAATTACCAATATGTCATAGGGTATTTCTTCTCCGTCAACCTTGATAGTCTTCTTTTCTCTATCAATAGAATCAACATTCTTTTCTATATGCAATCCTATCCTCTTTTTCTCAAACCATGGAGGTGACGCATAAAACATATCATCAAAGGATAATATATCTCTGAGCACAAACGGCTGTTCACATGGTGTATAAGCGGTCCTATCCCTTCTTGTATAAATATCAATCTGTGCAGGGTTACCCAAAATCCTTAAGGTATTTGCACCAACAATACATGCACCACCTCCACCAATCATAACAATCTTCACTGCGGCCTCCCTGTTTACAATTGATTTTATTGTTACGTGGAAGGTAAGATATACTCCATAAATTCTTAGATGCAAGAAAAAAAATAAAAGGAGGCCTCTTGCCATTAGAATTTCACTCTCTAAGCCATGGCCGGATTGCCTTTGGCTTTTTTAACATTGATACCGATCTTCTCCTCTTGGAGAAATACTTCTTTTTTGCCCATTTCTTCTGTAATACGGTAGAAAAAATAGCTTCATGGAAGGACCATAAGGTGGACAATTTTGTCTTACCAGGATATGTAATCGAGAGATTTGGGGATATAGGTAACCTTATGGGTGCAATCCATGGTATAGATCTAAGCGGCTTTATAGGAGCTGTTTATCAACTTTTTCCGTTTCCTCAGAGTCCTGAGGAATTCAAGCAAAAATTGGATGGAAAAGCAAATAGAGCAGTGGTAGAAAAACTAATTAACCAATGGGGCCAACCAGCCAAGATTTTGGTGGAGGTAGAAGCTCAATCACAGAGAGTAAAAATAGCTGAACTTCTCTTTAGCAAGGCAGCCCTTCATGAGTTGGTGGCTTATGTATGGCGAGGAGGAATGCCCGGGTGGCAGGATAAGCTCAGGCCGGACTATGTGAGAAAAATGAAAGATGCTATTAACACAAGTATATCCCCTGTCTTTGAGAATTTTAAATTGTGAATTTAGGCACTATTTAATTATTCTATGACCAAATAATTATTTGGATCAAGCCTCACCATTGCATCAGGTATATGTTCTGTGTCATGGTCCTTTAAGAGTGTTAAGAAGACCCCTGATTCAGCAGATGATAGCTGGATAATAAGACTGAAGAGGTCATCCAGATTGTTACATGGAAAGGGAATCCCTTTTTCATTTACCTCAGTAATATGCCTGTGCGAGAGGGCTGAAAACCATACCTCGAGGTCAAATTCTTTCGCTATCTTTTTAAATCCCTCAAATATATCTCTGCCGGCCTCTGCGAAATTCACACCATCAATAATAAGGGTGTTTGGTATAAAATTAACCTCACTCACCAGGCTAGTAAGGCTTTTGCGAAGCCTATTAAGATCAAAGCTTTCTTTTAAATAGGCAAAGATTATCTTGTTTTTATCCAAGAGGGCCCGAGCCTCATGTTCATTTTCCATGTCCAGGACCGTAACAAGATCGTAGAGAATCGCATTATAATACGAGGCAACTTTTTCTGGTGCATCCTTGAGGGAAACATGCACTAGCTTTTCCTCACGAAAGAGCTTATCAAATGCAATATGGATGAGACATGAGGTTTTGCCGACACCTGCCCGGGCTATAAGTACCCCTAAATTACCTTTGCCCAATTCTTTATAGGCTGAGCTTTCCAGTATCTTTAAAGGACTGAACTTTAAAAAATCTTTCATGCTTCCCCCCTCTTTGGTTTTTGTAACTGTTTGTCAATATCAGGGGCTGGGGATGTTTCTGAAAGGCGATATCTCAAAAATAATACCGCTCAGTTTCGCTGAAGCGAAATTTCAAGGTTCACTTCTCAAAAGCCCTTAGAAGGCAGCAATGCTATTGTTAAACCTTGAAATTTTGGCGACCTCCACCTTGACCAATAGATATCGCCTTGAGGAAATTGCACCAGCCCAACCATAAAAATGATGCTGAATGGTTATAATTTTTTATCATACCGTAATTTTAACTCCTCTTCTACTGATACAGGCACCTTTGAATATCGGGAAAACTCCATAGTGAATTCTGCCTTTCCTTGACTCATGGATCTCAAGGTCGTCGCATATCCAAACATCTCTGCCAGAGGAACCTCTGCCTCAACGGTTGTAAATACCCCATCTTCTGCCGAGCTCATAATTAATCCCCTGCGCTGATTGATTGAAGACATTATATTTCCCTGGAACTCAGATGGACCCTCTACAGCTACCCTCATAATCGGTTCCAGTATCACAGGTTTTGCTTTAACATAGGCCTGCTTAAAGGCACCTTTAGCAGCCTGGATAAATGCTATTTCGGAGGAATCAACTGCATGATGTTGTCCATCGTTAACCGTAATTTTTATCCTAAGAACTGGATACCCTATCAAAAGACCCTTTTTAAGACAGGATCTGAACCCCTTATCAACTGCAGGGATAAATTCAGTAGGGATGACGCCACCTTTTACCTCACTTACAAATTCATACGTACCCTCTTCTAAGGGCTCCATAAATCCGGCAACCCGCCCATATTGGCCTGCTCCACCGGTCTGCTTCTTATGAATATAATTAAACTCCACCCGCCGTGAGATGGTCTCTCGATAGGCTACCTGGGGGATACCTGTATCCACCTCTGCCCCAAATTCCCTTTTCATTCTTTCCACATATATCTCAAGATGTAATTCTCCCATCCCTGAGACAATAGTTTGGCCGGACTCCATGTCTACCCAGGATCGAAATGTAGGATCTTCTCTGATAAACCGGTTCAAAGCCTTAGCCATATTGTTAGCAGATTTATTATCTTTTGGTGATACAGCTAAAGAAATCACCGGTTCCGGAACAAAGATTGAGGTCATAGTATAGTTTAAGGTGCCATCAGTGAAGGTGTCCCCGGAAAAACAGTCAACCCCGAAAAGGGCAACAATGTCTCCTGCATCAGCCCTAGAAATATCCTCCATTTCGTCGGCATGCATACGGATGAGCCTACCTGCTTTTATCTTTTTCCTCGTTCTGGTATTTATCAGAGTACCCCCTTTTTTAATGGAACCCTGATAGATCCTGAGATAGGTGAGTTGTCCATAGGGGGTTATCTCTAATTTGAATGCCAAGCTGACTAAGGGTTCATTAGGGTTTGGTGAAATTGATACTTCTTTTTCTTCCTGATCCATATCCAATGCACTAACTTCTACATCTGCTGGTGAAGGAAGATAGTTTGTAACAGCATCGAGTAGAGGCTGAACCCCGATATTTTTATATGCTGATCCAACAAAAACAGGGGTCAGCTGTCTCGAAATAGTTCCTTTCCTTACTGCCGTGCTGATCAATTCCTCATTTACTCTATCTTCGAAAATTGCCTCCATCAAGTCATCTGAAAACATGGAAACAGCCTCCAGCAACTCCTCTCTTTTTGAGGTGGCCTCATCAAGAAAGGACGATGAAATCTCTCTTATTTTAACATTTTCACCGAATGGTCCTTCAAAATAGATAGCCTTCATGGAAACCAGATCTATCACACCAGAAAAATTTCCCTCCAGTCCTATAGGTATCTGCATAAGCACAGCATTATGATTCAACTTTTCCCTGAGCTGGTCTACTACCCGATATGGGTTGGCGCCTGCTCTATCACATTTATTGATAAAAGCAACTCTTGGCACTTTATACCTATTCATCTGCCGGTCAACAGTAATGGACTGGGATTGCACACCTCCTACCGCGCACAGTACCAGTATGGAACTGTCAAGAACCCTGAGTGCACGCTCAACTTCAATGGTAAAATCAACATGCCCGGGTGTATCGATAATATTAATCTTATACCCCTTCCATTCGCAGTAAGTGGCTGCAGAGGAAATAGTAATGCCTCTCTCCTTTTCCAGCTCCATAGAATCCATTGTGGCACCAACCCCATCTTTTCCCTTTACCTCATGGACGGCAAATATCCTTTTTGTATAGTAAAGTATTCTTTCTGTCAGGGTGGTCTTACCTGAATCAATATGGGCACTGATTCCTATGTTTCTTAAGTATTGAATAGCATCATCCATCAACAGCTCCTTTTGTAAGTAACACAGCCCTTTACCTTGAGTGTAACACATCAACAGGACTCGCTCAAATGAAAGCTATGTTACATACTACCAATAGAGGAATATAGCAAGGAAGAATTTCTTGAAATTGTAATAGAAAAAGATTTAGTAAAGAAAGGTTTTTCACTCATCAGTTTTTATTAGATTCTAGTTTCACTAAAAATCCTATCCTCCCATTGACAGCAAAGCACAAGGGTGTTATGTTGTTACTGAAATAAATGCCTTTTTATACAATTAAAGGAGAGGATTATGGATGAGAAAAAAAGAGGTCCTGAACCTGATAGATATGAAGACTTTTTAGATGACCTCAGTCACTTTTCTGCAAAAGATGAAGAAAAATACCTTGCGGATAGCACTGGTAAAGTTCCTTCTGAAGGTGAGATTACTTTAAAGGTTGGTGAAACTGTCAAAGAGATTAGACAAAAAAAAGGTTTGAGCTTGAAAGATATTTCCCAGAGAACAGGATTACCACCTGAATTATTAATGGAGATAGAAAAAGGGAACATATCTCCACCCTTGGGTTCCATTATCAAACTGGCAAAGGCACTTGAAATGAAAATGGGCTATTTTATATCAGGTGCTGAAGACCTCCCTTACACACTTGTACGAAAAAATGACCGGAAGCTCATATCCAGATTTGACTCTAAAAAAAGCCAGACATATGGATACGAATTTATATCCCTGGCTCCTCACAAAAAAGACCGGCATATGGAACCTTTCCTAGTAACACTGGAGCCATCTGATGTTGAAGAACGTTCTTCTCATGATGGTCAGGAATTTATATTTGTTCTGGAAGGCACAATGGAGGTTCACCTGGGAGAGGAGACCCATCTTCTCGAACCAGGTGATGCTATTTACTACGATTCAACTGTTTCACATCTAGTAAAATGCCATGGTAGAGAAAAGACAAAGATATTAGCTGTACTCTATGCTGAATAAGAAGAGAGAGGTGTTAGCTGACAATAATGTTATATGATTGAACGTAGAAATTTTATATTGGTGATAAAATGATTGTATTTGACCTAAGTTGCTCAAATGGACACAGTTTTGAAGGCTGGTTCAAGGATCTCGAATCATTTAACGAGCAAAATTCCAAGGGGATGATCACATGCCCCTTTTGTAAAAGTACAGATATAAGCAGGGTGCTCTCTCCGGTAACCATCAAGAGTAGCCAAGGAGAAAAAAAATCGCGAGAGATTGAGCCTGATTATAAAAAACTCGCCGAGGGTGTAATGGAGTATATAAAAAATAATTTTGACGATGTCGGAACTGATTTTGCGAAGGAGGCCCTGAAAATGCATTATGGCGTAGCAGAAAAGAGGAATATACGGGGCTCAGCCACAGAAGGGGAAGAGAAAACTCTCAGGGATGAGGGAATAAAATTTATCAAGATCCCTCCCATCAAAACTCAAGATGATGACAGTTGAATATCTCTGGATTTCTACAACTCCTTAAAATTAAAGTATCTTGATGCATCCAAGTCTATTCCAACCACATGGAAAGAGGGAATGTTGGGCTAATGGAGCAATGGGGAGTTAAATTGGATAAAACTATCACACCTTAATTTACTTTCCTTTAAAGCCAATATTCCAGCATTCCATTATACCAATATTCCAATTGTGGAGCAGAGCGGGGATAGTTATTATTTTGCTATGGGCATGATTGATATTACCGGAAAGAAGGTTCTTTTAAGAGAGGCGGTTGCTTCAGGGAGAGTAATCCTCTTACCTGAAACAATAAAGAAGATAAAGGAAAATAAGGTTAAAAAAGGGGACCCTCTCTTGGTTGCTGAGATAGCGGCCATGAGAGCGGCCAAAGAGACATACCTCTTGATTCCCCATTGCCATCACATCCCATTAAACACCGTTGAACTGAATTTCTCTACCGGAGATGATTTTATTGAGGCCAAATGTCAGGTTAAGGCTGAGGCTATGACAGGAGTGGAAATAGAGGCCCTTGTAAGTGTCTCAATAGCCCTTACTACTATCTGGGATATGGTTAAATATCTCGAGAAAGATAAAAATGGTCAATATCCCTCGACTCGGATTTCCGATATTAGGGTCCTCAAAAAAGTAAAAAAGCCCGTTTCCAAGGTATGATGTTAAAAGAAAATGAGGGTCACAAGAATAAAGACAGGAACTAAAAAAACAATAGAATACTTTAACATATACCCAAAAAAACTCGGCATGGGTGTACCAGCCTCTTCTGCAATGGACCTCACCATAAAATTAGGTGCATTTCCAATATAGGTATTAGCCCCGAAGAAAACAGCACCTGCAGAAATAGCCATCAGAAATATAGGATTTTCAGCGATTAACTTAGAAACTGCTATTGGCTCAGGTATGCCTGTATAAAATTTGCCCAGCGCAGTGGTAAAAAAGGTTAAATAGGTGGGGGCATTATCCAGAAAACTTGATAGGGTCCCAGTAACCCAGAAATAATGATAGGGTTCTTTTACGGCACCAACAATAAAGCCAAGCGCTCCTTTGGTTCCTGCCAGAAGAAGAAGAAGGCATGGGGTCATTGTTATAAATATCCCGGCAAATAGATAAGCCACCTCTTGAATAGGAAACCATGTAAACTCATTATCTTCCCGTATCTTAGTAGAGGTAAATATCAAAGAAAGTATGCCCATGAGGATAATAAAACCATCCCTCACCCATTCTTGAATGCTTCTGTGTATACCGAAAGTATTTACCTCTCCCCAATCTACCAATCCACTAAATATAACGGAGCCAACAACCCCGGCTAAAAAAATAAAATTATAGCTACCAACTAACCTTATTGGCTCTTTTTCTCCTTCATCTATTTGGGGCTTAACCCCTTCCTTCCTGTAATAATAGGTATCTAGGGCGAAATAGATAGCCAATAAGATCAAAACAGTAAATAGCATGTGAGGCAAGATGGCAAATGTCCAGAAAAAGGGAACACCATGCAGGAATCCCAGGAAAAGCGGGGGATCACCCACTGGTGTCAGTGATCCACCAATATTGGCCACAAGAAATATGAAAAAAACCACCATGAAGGCCCTGTTTTTTCGATAATTATTGGCCCGTAAAAATGGCCTTATAAGGAGCATGGCCGCTCCGGTTGTTCCCATCCATGAGGCCAAAACAGTGCCTATAATAATCATAATGGTATTTACCACGGGTGTTCCCCTCAAACTCCCTTTAAGTAATATACCTCCGGAGATAGTAAAAAGGCCCCAGAGGAGTATAATAAAGGGGACGTAATCTACTATTATAATATGAAGAAAACTGTAAAGGGCTGCTCCCTTATAGATAATTAAAAGGGGGACGGCAATAACGGTAGCCCAAAAGGCTGAGACCTTTCCAAAATGATGGTGCCAGAATTCCGGGGCAAAAAGAGGGAATAAGGCAATTGAAAGCAAGATCCCAATAAATGGAATGGTGCTATAAAGAGAGAGAATCTCACCTAGGTTGATGTGCTCATGAGCCCCTTGATGAGAATTTTCTGCTGCAAACACTGGAAAAGAAAAAGCAATAAAAACTATTAAAAAGAAAAATAGAATCACACTTTTATATCTCATTTATGTTCCTCACAGATGAATTAACAATTTTCTATGTGAACAACCCCTGCTTTGTCAAATATTCTTAAATAATCATGCTAAACAATGCGAATGACTTAAATGCTGACCTTTTCCTTTAGGTCGGTGGAAGTATAGGCATGAGGATATCCTTAGTCAAGAAGAAATTACCTATTTTATCTTTATTTAAAGAAGACACGCGTGAAGGTGCAAAATCGAATAGATTTCTAATAGGCTCTATGGTATAGAAAATAAAAAAGTAGGAGGCAGGAGGATGAGAAAAGTAAAGAAGAATAGAGTTTTGATGGGAGTTGTTTTACATGTGCTTGTTTTTGTCTTTATCTCTGGATGCGCTACACAAACCTTATCCGAAAAAGCAACCCCTCTTGAAGAATCCCAACAATCAAAAGAAAGTAAAGAAGCAGCAATCTCTCTTTATTATGATTTTAAGGATGTGCCGGTTCCAAATGAACTTAGGCTTCAAAGGGAAAAATCCTTTGTTTTTCAAACAACCGAATTTACAGCTGGAATTCTTACTTTTTCAGGGAAGGTAGAATCAGATTCTCTCATCAGCTATTTTATCAACAAAATGCCTGATGATGGTTGGCGTTTCCTAAGCTCTTTCAGATCGCCAAAGAACATATTATTTTTTCAGAAGGAAAACCGATTTTGTATTATAACCATAATCAGCAAAGCCTTTACTACTGGCTTAGAGATTTTAATTACGCCAAGTTTCCAAAGTAGCTCTTAAGCAATGTAGACTGGTTTGGTTATTCCTCATTACTATGAGCGAAGACTCTAATGTTGGGAGCAATCGCTCATATCACCTGAAATTTTGGCAAGCGCATGATTTAAGGCTGGTAAAACAACAGCCAGATTTTCCTTTGCGCCCTCAGGGCTTCCTGGTAAATTTATAATCAGACTGTCTCCCCTTACACCAACTATTGCTCTGGAAAGCATGGCATGAGGGGTCTTTGTGAGGCTTGCAGCCCTCATCGCCTCAGCCATACCAGGTATTTGATATTTGATTACCTTGAGCATAGCCTCAGGGGTTACATCGGTAGGGCTCACTCCGGTACCTCCTGTTGTCACAATCAATCTGAGGTTTTCTTTATCAACCCACGTAATTAAACACTCCACAATCTTTTCAAAATCATCTGGAACAATGCTCTGCTTCTCAACTATGTAACCAGCCTTTGTCAATATTTCAGCAACTAAGGGCCCTGATTCATCCTTTCTCTTTCCCTCAAATCCCTTATCGCTAATTGTTAAAACCCCGGCCTTTATCATCATCTATACACCATCATTACCTTCCCTCTTCCTTAGAGGCAGCTACTATTTTCTCTGCCAGTTGAGGAGGAACCTCTTCATAATGAGACTGTTTCATCTGGAAACTCCCTCTGCCGCCTGTCATGGATGTCAGATCAAGGGAATATCTCAAAACCTCAGCCATAGGCACTTCAGCCTTTATGATCTGGTGTTTCCCATCGCTATCCATGCCTAAAACCCTTCCTCTCCTCCCGTTAAGATCACCTATTACATCTCCCATAACATCTTCTGGAACAGTTATTTCCATACTCATAATTGGTTCTAAAAGAACAGGTGTAGCTTCCTGAAAAGCCTTTTTAAAACACATGGAAGCTGCAATTTTAAAGGCCATTTCGGATGAATCGACCTCATGAGATTTTCCGTCAAAAAACCGAATCTTTAGATCTACGGTTGGATATCCTGCCATAACTCCACTCTTCATAGCCTCTATTATTCCTTTTTCAACGGCTGGAACGAAGTTCCTCGGTACATTCATCCCAGTTAATGCCTGATCAAACACAAACCCCTCTCCTTTTTTCAAAGGAGAGATATCAAAATGTACCTCAGCAAACTGACCCCTGCCTCCAGACTGTTTTTTATGTCTATATATTATCTTTTCTCTTGTATTTTTAATAGTTTCTCTATAAGGGACCGTAGGAGTTTTAAGATTAATTTCAACACCAAATTTCCTCTTCAATTTATCTTTTGTATTCTCCAGATGAATCTGACCTGTCCCGGATAGGATAATCTCTGAGGTTGATTGATCTCTGTCTACTTTAAGAGTGGGATCTTCCTCAACCAATCTGGCCAGAGAGGAGTAAACTTTATCCTCATTCTCTTTTTCTGTAGCCTCTATAGCGAAAGAAATAGTTGGCGGTAATGGCTCGGCTGGTCTAATAACGATCGGATTGTTTGCCTGGCAAATGGTGTCGCCAGTTGTGGTCTCTTTTAGCTTAGCCACAGCTGCTATATCGCCGACACTAGCTGTATTGATAGGAGTTTGCTTTTTACCTTCGATCAATAATAACTGACTTAATTTTTGTTTTACCTTTTTTGTTGAATTAAATATGGTAGATTCTGAATCTATCTTTCCAGACATAACCTTGAAAAGAGTGAGTTTCCCTGCAAAAGGGTCTGCTAATGTCTTGAAGATTAAAGCTGAAAATGGGGCATCATCGACTGCATCAAATTCCACCTCCTCCTGACTGTCCGATTTATGACCTTTAACCTTTCCTCTTTCAATTGGAAACGGCAAAGATTGATCAATAATGTCCAAGAGTTGTTTTACACCTATATTAAGGGTGGCGGATCCTGGAATAACAGGCACTACAGTGCCAGATTCCATCCCTTCTATAAAGGTGTCTTCTATTTCTTTTGGCGTGAGTTCCTGTCCATCAAGATATTTTTCCATAATATCATCATTGGCCTCGACAATGTTTTCGACCATATTCTCACGCCATTTGTCTACAATCTCGGCCATTGAGTCTGGGATTTCTCCCTCTTTGAAGGAACCAGAGCTATCATTTTTATAGAGATTCGCCTTTAATTTTATCAGATCTATTACTCCAATAAAGTCTCTTTCTGATCCAATAGGAAGATATATAGGTGTTACTTTAATAGAGAATGTGCTTTCAATTTCCTCTAAAACCTTATAAAAATCAGCTCGTTCCCTGTCCAGTTTATTAATGAATATCACTCGGGGTAAATTATATTTCTCAGAAAAGTCCCAGACCTTTTCTGTGCCTACCTTAATGCTGTCAACGGCATCAATAACAACCAGAGCCCCTTCTGCTGCCTGAAGACATATCTTGGTATCAGAAAGGAAATCGTTTTCGCCCGGTGTATCTATAAGATTGAATTTCCTGCTCTTCCAGGTATAGGGATGAAAGGCAGTGCTGAGGCTGGCCTTTCTTTTAACCTCTTCCGGTTCAAAATCCATGATGGAATTACCATCATCTACCCTTCCCAATCGGCTTGTCGACTTGCTGTTAAAAAGAATGGCCTCTGCCAGTGATGTCTTTCCGCAACTGCTATGGCCTATCAATCCTATATTTCTAATCTGATCAATTTTTTTTACCATATAATCTCCTCAATTATTTAAATAATTCAACTATATTCCATATTGAAGCACATAATAGCCTGAACTGACTGATAAGTAACTTACCTTAATAAGAAAAAATGTCAAGGCAAGAATAATGTAAAAATAATAACCCTGCACCGATGTCCATTTTCCATTGACCATGGCCAGGCTTTAGTATATTTCGATGATCGGAAAACAATAAACGGGTAACAAAAAATATGAACCTTAATTCTATCACTCTCCATCGTTGACAGTGAAACAATCATTGATTAGAATATCATTGATACCAAAGAAGATCATATTTTTTAGGCACGAGAAAGGAGAAAAAATGCCCTATGCAATAGCTATGGCTGGAAAAGGAGGAACAGGTAAGACTACTGTTGCTGGATTCTTAATCAAGTATTTGGTTCAAAAGGGTAAAACCCCTATATTGGCAGTCGATGCTGATTCAAACGCCAACCTCAATGAGGTTCTTGGGGTTCCCCTGGGAGCAACTTTAGGCACTGCTCGAGAGGAAATGAAAGATGGGGTGGTTAAGCAGGGGATGACCAAACAGATGTTTATGGAAATGAAGCTGGCAGAGGCAGTAGTTGAGGGAGAAGGTTTTGATCTTATTGCCATGGGTAGGCCAGAAGGCGCCGGATGTTACTGCGCCGCTAACAATCTATTATCTATGTACTTAGGAGAGCTTATAGACAATTATCCTTACATGGTTATGGATAATGAAGCGGGCATGGAGCATATAAGCCGCTTGACAACGAATAATGTTGATGTTCTTCTTGTTGTTTCTGATTCTTCCATACGGGGGATTGAAGCTGCTGGCAGGATTAATACTTTAGTGGATGATTTGAAGGTAAAGGCAGCAAAGAGATTTTTAATAATAAATCAGGCACGGAACGGGTTAACTGACTCCTTGCAAGAGGCAATTACGAAACACGGGCTGAATCTGGCGGGAACCATTCCAAAAGATGATGTCCTTTACGAATTTGACATGAACGGTAATCCAACTGTTAATTTACCAGATGATAATCCAGCTCTGTCCACAGCATTTAAAATCTTCGATAAAATAATAGAAGCAAACTAAACAGGCGCTCCAATACTCCATCGCTCCAACCCGCCCGTCTCGCCTGAGCGAGAGCGATGGCGGGCAGGTACTCCAATTCGGGCGAAGCTCCTAAATTCTAAACAGGATCTATGATGAAGATACTTGTACCAGGTGGTTGTGGTTTCAATAGCAGCAATCCTATCAGGCTGAGCTACATTCGGCCCGAGCGTTCGGCCGAGCTCCCTTCGGTCTGAGCTCAGGGTCGAAGACACGTCGAGGGCTCATGACCAAGAAGAAGACCCTTTCAATTGCTCTCCTATTAAAAAAAATTGAGCAAAATGATTAAAAACCATTGATTTTGCATATTATTGTGCCTGCATTCCATCAAAACCCCATTTTTCACATAGAGGTGGGGTTTTGTTCTTTTTTGGAGGCTGATAACCGCTGTTTTTTAAAACACCTCTTAAATGATCCAGATCTTGATCTTTGTTTGTAGTAAAAATGAATTGAAAAAAGCTCCTCAAAGGGATCTTAGGGTATTCTAAATTGTCTGAATAAGTGATGAATTCCGGTTGAAACATGCAATGAACTGGTATTGCCCGAAACTGTTGAATTCAGTTAGAAATACTCACCCAACCTGTCCATGTTACGTATAGTAATCATAAGCCAGGAGACTTATGGAAGACTTTCTAGATAGCAGTATTGGAAAGCGATTAGGTGATCGGAACCTATACAATATATGGAAAGGCAGAGCCATAAAGGCCCTGCCCCAATTGTACGTTTGTATTATTCTACAGGGCTACCGTCATACTAGGCCGTTCACCCCTTGGGCAGCTCGGCCAACTCCTCTCTGACCTTATCCGGTTCGATCAGGGTGCCCAGGCGCTCAAAGATTTCCAGGGCCTTCGTTAGGTACTCCTGAGCCTGGGTGATCTCACCTTGCTTCTTGTGGAGCCTGCCATAGCCTGCGTAGGCCATAGCCAACTCGTTCTCGGCCTTGATCTCTCGAAAAATGGCGATGCTTTTCTCGAAGCGGGGTGCCGCCTGGGTTGGGTTGGTCTTCAGGGCGCTCTCACCCAGGAGCCGTTGAGCGAACCCGACATAATACTTATACCCAAATTGCTCTGCCATTTCCAGGCCTTCTTCTAACATCTGCCTCGCTTGTTCGTCCTCCCCGGCCAGCCAATGCCCTTCGCCTAAAAAGCACGTGAGCGGAATTTCACTATTAGTGAACCGCCCAGCTCGAAAAATCGGTAACACCGTAGTCAGAAGCTCAATCCCTCTCGTTGTATCTCCGGCTCGGCACAAGGCCCATCCAAGGCTTCTCTGCCCCCACGCTTTGTCGGCAGGCGTTGGCGCTTTCTGGAGCGCTAGCTCCCCATATTCGACTGCCCGAGCCAGGTCACCTTTCCAGGTATAGGCTATCGAGAGGTTCCAGGCGACAAAAGAGATCAGGCTATTGTCTGAAAATTCCTCGGCTACGCTCAGCGCCTTTTGGCCATCTTCCACCGCCTCATCCCAGCGACCGAGACATCCGTAAGCCCTTGAGGCTAAAGACAACGCATACGTATGAAAACGAAGGTTAAACTGCTGCTCCATCGTGCGAAGAACGTCTTCTTTTAAGGCAAGGACTCGCTCGAAGTCGCCCCTATCTAAATGGCTAAATTCCCAGAACACATATGCATACCCGGCCTCTTCAACGTTTCCAGACGCTTCAGCAAGTTCCGCTGCCTTGGCCAGGGTTTGGATGGCCTGATCATAGTTGCCGAACGAATACTCACAGTTTCCCAAGCGGGCATAGAATGCCCCCAGCAGCTCTGGATTTCCTAATCCCCTCGCCATGGGCTCGTAGCGGGTCAAAAGGTCGTAATACTCCGGGGACTTGAAGAGCAGAAAGGACACGATTCCCTGGTTTACCAACAGGGAGATTCGCCGCTGCTGGTTCACCTCTGTCTCGGGCATGGTGTCGAGGAGCTCCATGGCCTCATCAAAATAGGTCTTCGCCTCTTCCATGGCGTTGAGCCTGGCCGCCTTTTGGTTTGCCAGATCCAGATACTCCACTGCCTTGTCTGTGTTAGCACTGCGCCCATAGTGATATGCCAGCAGTTCATAGTGTTCTTCGAGACGATCAGGGTACAGGACTTCTATAGCTTCTCCTATTCCCTGATGAATATCCTTTTTCCTTTTGAGAAGTAAGCCGTTATAGGCCACCTCTTGCGTGAGCGCATGCTTGAAGATATAGGTCGATTCTGGATATATGCCTCTTTCATAGAGAAGCTCGGAGTCCTTTAAAACCGATAGTTGGGACAGCAATTCTTGTTCTGCAATGTTCGTTATCCTCTTGATTAAATAGTAGCTAAACTCCCTCCCAACTGCTGAGACTGTCTGAAGGAGGCCCTTCACACCCTCAGCCAGGGAGTCAACCCTGGCCATGATAACATCCTGAATCGTAGAAGGGATCGTCACCTCCTTAATGTCTTTTGCTATACGATATCTCTTGCCCTCTCTTGCTATGATCTTTAGCTCTTTGAGGGACTTTATTAGCTCCTCTATGAAAAAGGGGATCCCTTCGGTCTTCTCAAGGATGAACTCCTCAAGGTCACTATCAAGGTCCTCTGTGTCCAAAAGATGAGATACCATCATGATGCTCTCCCGATTGGAAAGCCGGTTCAACATTACCTGGCTGTGATAGGACTTGGCGCCCCAGGTGTGCACAAATTCTGGCCGATAGGTGAATATCAACAAGACCCTTGCCCCCGGTATGCTCTCCAACAGATGCTTTAACTGATCTTCCGAGCTTTTATCAATCCAATGGAGGTCCTCATAGGCCATGATCAGGGGGCGAATCTCCGAGCCCTTAAGGACGATGCGCTTTAATGCTTCGATGATTCGATTTTTCCTCTCCTCAGGGCTCATGGGAATTTTATCGATACCACTGTCTTTGACCGCTAAGAGTTCTAAGAGATAGGGAAGGGTGGAGGCTTCTTCGGCCTTCAATGTTTTCAGGCCTTTTTTGACCTTTTCCCTTATCTCGGTATCCCCATCTCCCTCACGGATATCGAAGTTTGCTTTCAGGATGTCTATGAGCGGATGATAGGAGACCCCTCGGCTGTAAGAGAGGCATCTGCCTTCTAAAAAAGTAGCATTTTCATTGGAAATTGCTTTTCTGAACTCATATAAGAGCCTGGATTTTCCAACGCCTGCCTCAGAAACAATAGAGAATGCCTGACCTCTTCCTCCCTTAGACCGCTCAAAACCATCGAGGAGGAGCTCTAGCTCTCGCTCCCTTCCAACAAAAGGGGTTAAGCCTCTTTCGGCGCTGACATCAAACCTGGTCCTTCTGGTGCTGGGGGCGATCACACGGTAGACTCTGACCAACTCTTCCTTGCCCTTGATTATCTTTTCTCCCAGGGCCTCAAACCGAAAAAACCCCTCGGTGAGTCTAAAGGTGTCTTCAGTGACATAAGTGGTCCCTGCCTCTGCCAACCCTTCCACCCTGGATGCTAGGTTCACAGTGTCCCCCACTGCCTTAAACTCTACTCTGAGGTCATTTCCCAGTGTGCCCACGACCACCGGTCCGGTATGAATACCAACTCTCATCTTGACAGGTGGTATGCGTTTTCCCTCCTGTTTTGATTGTTCACTGAATCTGGCCATTTCCCGGTGAATCCCCATTGCTGAACGAATTGCCCTTTGAGGAGCATCCTCAAGAGCAATGGGAGCACCAAAGAGGGCCATGATCCCGTCCCCTGTCATTTCATTGACCGTGCCCTCATAGTCATGAACCTTGTGAATGAGGATCTCGTAGACATGATCCATGATGGAGTAAGCCTCTTCAGGTCCCAAGCTTTCGACAAGGAAGGTAAATCCCTCCATGTCGCAGAACATCACCGTTACCTGTTTGCGCTCACCCTCGATTTTATCTCTTTGGCTCAGGATCTTCTCTGTGAGGCCTTTGGGGAGATACCGTTGAATCTTGTCTAGTTTTTCGTCAAAGGAAAGGTCTTTGGGGGTTGGCTCTGAGGGAAGAGTTAGATTGTGGCCGCATTTATTGCAAAACTTAAAACCTTGTGGAGGTTTCGAGCCGCACTTTGGACAAATAACCTCCAACTTCAGTGACGATCCGCACTCCCCGCAAAACATAGAGCCTTCAGGATTCTCAAACTGACATTTTGGGCATTTCATTTTTTCCCCCGAAAGAATTGAGCCCAATTTTTCAAGAAAATTACCTAAAACAGGGTCATTTTATGGATAAAACTCAGGTGGAATTGCCAGGTGGATCAGTCCCAATTTAGAGACTCGGGGTAGAATTTGTCAAGTATTTCTTTTTTCACTGTGTTAGCTTAATGAAAATGTCCCCTCTAACTGCTGTGTTAAAATGTCCCCATTATGAAAAAGGATATTTTAACAATGAGTCAGAAAGAGAGGCAGAGGTACCATCTGTTAAAGATGGTAATAGATGGTAAGACTACCT
>DATKWM010000028.1:0-6214 GCA_035529575.1 Desulfatiglandales bacterium
ATGTGTTCCTGGCCTATAACCTCTTCAAATACCTGAGGTCTCCATTTTCTTGCAAAAACTTTGTATGACATCATGAATTATAAGTGTTTTTTGCGTTTGTTTGGTTCATAGAGTTTTAACACAACAAACTCAACAAACTCAAGAAACTACTTGCTCCTAAAAAAAACAATGAGATAAAATGTGACATAAATTTTACGATCTTGGCTTATGGAGGATGTTAACGTAATATATGGCGGAGAGAGGGGGATTCGAACCCCCGGTACCACTTTTGGTAGTACACGCGATTTCCAGTCGCGCTCCTTAAACCAACTCGGACATCTCTCCATGATTTCGCGAAAGCGAAATACTTTTGGCCTTTCGCTTGTGGCATATAGCATTATTTGTTATATTTTAGAAATGAGAATCTGTAGTATTTCATTATTCCAAAAGGCCTACAGCCATAAGCTAATTGTGAAATGTAATCCCGATGTATCGGGGTTACATTTCTTGGCGGAGAGGGTGGGATTCGAACCCACGTGCCCCGCTCTTAACGAGACAAATCGATTTCGAGTCGACCCCGTTACGACCACTTCGGTACCTCTCCTATTCGTGCCTTCTTTCTCGAAAAAAACCCTGCATAAGGTCTCGACACTCTTGTTCCATTATGCGAGAGATTATTGTTATTCTGTGATTAAGCCTTTCATCAGCAGGCAGATTGTAAACCGAGCCCGCAGCGCCGCACTTTTGATCAAATGCCCCAAAAACGAGGGTATCCAATCTGGCATTCATAATAGCTCCCATACACATTGGGCATGGCTCAATAGTAACAACCATTGTCACTCCATTCAATCGATAATTTTTAAGTTTTTGTGCTGCCTGTCTGATAACCAGTATTTCAGCGTGCGCGGCAGGATCATTAACTGAAATACATCTATTATGGTCTCTGGCTAAAATTTCATCGGATTGGCTGATTAAAAGTGCACCTACTGGAACCTCGCCATTGAGCCACCCTTCCTTGGCCTCTTTAATAGCCTCTCGCATAAAGTAATGAAGGTCCACAATCTTTTGTGTTTTTATTTTACCGCATGGAAAAAAATCGTAAGATTTTTAGGTAGTTATCAAATACATAGTCGACTATAATTATCTTTGAGTATCATGTACCATTTCACTCCCAGTGAGTCAACTTGATAGTGATTTCTTTCGTTATTCAAAAATGCATGTAAAAAAAACTGTGTTTAAATTTCACTTTTGGCTGTGTCAAAATTAACACAAATTAAATTAAAATTATTAAAGATTCATATAACATGCTGTAATTATATGATAAATATGCTCAACAATTTTTGGCATAATAGTTGCTGTGTATAAAAATGTCTGGGGTGTTCGTTTACTACTTACATTATTTTTTCCTAGAAAAGAATTAGGAGAAAAGAGGAAAATAAATTAAGTAACGGCATCGCCGGATATCCTTTATAGCCCCGAGTTGATAACTCGGGGCTATTTTTTTCCCATATGTAGCAAAAATAACCGTATAGGTGTCGTAAAATATGATACACGTTCGACAAAAATGTTCCTTCTCAGTGCTGATTGTGATAAAAATAACCAGTATGACATTCATTTGAAGGGAATCTTTCTATGAAAACATCTTTAACAAGGGTCATTACAGAAGGTGAATTCCTCAAGCTTGCTCAGGAATATTCTCAAAATTTCCTCAAGATCTACAACTTTCTTCGCAGAGAACATAGGCCCTATGCTAGAAGGTTTTATGCCCATTTGATTGAGGAATCTGAGGAATTGGAGAGTTTTCTGGACGACCACTGCGCACGGGACAATAAAACCTGGTATTTTTTTTGTGAACTTGTCGCATGCATCAGGAACTTTGCAAAGATTGCCTTTATTTTAAAACATGTGCTCAATAGGTACCCTTCATATGACCTCAACGATGATGAAGACGACACATTTTTTGCAGGAGCCCACAATAGAGTGACATTCCTCGAAGAAACCATACTTTCGCTTTTCGAAGAGGTTAAAAATGAGTCATTACGGTTGGGTATTGAACTTCCCAAGACTACCTTGAATAAAGGTCGTTTCACAAAAATTTATCTCCAAAAACGCCTTCCTTATACCATTGATGAGGAAGAGGAATTAGATGCCAAAAAAATAGTGGCCAAGATGGCAACCCAGTACCTCAATGTGGTTGAGAAGTTTAACAGTTTTGGCTGGAATAGTGGAAAAAGTAATGTAGATGATCTTAAAGATGCCATACCCAATAAAGTAAATGAGGAAAAATCGAGAGAACTTATATTTCTTATACATAACCTTCAGTCTACCTATGACCATTATATTAGACACACCCCGTTAGAATCGCAGAATAAAAGGCTAAAAAGGTTTAGAGGCTATATTTCTATGCCTTTACATCTCCTGAGTGTGGTCAACTGGCTTTCTCATTTATACCAGAGGCATATCAATACACCCAGATATGGCAGTGCCAGTCGTGAGATATCAGCAATTGTTAATGCCTCTGACATATTGGATATTATGATGAATTTTGTGATGTTTTACACCTGTAGATATTTACACACAGGTAGAAATTTATCAAATGACATCCTTGGGGAATATATTGAAATGGATACCTGTGAGTTAAAGGTTCCGGAAAATCTCGGTTTCCATTTAAGGCCGGCTACTCTCGTTGCACGCCTCGCAGCATATTATGGAACTAAACTTACTTTAGTTGTCGATGGTAGGGAATATGATGCGAGTAGTCTATTGCGTATCACTTTGGCTGGAGGATTAATCGCCAGAAAAGGGTATACAACAGTACTTTTTAAAGGTGACAAGAGAGCACTTCATGACTTAAAACTTTTATCACAGTATAATTATGGAGAAGATGAGAAAGGAAACCAAGCTGTACTTCCGCCAGAACTCTCTCACTTATGGGCATAGTCAAAGAAAAAGTATGAGATATAATGCCTGAACAATTCTGGTGTTCTCGTAAAAAGTCCTTTTCCTTGCTCATGATGCCCATTTTGGGATCCATAAAAAGCTGAGCGTTATAATCGCCACACTGTTTGAGGAGCATGTGTATGTCTTTTTTTGTAATGCCCTATACATTCACAGGAGTGGGCCGTTTCAAAATGGTGCAAAGCACCATGTCCTTGTCTTCTAGTGCGCCATACATCTGCACCTTTTTGAAACGCCCCTTAACGGGCCTTTGTTTTGGGCATTTGACAAAAAAAGACATACACATGCTCCTTTCAAGGACTTTATGTCGAATGTTTGGAATTGAGCGAAGCATTTTATGAATCTTTTTCCAAAAGTGGCCAAAATCGCTTGCAAAAGACTTTTTACGAGATAGTTAATTCTGAAGTAGAAAAAAAGAATAGGCAAATGGTATTTAATTAGGGAAGATTTTCTTCGACTTTCTTTATATCTTCCGGTGTGTCTACTTCAATGGAATCAAAGATTGTTTCCACCACCTTTATTTTAAAACCATGCTCTAAGACACGTAACTGTTCAAGCTTCTCGGTGTGCTCTAATGGGCCATAGGAAAGTTTTGTGAATGCCAATAAGAATTCTTTTCTATATGCATACAGCCCTAAGTGTTTATAATGAAAATTTTTTTTTGATTTTTCATCCCGATAAAAAGGAATGGGTAAACGAGAAAAATAGAGGGCATATCCATTGTTATCCACAACCACCTTTACCTTGTTTGTATCATGGAGCTCTTGATCATCTATAATTTTATGCATAAGAGTAGACATGGGAATCGTTGGATTTTTTATAAGGGCCTGTATGAGATCAGACAGCATTGATGGCTGAAAAATTGGTTGATCGCCCTGTATGTTCACCACTATATCTCGATCCGCAAGATTAATCGTTTCTACTGCTTCAGCAATCCGGTCAGTTCCTGACTGATGATTTTCACCTGTCATAATTGCGATACCACCGAATGCATGAACACATTCATAAATTCTGAGATCATCGGTCGCCACATATATCTCATCCAGCTCCGGACACTCTTTGGCCCTTTGAAAGACGTGTTGAATCATAGGTTTTCCTGCGATCAGGGCGAGGGGTTTTCCATTGAAACGTTTTGATTGATACCGCGCTGGTATCACAGCAACGATTTTCACACTATATCCTAAACTTTACTGTTTATTCGGTTGGTTTTTGTTTATAAACCTAAAAATTTTATTACCCTACAAAAGAGGATGGGCTTTTATGAAGTGACTGGTGGCCCGCGACGAGCTCGGCCGAGTCGAAGGGCGCTATCTTTTCGTGACGTATCTATGGGGGAATCCGCAGGCCTCCCGCTCGATAGAGCGGGGGCAATGCGGAGGGGGCAAAACTCCCCTCTAGATACGTTGCTGAAAAGACCAGCCCGAGAGCCTTGGAACTGAAGAAAAGCCCATTCTCGTTATAAAGATATGGTTTACGTAAAGGTCTCGTTGATCTTTTATGCTAAAATAGTATAAACGCTACGTTAAATAACAATAAATAGCAAGAGAAGTGAGGAAAGCTTCTATTAATTACTCTTTTTTTGAATAAAATAATTTATAGAGAGGCAATGATGCTGAAAGTAGTTGGGATATATGGAAGCCCCAGGAAGGGTGGTAATACCGATTTACTTCTTGATAGCGCTCTGAAGGGATGTCAAGAACACGGTGGTGATATTAAAAAAGTCTATGTGCGAGATTTACATATCGGAGGCTGTACGGGGTGTGATGGGTGTGCGAAAACCGGCATGTGCGTAATCAAGGATGATATGCAGGATATATATACGCTCATAGATGATGCAGATGTTATTATTCTATCCTCCCCTATATTTTTCTATGGTGTCACGTCACAGGTAAAGGCATTGATTGACAGGGGCCAGGCTATGTGGTGGAGGAGAAGGGGAGGGAAAGATAGTAAAACTAAAATCGATACCACGCGGGGCAGGGGATTTTTGATTGCTGTAGGTGCAACCAGAGGCAAAAATCTCTTTGAATGCGCCAAACTGACCACACGGTATTTTTTTGATGCATTAGGCATGAGTTTTGAGGGGGGGTGTTTTTTTCCAGGAATAGAGTCCATAGGAGCGGTAAAAGAACACCCTGAGGCCCTTCAGCAGGCCCATGATCTTTGTAGAAAATAGGTAACATTTTAGCCCTTTGAAAACTCCCCCTGGCCTTTCCTCAAGGCCACAGAGGTATCCTTGGCGAGACGCATGAGCATAGGGATGTCTTTTTTTACATCATGCCCTCAAGGTTATGGATTTCAAAAAGAGCACGTGTATGTCTTTTTTTCTCAAGCCCTTAAACACGGGGCCTCACAGGATCCCGATAATCGGGATGTAGAGCAACTCGGCCTTATCCGCTTATGCGGACAGTGCTCAGCCTGGCACATCCCGATTATCGGGATCACGCCGATGCATTTATTAAAGGGCATGAGTAAAAAAAGGCATACACGTGCTCCTTGACTTGCAGGAGCAAAAAAAAGACATCCCCATGCTTATTCACCAGGTAAATAAACAGGGATAAAATGTTACTAAAATAGCTATTTTACATTGACATCGTTATATCATCACCGTACATTAAAGGTACCATCAGGCAATTATTTCACATAAAGAGACAGCATTATGGATGTGCCAGAGATTGTAGGTGTGTTAGAGAATTGTGAGCTCTTTCGTGGATTAGAAAGAGGTGAGATTGAAAAAATAGCTAGCCTTGGTACTGTTCAGCCATATCAGGCCGGAGAAAATATCCTTAACCAGGGAGATTTTGGCGAAAACCTCTATATCATCGCTGAGGGCCACGTATTTCTGGAAAGAGCTATTGATTTAGGTACACGTAAGGGAAGTGCGATTATTACCATTTTGGGTAGAGGAAAGGCCTTAGGCTGCTGGTCAACCCTCCTTGGAGAAACGCATACATTAGGGTCATCCGCAATATGTAGGAAACCTACAAAGATAATTATCATTAAGGGGCCAGCCTTGCGAGAGATGATGCTCGATAATTTTCAGCTTGGATTTAAGATTCTCGAAAGACTCTGTTTTATACTTCGAAACAGAATCCGCGGTGCATATGGGGCTATGGAAAATATTTAGGCCCACTCTATTCATTGTCATCAGCGCTGATGAGTATTCCCTTCTGTTCTCTTAGATCATCAATCTTATTGAGTGGCCTTTCGAGTTGCCGACGCCTGGTCGTTGCAAGTGATTCATATTCTTTTTGCGTATCCTCAATCCTTTTTCCCA
>DATKWM010000029.1:0-5110 GCA_035529575.1 Desulfatiglandales bacterium
AATACTTAATTTCTGGAGTAACATTATCGCCTAACAATATGGCCTAATTAATCAAAAAGGTTAATGGTGAAATTACATTTAATTTCAATATGTTGTATTTTGGTAAATCATTTTTCTACCAACTAATTTGGAGAAGAACCACAAATTTTATGCTTAAAAAGAATCGTCCTATCACATTAGTCCTTCTTATTCTGGGAATAGCTATTCTTTTTTTTGGCACAGTAATGGCTATTGTTCTTTCTTTCTCTCATCTAACACCCTCTATAGCATTTGGAGATAAAATAGCAGTGATCCCTATACAGGGTGTAATAAAAAACTCAGATACAATTACAGAGCAATTGATAACCTTTAGGAATGATAGACAAATTAAGGCCATAATTCTCAAAATAAATTCGCCTGGTGGCGGAGTAGGCCCGTCGCAAGAGATATATAGCGAAACAATAAGAACGACACACACGAAAAAGGTGATTGCCTACCTCGGATCCTTAGCTGCCTCTGGTGGTTACTATGTTGCATCTGCGGCCGATAAAATAATTGCCAATCCTGGAACCCTTACTGGTAGTATCGGGGTGCTTATGGAATTCATAAGCGTTGAAGAGCTTCTTAATAAGATCGGTGTTGAAATGCGGGTAATCAAGAGTGGCGAGTTTAAGGATATAGGTTCTCCAAACCGAAAAATGACTGACAGGGAAAAAAAGATGCTCATGGACCTTATAGAAGATATCCGTAACCAATTTGTAACTGCTGTTTCTAAAGGAAGAAATATGCCCAAGGAAAAGGTTCTTGAGATAGCTGATGGCAGGATCTTTTCAGGCAGGCAGGCAAAAGTATTAGGCTTGGTTGATTCTCTCGGTAATTTCCAGGATGCTGTTAATCTTGCTAAGAGGATAGCTCATATCAAGGGAGAAGCAAAATTGGTCTATCCTGAAAAACAGAGAAGATCTCTTTTGTGGAATTTAATATTCAAGGATCTCGTTGATTATATAATCAACAGAGTTGATCAGCGTTGCGGAATATTTGAGTACAGGTGGAATGGAGAATTTAGTGTATCCAATTAGATAAAATTAATCTCTCCTTTCCCTTCCCTAATTACTTCCGGATTATCGTCTATTAAGGAGACCACAGTGGAAGGTTCATGTGAGATAACTCCCCCGTCAATGACTATTTCAACTAAAGAAGAATATGTATCATGAATTACTGAAGGTTCATCAAGGTTTACACTAGTGCTAATAATGGGACGGCCTAAACTTTTTACTATAGCTAAACAGATTTTATTGTCTGGTACCCTTATGCCTACAGTTCTTCTTTTTGTGAGCATTAGCTTGGGTACTAGTCTTGTTCCCTCTAATATAAAGGTATAAGGTCCAGGAAGCGACCTTTTCATAATTCTGTAGGCATTGTTTGAAACCTGTGCATAAAGGCTTATATCCTTTAAATTAGCACAAACAAATGAAAATGGTTTTGTCAGAGGCCTTCTTTTAAGCTGGTATATTTGTTTGATAGATTTTTTATTAAAAAGATCACACCCAATACCGTAAAAGGTGTCTGTTGGATAGATTATAAGGCCTCCTTGATCCAAAACTTGAACAACCTTGCTTATAAGCCTTTTTTGAGGGTTATCCGGATTAAGAGATAGTAGCATAGTGTTACTCCATATTAGATAAATTTTTGTAGTACGATATCCAATTTATGTCTTATATAGAATTATAAACTAATAAAGAATGATTCTAATATTTTTTTTTATTCTCGGCGCCATATTAGGTAGTTTTTTAAATGTTTGTATCTATAGATTACCAAAAAGAGAATCACTTTTATCTCCTTCCTCTCATTGCACCCACTGCGGTGAGCCCATAAAATTCTACGACAATATCCCTATTGTAAGTTATATCGTTCTGGGAGGGAAATGTAGGCACTGCAAAGAGCATATCTCTATTCGCTATCCAGTAGTGGAGGGATTATCTGGTTTACTCTGCCTGACACTCTTCATAAAATATGGTCTGACAATACAGTTTTTACTTTATTTTTTATTTGCTGCTTCTTTACTTATCATAACATTTATTGATATCGATTATCAATTTATACCGGATATTATATCTATACCGGGGATATTCTTTGGGATAGGGGCCTCTTTCCTTATACCGCTAATGTCATGGCTTGAATCTTTTTTTGGAATTTTGATTGGAGGTGGTTTTTTATTTGTAGTGGCGATAGGATATAAATGGTTAACCGGCCGGGATGGCATGGGAGGTGGTGATATTAAACTCCTCGCAATGGCAGGCGCATGGCTCGGATGGAAGGCGATACCTTTTATACTCCTTTCAAGTAGTTTGATTGGTGCCCTGATTGGTGGTGGCAGTTTGTTAATAAACAAAAAAGGGCTGAGATATAAAATACCCTTTGGACCCTTCTTGTCTCTTGCTTCTATTATCTATATCTTTTTTGGCCCGGAATTAATAAACTGGTACATTACCTATAGTGTCGGTTGATAGTAGCCTGTTGTCTGTTGCAACAAAAAACTAACATCTAAGTTTCATATAAATCTTTAATAATAAAACACAATGGACCATTAACAACGGACTGTTAACAATACTCATGAAACTATCCGCATATAGTTTAAAAACAGGAATCTTTGCAATCCTGGTGATCATCCTTTTTTTAGCAATGATATTAGTTGATATTGTTGTAACCTGTCTTTACGATATTCCTTTCAGTCATCCTCATCAAAAGATTGTTTTCTTCTATATCCTATTGAATACCCTATTTCTGGCATTATTTGGCTTTTATTTTATTTACAGGAGTATAATAAGACCAATCAACCGCCTTGTGAAAAGGGCCGAGGAATTCAAAGAGGGAGAAGCTTTTCTCCTTTCCTCCGATACAGAACAAAATGAATTTACGAAACTTTCAAGGTCTATCAATGTGATGCTGAGACGTCTTGAAGACAATAAGGCAGAGTTAAAGACGGGAATACGTTCTCTGGAAAAAGCAAATCTTGAGTTACAACAAGCCCAGGAAGAAATAATAAGATCCGAGAAATTAGCCTCAGTTGGGAGATTAGCATCCGGTGTTGCCCATGAAATTGGAAACCCAATAGGGATCGTCCTTGGTTATTTAGGTCTTCTGAAAGGAAGTGATCTAAACGACGAAGAAAGGCAAGATTTTATTAATCGCATCGAGAAGGAAATAGGCAGAATAAATAGGACTATTAGAAATCTTCTTGACTTCTCCAGGCCATCAAAGGGAGAGATGAGAGTAGTATCTGTTCATAAAATTATTAGTGACATGATAGATATACTCAAACCCCAGCCGATGGTGTCTGATAGTGAGATCTTTTTAGATAAAGGTGCAAAAAAGGATACCGTTCTTGCTGATCCAGACAAACTAAAGCAGGTGTTTTTAAATCTGTCAATGAATGCAATCGATGCTATGGGGGCAAATCAAACAAAGAATGAATCACAAAAAAATACGTTATCAATAAGAACCAGCCTTTCACCAGAGACTAAAGCAGACAAAAGGGTAAATAAAAGTAAAATATACATAGAGTTCATTGATAATGGGTCAGGAATTCCCGACGAAGACCTTACCAGGATCTTTGACCCATTTTATACGACAAAAGAACCGGGAAAGGGAACAGGATTGGGTCTTTCAGTCAGTTTGAGAATTGTTGAAGATATAGGTGGAGATATAAAGGTAAAAAGTGAACCTGGAAAGGGAACAAAAATTATTGTTATCCTTCCTATTCATGAAACGTGAAACCAATAACGAGTAACGAGAATTTCTATGACAAAAAAAAGAATCCTCATTGTCGAAGATGAAGCCAATATGAGGCATATGCTTGAGGTACTCTTAGGGAAATCTGGCTATGAAGTCAAAACAGCAGCAGATGGCAAGGAAGGTATGGATGTGATAGAAAGAGAGCAATTTCATTTTATCCTCTGCGATATAAAGATGCCCAGAATGGATGGGATGACCTTTCTAAAATCGGCAAAGGAAAAGCTCATTGATACTACAGTTATCATGATGTCTGCCTATGGAACAGTAGATACAGCGATTGAGGCTATGAAATTGGGAGCATATGACTATATTAGCAAACCGTTTAAAACAGATGAGGTTCTTTTAACATTAAAAAAGGCAGAGGAGAGGGAGGGGTTAAAAATAGAAAATGTGAAATTAAAGGATCAAATTCAAAGGATCGAAAAAAGTTACAATTTCAGCAATATAATAGCTAAAAGCAAGGCAATGCAATCAGTTTTTGATTTGATAAAAAAGGTAGCAGATTACAAGACCACTGTTCTCATCACCGGCGAGAGTGGTACTGGAAAGGAGTTGATTGCAAGGGCAATACACTTTAATGGATCAAGACATAACAACGCCCTTGTATCTATCAACTGTGGTGGAATTCCGGAAACATTGCTTGAAAGTGAACTATTTGGCTACAAAAAGGGTGCTTTTACCGATGCCAAGCAGGATAAGATAGGTCGTTTTGAAGAGGCACATAATGGCACGATATTCTTAGATGAGATCGGTGAACTTCCATTCTCCCTGCAGATTAAGCTCCTGAGAGCTTTACAGGAAGAAGAAATAACCCCACTTGGCTCAACTGGCATCAAAAAGGTAGATGTCAGGGTTGTTGCAGCTACAGCCAAAGATCTGGGCGAGGAAATAAAAAAAGGGCACTTCAGAGAGGATCTTTACTATAGAATAAACGTTGTCAATATATACCTGCCACCCTTAAGAGAAAGGGTAGAGGATATACCATTGCTCACAGAACATTTTGTCGGCATTTATAACGAGAAGCTAAAAAAGACTATTACAGGGATTTCTTCCGAGTTAATGGAACAAATTATGACATATCCATGGCCTGGTAATGTACGGGAGTTAGAAAATGTCATAGAAAGGGCTATTCTTCTTACCTCAAGTAACACCTTAGAAATATCTGATCTTCCTTCAACACTTACAGGTGACCAACATACATCCTCTTACCTTGCACCTGAGGGTATCTCATCTATCAAGGAAGCCTCCCGGATTCTTGAAAAAGGGCTCATTGAGCAGGCATTAGAGAAAACCAATGGAAACAGAACAAAGGCTGCCAAAATACTTGAGATCAGCC
>DATKWM010000030.1:0-42747 GCA_035529575.1 Desulfatiglandales bacterium
AATACTTAATTTCTGGAGTAACATTATCGCCTAACAATATGGCCTAATTAATCAAAAAGGTTAATGGTGAAATTACATTTAATTTCAATATGTTGTATTTTGGTAAATCATTTTTCTACCAACTAATTTGGAGAAGAACCAAAAAAGTAAAAAAAGTAAAGTTCGATCAAATTCTAATCATGATATTTAATATGTCTACCTTTTGTTTGATTTTTTTATTCAAACAGGCCCATCAATCTTTTTAGTCTCTTTATTGCCCTAGGGAGAATCTCACCAATCTCTTCATTAAATCTCAAGTTTGCACTATGATCAAAGGGGGTGTCTCCCTTATTAATGATGACCAATTTTGCGCCGAAGCGAAGAGCTTCCAGTGGCATGTCAGCTGCTGGTGTTACTACCAAGCTTGATCCAACAACCAAAAAAAGGTCGCTTTTTCGAGAATGCTCAAAAGAAAGCTTTAGATCTTTTTCAGGAAGGGGCTGCCCAAAATCTACTACACTTGAGACCAATTTTCCTCCACACTGACACATAGTCATGCCATTGGACTTGTTAACTTTTTTATCGCATCTCGTGCACCGAAGTTTGGTCATATTCCCATGAAGCTCAGCCAGCAAATCAGGATTTATCCCTGATTTTAAATGGAGATTATCTACATTTTGAGAGATAAGAAATTTTAATTTGCCCATTTTTTGGAGATCAACGATAGCAATATGGCCGCTATTTGGCTCAACTGAATCCCAAGAGCGGTTTAAAGATTTTGGAGCAAGTCCTTTATCTCTCCGGGTCCATAGACCGTCCGGACCTCTGAAATCAGGAAGCCCTGATTCAGTACTGATTCCAGCCCCAGTAAAGACAACGAGATGTCTGGATTCATATAACCATTCAGCAAGGGTTTGAATTTTTTTTTCAAAATCTTCTTTCATGGCGTATAGTAAGTCCCTTGAAGAATACTCCTTTTCTAATCTCTCCTTTTTAGAAATTGTTAATGTCAGTCGTCCGTAGTCAGTAGTCAGTTGTGTCAATATTTTCAACCACTTAGGTGAGATGCCAGATTCCTACATTATTTTCTGCTATATACAGGAATTACTTGAATTTTATCTTTTAGACAACAAACAACTAACAACTATCAACGGACTCTATCTAATAATTTTGAAGCGTAAGTTTTTTTTAATTATAACGCCATATCACTCGACGATTCTACTTTCTACATGACGTATATCCTTTCCCGTGATTCCTGAAATTGTAAAAATATAGGAAAAACAAATAGTAAGCGGGATAAAAAGTCGAGGATTGTCAGGGTAGAAACAATGTGCACCGGTGTCATTTATCAGATGGATTGAGTAAGCAGGGAGCAATTTTCCATGGGGGGTTTATTTTAAAAGACTAATGTGGGCTCATTTTTAAAATTATTTTGTCTCGTCACTACAAACGCTACAACATGGAAGATCATTCACTGCTTGTCATAATGGGCTCCGCTTGCTTTCCCTGTATAACTCGTGTACCAGGTTTGACATCCTGTGTGAGCCATACATTGCCACCAATAATTGATCCCTTTCCAATGCGAACACGGCCCAAAATAGTTGTTCCTGAATAGATGATGACGTCGTCTTCTACAATGGGATGACGAGGGATTCCTTTCACCAGTGCTCCAGAATCGTCTTTAGGAAAGCTTTTTGCTCCGAGAGTTACACCTTGGTACAAACGAACATTTCGACCGATGATACAGGTTTCTCCTATAACTGTGCCTGTTCCATGATCAATGAAGAAGCGTTCATCGATTGTTGTACCTGGGTGAATATCAATGCCTGTTTGTGAATGAGCCATTTCCGTTATGATCCTTGGTATGATGTCCACATCAAGAAGATAAAGCTCATGGGCAATACGATAGTTGGTAACAGCCTTAATGCTTGGATAGCAGAAAATGGTCTCACCAGGGCTATGAGCAGCCGGATCGCCTTCATAAGCAGCCGTCACATCAGTGGCTAACAAGCTGCGGATTGCCGGTAGTCGAGAAATAAATTTACGGGTCAAGTCCCGTGAGCGGTCCTCACATTCCAGACATGCTTCCCTCTCCTTGATCTCACAGGAAAAACAAAATCCACGTTTAATCTGCTCGGAGAGCAGCCGCTGTACCTTGTCTAAATTCGATCCTATTGAATACGGCATAGTTTCCGGCGTCATCTCGGGATCGCTGAAATACCCTGGAAAGAGTACCGCCTTGAGGAGCTCAACGATCTCTGCCAGAATTTCAATGGATGGCATTGCTGTCGCCAGCGAGGATTTATGGTAGACCGAATCATAGGAATCAGGGCGGCATAGTTCGGTAACCACACGTGTGATGACATTTTTTCTTTGAGATATGCCATGATCTGATTTTCTACTCATGGCTATTACTCCTCGATGGTGTATACAAAAATAGAAGTTGCGTTATTTACCGCTGCACCTTCAATACAATTTTCAAGAATAGAAAAACTATTCTTCGAATAGCTCGGTGCTCAGGTATCGCTCACCTGTATCGCAGACAATGAACACGATCAGCTTTCCGGTGTTTTCCTTTCGTCTGCCAACTTCCAATGCCGCATGTGCGATTGCCCCTGAAGAGATCCCGCAGAGAATACCTTCCTCTTTGAGAAGCCTTCTGGCCATGGCAAAGGCCTGTTCATTTGAGACAGGAAATACCTCGTCAATAAGGTTCCGTTTGAGGACTTGGGGAACAAATCCCGCGCCAATGCCCTGAATCTTGTGTGGACCTGCTGTGCCACCGGAGAGAACGGGTGAGTCCTTTGGTTCAACTGCCACTGCCTGGAATACCGCCTTCCGTTTTTTCAAGACCTGACTTACCCCAGTGATAGTCCCCCCGGTTCCTACACCGGATACAAAAATATCTATCTTTCCATCAGTATCCTTCCATATCTCTTCAGCAGTCGTACGTGCGTGAATATCTGGATTCGCGGGGTTTTTAAACTGCTGGGGGATAAATGATTTTCTCGTGTTAGCAGCAAGTTCCTCTGCCTTAGCAATCGCCCCTGGCATACCCTTGGAGGCAGGAGTGAGAACGAGTTCGGCACCGAATCCTTTGAGCAGTCTTCGCCTCTCAACGCTCATGCTTTCTGGCATAGTCAGAACGAGCTTGTAGCCGCGCACGGCGCACACAAAGGCAAGCGCAATTCCGGTGTTGCCGCTGGTGGGCTCAATAATAACGGTATTTTTGTCAATATGCCCCTCCTTTTCTGCCTGAAGGATCATATTGAACCCTATCCGATCCTTGACCGAACTACATGGATTGTAAAACTCCAGTTTTGCCACAACAGTAGCCACACATCCCTCACTGACCTTAATAAGTCTGACCAGGGGTGTTTTTCCCACCAAATCGAGCATAGTATTGGCAATATTCATGGAATACCTCCTTCTTATTTCCCATTTAGGTCGTTGAGGAAAAACTCCTATTACTCAACGTTACACCTGACAGAAGTGTTTTTCTTTATAGGTCTCCAAGAGTTGCGTTACTTCTTCCTGGCACTCCCCACATCCAGTTCCCAGCTTGGTCATCTCTTGCAGTTCATAGAATGTCCTTGCACCCTCGAGCACGGCATGTTCAATTTCCTGATCCGTTACGTTCATACATTTACAAACTACACGTTCCTCTTCCTTCTTGACCTTGTCTTCCATTCCATTGCGCATGTAATAGTCGTTTATGGCCATTCGCAGAGCCTTATCTCCCAATACTGAACAATGTATTTTGTGGTCTGGCAATCCACCAAGTTCTTTATTTATGTCCTTTGCGGAAAGATTATATGCATCATCGAGCTTCATGCCTTTGACCATTTCAGAGAGAGCAGAGGTGCTCGCAATTGCGCTTGCACAGCCAAAGGTCTTCCATTTACAGTCGGCAATGATCGCCTTCTTCTTATCGACTTTGATAACAACTACCATCTCGTCGCCGCATTTCACGTTCCCGGCAACACCCTTCCCATCTTCTTGATAGTTTTCTTCATCCATAAGGATGTTTTTGGGATTCATAAAATGTTCTTTTACCTTGTCTGTATATGTCCAGTTAACTTGCGCCATTACTGTCTCCTTTTATACACTGTTGACATATCCCGGATTTTTTCAATCACTAGAGGAAGTATATCAATCATATACTCCACTTCCTCCATTGTGTTTTCCCGCCCCATACTGATACGTATTGAACCGTGAGCACATTCTGCGGGCAATCCTGTCGCGAGAATTACGTGCGAAGGATCAAGGGAACCCGACGCACATGCAGAGCCAGTTGACACGGCGATGCCTTCCAGATCAAGGTATAGGATAATTGCCTCACCTTCTGCACCGTCAAAGGAGGCATTTAAGGTGCCCGGAAGACAGTCTGTAGGGTGCCCTATGAATTGCACATCAGGAATTCTCTCTTCTATGCCCTTTTTTAACGTTGCCTTCAATTTGAGCAGATGCTTTTCTTCGGCTTCCATCTCCTGGGAGCGCATCTCAATCGCCTTTCCAAGGCCGACTATCCCGAGGGTATTCTCTGTTCCGGCGCGCCTGCCTCTCTCTTGGTGTCCACCACGAATCAAAGGGCAGAAGGGTGCCCCTTTCCTTATATACAAAGCACCAATCCCTTTGGGTCCGTAAATTTTGTGCCCGGAAAGTGTTAAAAAATCTACTCCCAACTCTTGTACAATTACTGGGATTTTACCCACTGCCTGAACTGCATCTGTGTGAAACAATGCCCCGCGCTGATGAACAATCTCGGCAATTGTCTTGATATCTTGTATGGTACCAATTTCATTGTTTGCCATCATCACCGAAACGAGCCCTGTATTATCAGTCATTACATCCTTTAGTTGCTCAATATCGATTTTTCCGTGCATATCGACGTCAAGATATGAAACATCTACACCCTTTTCTTGAAGGCACTTTGATGTTTCGAGAACACAAGGATGTTCAATAGTGGTGGTAACAATTTTATTAAGGCCTTCCCGATGATTTGCACACCCCATACGCTGGCATGTGAGAGCATTTAAGATCGTGTTATTAGCCTCTGACCCACTTCCGACAAACATCACCTCTTCAGGGGACGCACCGATGAATGAGGCGACCTTTTCACGTGCTGCCTCAACAAGCTGTCTGGCTTCTCGACCCGGTCCATGAAGGCTTGAAGGATTGCCAAATACTCTTATGGCGTCAATCATCGCCTTTTTTACCTCAGGGTGAATAGGTGTTGTTGCATTATTGTCCATATAAATAATTCTTTCTGGCATTATTTCCTCCTCACTTCGGTTTGTCGGGTTTATTTCCCTGGAGAACGAATGAGCGAGCTGATCGGTTAGCTCTATTAAAAACTTTTTTAATTAATCCATGACAATTCTTTATACCTAACATTAATAATACGCATTTTACTATTTAATTCAACTCGGAAATTTTTTTACTATATCCAAAGATTTTACATTGTGTCGTAGATATTAGCGAGTACACAAATATATGTTATGAGATGAAAGGATATTGCTCGCGACGCAGTGTATAGGCTATAGTGTTTTGTGAAGCAGCCATTATAAAAATACACCTACAAAAGAGGAAAGCAATAATCTTACAAGGATAATGAAAATGGTTTTAATTGTGGCTTTAATGAATTTGAAAACAATCTGACCTGTGGAATATGCTGGGGAAACCATAAAGTCGACACGGATATAACTGAATCGTCGAATCCGGTCGAAATCCCCGACTCGAACGATTTCACTCTTATCGTCATTATGATAGAAATTCTCTCAGAAAAACTTTCCACGATACGATAAAGGTGCCGTGGCTGGAGTTTCTAAAAAAAGGAATTGCCTCATTCGATGAAGTGCAAGAAGTATTAAGAAAACCTTTAAGAGGCTTTCAAGCCTAATACGTACATTGAGGAGTGAGAGTTAGGGAAACAATGACAAAGACCTATGAAATGGATAGAGATTAGAGCTGTTCATGAAGGATTATAGAAAGTACACCACTCGAGAGATAAAGAAATTTCAGAGGATCGTTTACGATTATTATCAGAATTTCGGGCGTGACCTACCATGGCGTAGTACTGATAATCCATACGAAGTTCTTGTTTCTGAAATCATGCTCCAACAAACGCAGGTCTCACGGGTTGTTCAAAAGTATGTGGAATTCATAAATACATTTCCCGATATTGAATCTCTTGCTCAGGCCATATTGCGTGATGTTCTCACAGTATGGCAGGGTCTGGGGTATAATCGCCGTGCCCTTTCGTTAAAGAGGCTCGCGGAGATAGTGAATGCTACATATGGTGGTTACATTCCCTCACATGTATCTCTTCTTATGCAATTGCCAGGGATTGGAAATGCCACCGCCAATGCAGTCTGTGCGTTTGCCTTTAATCAACCTGTTGTATTTATTGAAACCAACGTACGCACGGTATTCATCTATCATTTTTTCAGCACAAAAGATACCGTAAAGGATAGTGAAATAAGACCGCTTGTTGAGCGAACGCTTGATTATGATAACCCGAAACATTGGTATAATGCATTAATGGATTATGGGGTTGCGTTAAAAAAATATTGTTCCAATCCGGGGAGGAAAAGTGCTCATCACACGGAACAGTCTCCATTTGAAGGTTCGGCACGACAGGTAAGGGGTGCGATTTTAAGGGCATTGGTTACAAAGCCAAGGCAAACATTTAACGAATTAATCAAGGCCGTTCGTTTTGATCCAGATGTGGTCAAAAAAAACATTCAATCGCTGGAAAAAGAAGGGCTCGTTATAAACAAAGGGAGATATATTTCCATTCCGTAAATGGATTAGAATCCACAACCTGTTTTTGTAGAGGAAGGCATGCGAGAGAACAGAGATGTTTCGAAATGTTGAGGCTTAAAAATTGAATGGTTTACAGATGATTTCTTTGACTTTCATGTCAAAGAAATTATGAGTATGTGCTGGTTTCAGTAGGAGTGCTGTATCTACTCCAGTTGCTGTTCCACCAATAGAGATAACATCCTCATCTGTTCTGATTAGCCCAGCATCTGCGGCCATTAAGGCCATCTCAATGGCAACCTTTGTTCCATTCCCAAATGTTCGCAAGGTATAGGCAATAACCTCATCTATTTGATAGGTGCCAGTTTTATTCCTAAATGCCCTTCCTACGCCACCAAATGCGTGTTGGGCTGTCAAAACAATAGCACCTTTTTCACGGAGGAGTTTTCTATCTTTTTCTGCGAGTTCTTGATGGTCTGGTTTTTTAAAACCTGTTACATGGGTTACAATTATAAGAGAAAAATTATTACCGAATAGATCAAGGGCCTTGAAGGCGGTTTTTCCGCTACAACTTGAGACCAACACCTTGTTTATTTTTAATATGTTGGCCCTTTCAAAAGCAGCTTCAAGGGTTGCCTCCGTGTTTTCTGGACCAGGGTTTGGAAAATAGCGGCAGTTTACAACCTCAAAGGTATTATCCTTTTTTAATCCTTTTGATTCTCTTTCCTTATACACTTTATCTTCCTTTCCTAAAAGAGATTTAATGGCCTTCTGACCTTTTTCCAGCAAAAGATGATTTATGTCCCTGAACTCTACTGGTAATGTTACAACATTGGCCTTTGGAAGGATTTCAAGGATCTTTTTTGCAGCCAACTCGCTCCCTTTACTATTTTTAAAGCAGATTGTTGTGTTTATATCGGAAAATAGCTGTAGTTGTTTGAATCCTGTCATGCTGGGTAGGGAAACACCTCCCAGATCTGTGCTTAATAGGTCAAGTATGCTCGATGTAATAATTACATCCCTAAAATTTCTCTGAAGGTTGAAAAGCCCTGTTTCAAGGTCACTATCTTCATGAAAGTATTCGTGGCCTTCTTTTACTATGTGACCATTTATTTCGAGGGACTCTGTTGCCAGATACTGAATGCCTACAATCAGAAAACCACGTGCTAAAGGAAAGGCAAGCGCCTTTCTCCCTGGGGAGTAACCGACTATTTTCCTTGGGAGAAGTTCATTATAAATAATCGCTTTATCTATCTTTTTCTTATCATGTAAATAATTAATGGCCTTTTCTTCAACTTGTTTGTTTTGAAGCATTGTATAAAAAAGTTGATCAAAGTTTATTTTGACTTTAATTTTATTTTTTTCCATTATATTTTTCCTCAATTATACAAAAAGATTACTCGCCAATTATTTTTACCAAAACTCTTTTACGTCTTCGACCATCAAATTCACCATAGAATATCTGCTCCCACGGCCCAAAGTCCATTTTACCGTTAGTCACTGCAATAACAACCTCTCTTCCCATAATCTGCCTTTTCATATGGGCATCTGCATTATCCTCACCAACATTATGTCTATATTGGGAGACAGGCTCATGGGGAGCAAGTTTCTCTAGCCATTTATCATAGTCGTGATGTAGTCCAGGTTCATCGTCATTTATGAATACACTGGCTGTTATATGCATGGCGTTGCAGAGAATAAAACCCTCCTTAATTCTGCTTTCTTTAAGACACTCGTTTACCTGGGGGGTGATGTTAACAAATGCTCTCCTCGTGGGCACCTCAAACCAGAGTTCTTTTCTATAACTTTTCATAGATAGCTCCTGTGTAATGTCGCCGATATGTGACATTCTCTGTAATTTTAAATAAATTATTCACCTTTTTTACGTAAATGGTCTCTTAATTGCTTTGTCAAATGAAGATAATAATAAACACTTAAAGGGAAAAAATCTATGTTTTATTTTCCCTTGATTTCAGTGCAGAATGCTGATAAATGCCTATCGCGCGAGAAAAAAGAGATAGTGTTTTATCCAGATAAAGCGGTATACGTAATACCTATTTATGGGTAGAGGTACGATCAAGATAGGAAGCAGAGATAGTAATAGGCATTTGATCAAAGGGATCTGCAGAAAAAATTATTAATAAAGGAGGAAAGTTAAAAGATGTCAGCCAATTTTGATAATGCAATGGATGAAATGCAGGCGTCTATCATAAAAGATACCCAGAAGATATATTCAGAAAAAGTGATTGAAAAATGGATTAGCCCAACACGTATGGGAGAGATGGCTAAGCCTCATGGATATGGAAAGGTTAAAGGGCCATGCGGGGATACCATAAAGATTTTTCTTAGAATTTATGATGAAAGGATCACTGATGCCAGGTTTGTTGCTGATGGGTGTGCAGCGACTATTGCTGCAGGTTCTATGACCTGCGAACTTGTGATAGGAAAAAACATTAAGGATGCATTTACAATAAACAAGGAAATGATTTTAGAAAATTTAGTTGGTCTACCAGAAGAAAGTATTCACTGTGCTCTTTTAGCATCGAATACTCTAAAAGAGGCATTGACTGATTACCTTACATCCAAGGATGAACCCTGCAGGAGGTTTTACAAAAAACAGTAAGGAAATGGAAGGATATAGGGTTCAATATAACAATTCTGTCTTTTCCGGACAAAAGTTAGAGCTTGATGGTAAATATTTTAATCATTGTAAGTTTAAGGATTGTATTATTGTTCTGGAGAAAGGGGAAACTACTGTTGCCGGTTGTAGTTTTGAAAACTGTAAATTACTCCTTAAAGGCAATGCCTATACTGTTGGAAAAATAATAAGGCTATTTACTGGGGAAAGCCCTTTAAAGGTGTTAGATTTTGATGAGCCATTGTTTGAGAATGCTGCGCCAAAAAAAGGCTAAGCTCCTATTGTTTTTCTATATCGTAAACAATTTATATTATTGTTATTATGATCTAACAAAGATAGATACTCTACGTTCCTGTAAGCCTTTTCTTTCGCACCTTCCAGTGTTGCATCGCCAGCAATTATATGCAGCACTCTTCCACCGTCTGTGACAAGGCCTCTTTCTGAATCCTCCCTTACGCCTGAAAAGTAGATGGCAATTCCCTTTTCTATAGTATCCAATCCTGCTATCACATGGCCTTTTCCATAGCGGCCTGGATATCCTTTGTTCCATCCCTTACTTGCCTTTGAGCGGCCTTCCATAGCAACTATATCTACATAGTGCTGGTTATTCCAGACAGGATGAATTTGATCCAAATTCCCTTCCCACACTGCCATCCCTATCTCGAAGAGATCCGTACTTAGTTTTCTTGAAAGCACTTCCCACTCAGGATCGCCATGTCTTACATTAATTTCAAAGACATCCAGTTGGTTGTAAGGATCAAGATTCAATCCGAAGTATAAAACACCTTTATAATTCCATCCTAAACCTAAATCACCCCTGTTGTAAATTGCATCCACTGTAGGGTTTACAATCTCTTTTATAATCCTGTTTACTAGCCATGGGGTCACAAGTTTATGGGGTGCATAACATCCAGTGCCACCTGTATTGAGATTTCCACCAAACTCAGCAATTGATTCCTCATCATTCTGGTCAAAGGCCTGTTTGTAGTCCTGAACAAACATTTTTAAAGGAAGCGCATGTGTACCATCCAGGTAGACATAAAAGGAGATTTCAGTGCCATACTTTCTTTCTTCTATAACAACCTTATCGCCTGATTTTCCAAATATTTTTTCTACCATTATTTTGTCAATTGCGCTCTCGGCTTGGATGACATTATCGCACCCTATGGCACCTTTTCCTGCTGCAAGGCCGTTTGCCTTTACAAAAACCTGATATCCAATATTCCTCACATATTTTTTTGCCTCTTCTGGGTTATCAAAAACCCTATATTCTGGCTTACCTACCCCTATTTCCCTTAAGATATTATCGGTAAATGCTCTGTCACTCTCTAATCTCACATATTCTCTCTTTGGGCCAATGGTTCTCATTCCTTTTTCATTCAAGATATCAACCAAACCCTCCTCAAGAGGGTTTTCTGAACCTACATCGATCAAATCAATGTTGTTTTCCACGCAAAATTTCGCTACCTCGTTAAAGTCTCTTATATCTTTACATTCTATCAATTTCCTTTTTCCCTTCAGCGTGTAAGGCACTCCAGCATTACCAGGAAAAAAATAGACCTTTTCAACATGTTGACTGTCTCCATATTTATCAGCAAGTGAGTGATCTCTACCTCCGGTGCCATATACAAGAACTTTCATATTTTCCTCCTTAAACGGTGATAGTAAGACGTTGACATATATGTGGGCATGGGGTGGGTGAAAAAGTTTGATTGGCAGAGTATATTGAGATTGTTAAAGTATGTCAATATTAATTGCGTAATTTCAGGATCGGTTTAGGCTTGTCTTTTTTTTTTATATTCTGTTATACTTTTTCAAATTTTTAGGAAGACAATAGCTACTCTTGTTTACCAATTCTATTACAATGAAGATTGGAGTTATTTCAGATACCCACCTAAAAGAAGTGAATTCTCACCTTATTGATATATATACGAACTATTTCTCTGATGTGGATATGATTATCCATACTGGAGATCTTATTTCTGAAGAAATAGTCGATTTTTTAAGCCAGAAGCCACTCCATATAGTTCATGGAAATATGGACAATTTTGATATAAAAAAGAAATTTCCTAAAAAAAAGATACTAGAGGTACATGGTTTCCGTTTGGGATTAATACATGGATGGGGCTCCCCTTTTGGAATAGAAAAGAGGATAAGGCCAGAGTTTAATGATGTCCATGCCATTATTTATGGCCATTCTCACAAATCGGCTAACCATATTGATAATGGAGTTATTTTTTTTAATCCAGGAACTGCCACTGGTTTCAGGATGAGTGGATCCCATTCGATCGGGATCTTGGATGTAAATGACGAAATACATTCTACTATAATTACAGTTTGAGGGTATAAGATGGAGATTCTTTGGGCGCCCTGGAGAATGGAATATGTGAGCTCCGATAATAAAGGGGAGTGCATATTTTGTCCAGGCGAAGACAGAAGCCAAGATGAACAAAGGTTAATTTTATTTATTGGTAACTTAAGCATTATCCTGATGAACAAGTTTCCTTATATAAATGGACATCTTTTAATAGCCCCTTTGCGACACATTTCCACTTTGAATGCACTATCATCGGAGGAAAAACTTGACCTCATCATACAAGTTGAAAAGTCTATTGGCGTTCTAAAAGAGGTGTTGAGGCCAGAGGGCTTTAATATAGGCTTAAATCTGGGAAAGGCAGCAGGGGCCGGTGTTGAAGATCATATCCATTTTCATATTGTTCCTCGATGGGGTGGAGATACTAATTACATGACTGTATGTGGAGAAGTGAGGGTAATTCCAGAGCATATTCAAGAGACATATCGAAAATTGTTACCTTTTTTCGAATAGTTTAAGACATGAAAAAATATTCTTTAAAATTATAGGAGGATTTTATGAAACATATAAAGGCTATTATAAGTATAGTATTGATGTTACTTGTCGTGGTACTTATTGTTGAAAATCTTACGCAGTTATCCCAGAAATTGACACTTAAAGTTGACCTTTATTTTTGGGACTGGAAAACTGAACCAATGGCATTTTATTTGGTTATTATAATTGTCTTTCTGCTCGGTATCCTCATAGCTAGTTTATACGGTATATTTGAGCGCTTTAAATTGAAGAAGGAAATAAGAATAATTTCCAAGGAGAAAAGAGGAAAAGACAAAGAACTGAATTCTTTGAGAAACCTGCCTATTGTTGAAAGTAAGATAGAAGATATGGAGCTGTCAGAAGAAAATCAGGAGTAGGATTTGATCATTGGTAAGGGATTGGATTGTATTTAGTATGTGGGAAGAAATCAAAAATTTATTTTTTATCAATCCTGATATTAGATTTGGCGTCTGGTTAATCATTGCCTTTGTATGTGGTCTCCTTATAGATAGGTTTATTAGATCAAGACGTGCTGAAAAGCTTAGAAAACAACTGGATAGGGGAGATAAAGCTTTCTTTCAGGGCATTCAGCACATACTTTCCAATAAGCCAGATCAGGCTATCGAACAGTTCACAAAGTCGGTTAAGATTAACTCAGATACTATCGAGACCTATGTCGCTTTGGGCCATCTTTATAGATCTAAGGGAGATATAGAGAGGGCTATAAGGATACGACAGGGAATAATCTTAAGACCTAATCTGGACAAAGAGGTAAGGTTGAGAGCAATCTTTGATCTGGGGCTAGATTACAGGAAGGGTGGATTTTTAAATCGTGCGATATCGGCATTTCAGGAAGTTCTTGGGGATGACCCAAACAATATAGAAGCCCTTGAGCAGATCGAACGAATTTACGAAGATATGTACGATTGGGAAAAGGCCTTTAAAACGAGACAGTCTATCTCAAAACTCATAAAGGGTGATCACCGGCATATCCTTGCCCATCAAAAAACAGAGTTAGGGAAGATACAGGAAAAGAACGGTGATATAGTAAGTGCTGAGAAATCTTACAAAAAGGCTATCTCAATCTTTGATAAATGCGTTGACATCTATCTTCATTTGGGTGATCTCTATTTTAGTCAGCAGGAGCATAAAAAAGCCTTATCTACATGGAAGAGGGTAGTTGATGTGGCACCTCAGTTTACTTTTCTGGTCTATCAAAGGTTAGAAAAGACCTATTCAACGATGAAGAATCTAAAGGGCGTAGAGGATTTTTTACGAGAGTCTGCCCGAAAAAATTCTGATAGCTTTATAAGTTTAGCCTTAGCCAAGTATCTCTATAATAAGGGGGAGGCAGACTCTGCTTTGGATGTACTGAATCAGGCTATTAAATCGGTCTCATCATTTTTAAATGCGAGAAAATTTTTAGGGGAGATACTTTTAAAGGAAGGCAGAAATGAAGAGGCCTTAGAGGCATACAAAGATCTCCTTGCAATATTACATTATCCCTATTTAAAGTTTCAATGTAGCAATTGTGGTTACAGACCAGATGAACTCGTGTGGAAGTGCCCACAGTGCTTGAAATGGGATTCTATAGATATCATAAAGTCATCTTCTCCTAACGTGTCTAATGGTAATGTGTCTTCTTAAATCTCTGCATTCCCGTATTTAGGGCTTTGCCCCAATTGGGGTACCTGCCCGCCATCGCTCTCGCTCAGGCGAGGCGGGCGGGTTGGAGTAGTGGTGTATTGGAGTGATGGGTCTATAGTAAAAAAATAATTCTTCAGGCCTTCCTAACCATTACTCCAGTACTCCGACACTCCATCATTCCAGGTGAATGCAATATATTGCAGCTAAAAAAAATAGATTATTTTCCCGCATACAGCGGGATAAATTTCCTATATGTTAAATCAAAAGGTTTTTATATGATACGCAGATTACTACTTGAAAAACATGTGCTGATATTTTTCTTTTTACCCCTGTTCCTTGCCCTCTTTTTCAATGCCTTTCATCGAATTGCTATCGCAAAGCCCAATTCTGCCAAAATTCTTTTACACAAGGCAGAGGTGTGCACAAAAAACCTTTATCAATCTCAAGCTAAAAAGAAATACAGACATAATTGGGAAAGATGCATAAAGAGGTATGAAAAAACTTATAAGACATTTCCAGGAACAGATGAGGCAGCACAGGCTCTATTCGCTGCGTGTAAATTATGGACTAATCTCTATGGTTATTCAGGAAGGAATTCTGATATAGACACGGCCGTATCACTCTATCGAGAACTGGTAGAGAAATACAAGACTCATAGATTGGCTGATGATGCACAATACAGATTGGGATTGATTTTTTATAGGTATAAAAAGGATCCAAAGCAGGCCTATGTTGAATTTATAAAGGTAGAGATCAAGTTTCCAAATGGAGATGCAAAGGTCAAAGCGTCTAAGATGATGGATACGTTGGAACGTCTCTTAGGCAAGAAAAGATTTGCACAAGGAAGTGTCAAGGAGATCAAGCCCAAGAAAAATAAATTGATCTTGGTAAAGGATATCAGGCATTGGTCAACCCCAACGTACACGAGAGTGGTTGTCGACTTGGAGAACCCAGTCAAATACGAGAAGCATCTGTTAAAGAAAGACCCGGACCTAAGGAAGCCAAGACGGCTTTTTGTAGATCTACAAAATTCCTGCATTAGCAAGGAGATAGAAAGTTCTATACTCATTAAAGACGGGCTGTTAAGAAGGGCACGGGCTGCTCAACACGACAAAAAAACTGTCAGGGTTGTCCTCGATATTGATAATATGGAAGGATATAGGATCTTTCACCTTTATGATCCCTTTCGGATTGTGGTTGATGTGCAAGGCGAGGAGCAGGAGGTAAAGCCAATAAAAACAGTAGTTGCTCAAAGGTCTCAGAAAGAAAAAGCAACAAATGAAGGCAAAAAAGAAGGCATATCTTTAGCAAAACAGTTAGGTTTAGGAGTAAAGAAGATTGTAATTGATGCAGGCCATGGTGGAAAAGATCCGGGTGCTATTGGAAGAAATGGCCTAAGCGAAAAAGATGTTGTACTTAAACTTGCAAATTTAGTGGCAGAAAGAGTAAGGGAGGATCTTCATTGCCAGGTTATTTTAACCCGAAGAAGTGATGTATTTTTGCCTTTGGAAAAAAGAACCGCAATTGCCAATATGAAAGGGGCAGATCTATTTATCTCCCTTCATGTAAATGCGCATAAGAATAGTAAACTTCAAGGCTTAGAGACCTATATCTTGAATATAGCCTTAGATGAAGAGAGCATGAATGTGGCTGCAAGAGAAAATGCTACCTCTACAAAAAATATAAGCGACCTCCAGATGATTCTTAATGACCTTATGCTTAACACAAAGATAAATGAGTCGAGCAGGCTGGCAAAATTTGTGCACAATGGTTTGGTAAAGGAACTGAGGAAAGGATACGAGATAGTTAAGGACAGGGGTGTACGGCAGGCACCATTTTATGTTTTGATCGGTGCTGAGATGCCCGCAATTCTGGTTGAGGTAGGTTACATTACAAATACGATAGAAAATAGACGGCTTAAAAGCGTGTCGTACCTCAAGAGCGCTGCTTCTGGCATTGTGAATGGCATTGATTTATACATTAAGGATATGGAGTTAGCCTATAAAGGTGGATAAGATTTTAATTATGCAGCCACTTAAGGTAGGCATCTATAAATATATCAATATCCCCATTCATCACCCTATCAACATCCCCAACTTCAAGGTTTGTCCTGTGATCTTTTACTAATCTGTAAGGATTGAATGTGTATGACCGTATTTGATTACCCCATGCTATCTCTTTCTGGGATTGGTGTCTAAGCTCTTTTTCTTTGTTTTTTTTCTCTTTCTCCAGTGCATAGAGGCGTGCTTTAAGAATTTTTAATGCCAGTTCTTTATTTCGATGCTGGGACTTTTCATTCTGACACTGGATAGCTATATTAGTTGGTAAGTGGGTAATCCTTACAGCAGAGCTGGTCTTATTAACATGCTGTCCACCTGGACCGCTCGCCCTAAAGGTTTCTATCCTTAGATCCTTCTCGTTAATATCTATTTTTATGTCATCTTCAATCTGTGGCAATATAGATACCGATGCAAATGATGTATGTCTTCGACTACTGGCATCAAAAGGAGAGATCCGGACCATACGGTGAATACCACGCTCCGATTTAAGGTAACCATATGCATAAGGACCACTTACAGTAAAGGTAACGTTTTTTATTCCTGCCTCATCGCCTGCCAGGTGATCAACAATCTTTGTCTGCATCTTTCTGGACTCTACCCATTTGAGATAAAGCCTGAATAACATTTCAACCCAATCTTGAGCCTCTGTTCCTCCTGCGCCTGCATTTATGGCTACAATTGCATTTCTTTTATCATCTTTATCACTGAAGAGGGTCTGAAGTTCGTGTCTTTTTATCTCTTTTTCCAGCTCAGAAAGATCGGTGCTTGCTTCTGAAATCATTTTCTCATCGTTTTCTTCTTGGGCTAACTTGGTCAGGATATCGAGCTCTTCTAACTCATTTTTGTATCTATGCCATTCCTCTAATTGGTTACTGAGCACCCCTCTTTCCTGGCTTAGTTCGGTTGCTTTATTCTGGTTGTTTTGCCAGATATCCGTTTTAGATAATGTTTTTTCTATTTTTTTTAGCCTTTTTTCACTATCAGTTAAGTCAAAGATGCTCCCAAATATCATCTAATTTCCTATTCAAGGTATCTATTTTTTCTGTTATCTCTGCATAATTCATAAGTTTATCTCCTTTTTATTACTATCCAAAGAAATGTAATAATTGTTGCGACTGTTAATAGTATAGCAAAAATATCACCTAATTGTGAATAGAATGTTTTTTTGTGTGTTAATTTTATCTTCTTTTGCAAGATCTCCCTTACAAAGAGCTTACTTGTATCTACTATCTTTCCATTTGCAAGAATAAAGGCGCTTATCCCAGTGTTTGCAGCCCTTACCATAGGTAAACCATTCTCTACACACCTCAAAACAGCCATACTTAGGTGTTGATAAGGGGCACTGGTACGGCCAAACCATGCGTCATTGGTGAGGTTTACTAAAAGCTCAGCTCCTTGGGCAGCGAATTTTCGAGAGATATCAGGAAAGATAGTCTCAAAACAGATTAATGCCCCTATTTTAAGACCTGGAGAATGTATAGGTTTTACTTTCTTACCAGTGGAGAAATCTCCTGCTGCTGGAACTAAGCGATGGACAAATGGGATGTATTTTTTAAGTGGAACATATTCACCAAAGGGGACAAGGTGAACCTTGTCATAATAATCAAATACCCTATTTTTAGATATCATATATGCCCTGTTGTAATAGAAAATACTGTCTTTATCTTTTACATATGCAGGAGAACCAAACAGAATATTTGCATTGGTTATTTTGGCAACCTCGAATACTTCCTTAGAAAGATGAGATGTGTCTTGAAAAAAATATGGAAGCGCAGTTTCAGGCCAAATGATGAGCTGAGGTTTAAAATCTGCTGATTCTAAGGATAGCTTCTTATAAATAGACACTGTCTCTTCTTGAAAATCTGAGTCCCATTTTAAAGACTGATCGATATTTCCCTGGACAACCACTGCCCTTAGTTCCCTGCCTTTTGAGTTATTATCTCCTTTTTCTTTCAAACGACTGTAGCCATATACAAGTATACATCCTAGAAGGAAAAAGGTGAAAATTGTTTCTATCCCGACACGTTGGAAGGTATGCCCGTTGTCCGTTTTCCGTTTTCTATTAAGTTTATTGTGATCATAACTCGTGACTTCTGACTTGTACCCTATAGTGTAAGCCGACATTTTTTTCTTAATCGTGAGAGAAGCTACATTATATATGGCAAAATTTACCAGAACGATAATAAATGATATGCTGTAGACACCGGCAATATCTGATATCTGTATTAGTGGCAACCTGGAATATTGGCTGTACCCTAAAAGACACCACGGGAGGCCGGTCATAATATAAGATCTTGCATATTCAAGTGCAACCCAGGTGCTCGCTCCCCACAATGAATATAACCTATTTTTTTTAAAAGTAACCACGACAAGTGCAAAAAAGGCCATATAGAGAGAAAGATAAAGCGAAAGAAGCAACAATGCTGCCAGGCTCAAGATAGGGCTAATATTGCCATAACGGGAAAGTACAGTAACTATCCAGTAAATAAGGGTGAGGTAGTGGAAGAGGCCAGCAAGAAGCCCTATCTTAAATGCATCTGATAGTGATTTATTCTCAAGGCTAATGAGGAGAGGGATGAGGGATATCCATGCGATCCAGTCCAAATTGATTGGGGCAAAGCTGCCAGTTAACATGAGACCTGAAAGTCCTGCAAGCAGCACATTTTTGATGCTAATTGTGTAATTATTCAAAATCTTGCTTGCCCTGTTAAATAGGGTTCCCTTCGGGAAATTTAACAGGGTGATATTTAGAGTTGTTGTTTCTTTAGAGGATGTGTATCTTTTTTTGCTTATGGATACTATAGTATATCTATTTTTTTGTAAAAGACTTTCCTTACACTGCACGTAGAAATCATTTTTTCCTTCAATCAAATAAAACTCGAAGGTATGAAATAGATTTTATTAATACTATGCCTGTGTGCTCTTAAAAATTGTACCCGTTTACGGTTGAAGAAGGTTCTGCCCTGCCCGATGCCCGCCTGCCGCACTGCGGGCAAGGATGGCTGGCGGGGTTTAGGGTTAGCTTTCTTTCTTTGATCTTGCTCATAGGCAGGTAAGTGCTTAATGAAACCATAACTACCAAGGTTGGTGAGTAATGCATGATTATCCCATAGAATGCTACGTTCGTTATGCACGTTTTAGATTTTTGGTCAACCTTGAACCTATAAACCGTGAACCCGGGAACGGTTACTATAAATTATTACTATAAATTATACTTGACTCGATGTAGATTTTTTATTATAAATTTAAATACTTAATTGGGCGGGCATAGCTCAGTCGGTAGAGTACAAGCTTCCCAAGCTTGGTGTCGCGGGTTCGATCCCCGTTGCCCGCTCCAAGTTATTGTAAAGCGCGTTCTGTTCCCTTTTCGAGGTACGCAATTGTTGTTTGGGAAAGACTGTTACTTTGAAAAGAGGATGAGCCAGAAAGTTGTGTACTTTTTTTAACTCTGGCAACAATTGAGTGAGGTTTGAGGGAGCGGGCCGTTATGCCCGCTTTTTATGTACGAGGGATATACATAATGTCAGAACCTAAGAGGATTATGAATGCGGTATCCCTTTTAACTGAGTCTCTTTTGCCTGAATTTGGTATGGAGCTGGTGGATGTTGAGTTTCAATTTGAAAGAGGTAGATGGATACTCAGGGTTTTTATAGATAAACAAGGAGGGGTTACGATAGACGACTGTACCAGCATTAGTAGGGAGCTTGGTGATTTAATTGAGGCAGAGAATATCATTAATTTGTCCTATGTGCTGGAGGTTTCTTCTCCAGGTCTGAACAGGCCATTAAAAAAAGAAGATGATTTTCTACGTTCAATCGGTAAGACGGTGCAAGTAAAGATGTCCAGGCCTATCAACAAAAGAAGGAATTTTACTGGGTGCCTCGCCGATATAAAGGAAGGGGTGATAAGCCTCGTAATGGATGATAATAATTTAGTCGAATTGCCCTTGAATGAGATAGATAAGGCGAGACTAAAGTATGAATTTGATAATTATTTTATGGGCAGGGAATAGACGATGATTACAGATTTATTGAGAGCTATTGATCAGGTAAGTCGAGATAAAGGGATTGATTCTAAAACCCTTATAGAGGCTCTGGAAGAGGCAGTTAGCTCAGCTGTTAAAAAGAAATTTGGTTCTGAATATGAGTTAGAGGTGAGCTTTAATACGGAAATTGGAGAGATCGAGGTTTTTGAGTTCAAAGAGGTGGTAAAGGATGTAACAGATGAGAGGCTTCAGGTATCCTTAAAAGAAGCAAGAAAGCTTGATCCAGAATCAGAGATAGGGGACAGTTTGGGTATAAAAACGAATATAGATGCACTGGGAAGAATAGCGGCTCAGTCAGCTAAACAGGTAATAATGCAGAGGCTCAGAGAAGCAGAGAGGGATGCTGTGTATGATGACTTTAAGGATAGGAAAGGAGAAATAATTAACGGCATTGTGCAACGTTTTGATAAAGGCTCCATTATTGTTAACCTGGGTAAATCAGAAGCTGAACTTCCTGCTAAAGAACAAATCCCGAAGGAGACATACATACGGGGTGATAGGATCAGAGCCTATATTTATGATGTCAAACAATTCAGCAGAGGTCCTCAAATAATATTATCTCGGACGCATCCTAACTTTCTATCAGCCCTATTCGAAAATGAAGTACCAGAAATTTCCGATGGCATTGTGACCATTATGCAGGTAGCCCGAGAACCTGGAAGCAGGGCGAAAATAGCAGTAGCTTCAAAGGATAGAGATGTTGATCCAGTAGGGGCATGTGTTGGTGTGAAGGGATCAAGGGTACAGGCGGTAGTTCAAGAACTAAGAGGTGAGCGGATTGATATTATAACGTGGGACCCTGATTCAGCAAAATTTGTATGTAATGCCTTGGCCCCCGCCGAAATTTTAAGGGTTATAGTTGATGAAGAGAACAGAAGCATGGAAGTCGTTGTAACGGATGATCAACTTTCTCTTGCGATTGGAAAAAGGGGTCAAAACGTTAGGTTAGCATCTCGTGTTACAAACTGGAAATTAGATGCAATTAGCGATTCAGAGTATAATGAAAAATTAAAAGAAGATTATCAATCCTTGCTTAAGCTTCCTGGTGTCGGTAAAAAATTGGCAACCTCTCTTAATGAGATAGGTTTTAGATCAATAGAGGATATTGCAAAAGCAGATGAAGTTGATTTGGCAAACATAAAGGGAATAAGTGAAAAAAAAGCCAACGAATTAATCCAGGAGGCCATCAATTATGTGCAGACAGTAATTTCTGATAATGAAAAAGCCTCGGATGAAGAAACGAAGGGATTGCCCGGAGGAGTAGATGGGTAAGTTAAGGGTTTACGAGTTAGCCAAAGAAGTAAAAATGAGTTCTAACGAACTGGTTGAGCGATTAAAGAGTGCTGGTTTCTCTATTAACAACTATATGAGTTCTCTTGATATGGATGATGTAGGCCGGGCTAAAGATTATCTTTCAGGGGCAACCGATGAAATTCTCGAGGAAAAAAGGATAAAGCCGACCATTATCCGCAGACGAAAGATAATCATTCCTAAAATAGAGGAAAAAGTCCAAGAAGAACAAATAGTTGAAGAGGAAGTTACACCACCTTCTGAAGAAGAAATTTGGGTGCCAGAGGAAAAAGTAGAGGAGGTTTTAGAAGAAGAAGTTGAGCAGGAATTAAAAGAAATACCTATTCCTGAACAACCTATCAAAGAGGTCAAACCTACAATTGAGAAGAAGAAAAAAGAGAGACCCAAGACTATCCCGGCAAGGATAATAAAAAAGGCAGAAATTCAACCACCTGTAACGAAGCATAAGGAGCCGGTAACTACGATACCGTTACCTGAAATTGCAATTTCTCCGGAGAAGGAATTTGGAAAAGAAAAAGAAGCGATAAAGGAAAAAAAGGCAACGAAATATAAAGAGGAAGAAATAACTCCTCGGAAGGATTTTCGCAGACGAAGGAGAGAGATTTTTGAGCGGAAGGATCTCTATGGGGACCGGGAACAAGGCTTTGAAGCAAGAAGTAGATTAAAAGCTAAAGGCAAACTCGAAAAGAAGAAGTTAAAACAGACAGAGATAACTGTTCCCAAGGCTATAAAGAGGAGAATAAAGGTACCGGATGCGATAAGTGTAGCTGAGCTGGCAAGGCGGATGGGTATTAAGTTCACAGAGCTCATTAAGAAATTAATGGAAATAGACATAATGGTTACCATTAATCAGACAATTGACTTTGACTCTGCTTCTCTTGTGGCAAGTGAGTTTGAATATGAATTAGAACCCTCGTCTTTTGAGGAGGAGGAGATAATTAAAGAAGAAGAGGAAAAACCCGAAGATCTTGTCCCTCGACCACCAGTGGTTACAATAATGGGGCATGTCGATCATGGAAAAACATCTCTTCTTGATTATATTAGAAAATCAAAGGTTATCGACAAAGAAGCTGGCGGAATAACCCAGCACATTGGGGCCTATTACGTCCACACATCCCATGGTGATTTAGTGTTTCTTGATACACCTGGGCATGAAGCCTTTACTGCAATGCGGGCAAGGGGTGCAAAGGTAACAGATTTGATTGTATTAGTTGTTGCTGCTGATGACGGAGTAATGGAGCAAACAATAGAGGCTATTGATCATGCGAAAGCAGCTAATATTCCAATCGTTGTTGCTGTTAATAAAATCGACAAGGCAAATGCAGATCCAGAAAAGGTGAGGAGAGAATTATCAAAATATGGATTCGTATCAGAGGAGTGGGGTGGTGATACCCTATTCAATGAGATATCTGCTAAGACAGGACGCGGTGTGGATGAACTACTTGACAGCATACTTCTTCAATCAGAGATATTAGAGTCGAAGGCGAATTATAAAAAGCATGCAAGGGGGGCAATTATTGAAGCCAGACTTGATAAAAACAGGGGTCCCTTTGCCACTGTTCTTATTCGTGATGGCACCCTTAATCAAGGCGACTTTTTTGTTTGTGGAGAGAATTACGGCAGGATAAGGGCAATGCTTAATGATAGAGGTCAGAAGATACAATCGGCAACGCCCTCTATGCCGGTTGAAATATATGGTATTTCTGATGTACCTATGGCCGGAGATGACTTTATAGTAACTTCCGATGAAAAAAAGGCAAAATTAATTAGCGAGCATAGAAAAACCAAGGCTCGGTTAGATACGCTAACTACAAGAGATTCTGTGAGCCTCGATAATCTTTTTGATAGGATTAAAGAGGGCGAAGTGAAGGAATTAAACATTATAATCAGGGCCGATGTGCAAGGATCTGCAGAGGCTTTAATAGATTCTTTAACGAAACTAAGCACAGAAGACGTGAAGTTAAAAGTTATACATGGCGGGACTGGAGCGGTAACAGAAAGTGATGTAATGCTGGCCTCAGCCTCAAAGGCTATAGTTATCTGCTTTAATGTGAGGGCAAATCCGGTTGTTAAAGCCCTTGCAGCAAAAGAAAATGTAGATTTAAGATTTTACGATGTCATTTATAAGGTGATAGAAGATGTAAGGTCTGCCATGGAAGGACTCCTTGAACCAGTTTACAATGAGAATATTATTGGAAGAGCAGATATCAAACAGATATTTCACGTCTCCAAGGTAGGCACTGTCGCCGGTTGTTATGTAACTGATGGCAAGATTGAAAGGGGTGCCAAGGTACGCCTGTTGCGAGATGATGTAGTTATATTTGATGGGAACCTGTCTTCATTAAAGAGGTTTAAAGATGATGTAAAAGATGTTTCCTCAGGCTTTGAATGTGGTGTGGGATTAGAAAATTATAATGACATAAAGCCTGGGGATGTCTTTGAATTTTATACCTTAGAAGAGATGAAGGTGGAGCTTTGATGTGGTGGTCGGAACCCTCAAAATTTCCCTCTATATCCACAATCAGCAATCCCTTAAAGAGAAGAGAAAAGTTGTAAAAAGTATTGTAAACAAGGTGCACCACAGATTTAATGCATCTATAGGTGAGGTTGGTTCCAATGATAAATGGCAGCTGATAGAGTTGGGAATCAGCACTTTAGCCAATGATAGGCGATTTGTGAATTCAGCCCTCGATACTATTCTCTCGTATATTGATTCTCTTTACCTCGGGGAGATTATCGATTCTAAAATAGAAATATTTAATGTGTAAATTTGTCCGAGATTAGTGGTCAGCCTCCGGCCCGTAGGGCCTACGCCCCGGAGGGCAAATAAACATCAGTAAGAGCGAAAGAAAGAATTGAGGGATTGGTGACATGCTTGCAGGTAATAGATCTCAAAGGGTCGGTGACCAGATTTTACGGGAAATATCTGATCTCCTTTTGAGAAAAGTGAAGGATCCAAGGTTAAAAGGAGTCACTTTAACTGAGGTTAAGGTGAGTAAAGATTTGAGAAATGCGTATATTTACTACAGTATTTTTAGCCAGGATGAACAGAAAAAGCAGGTTCAGACAGGATTTGAAAGCGCAAAAGGATTTATACGCAAAGAGATAGGTGAGAGGCTACGCCTACGATACGTTCCAGCTATTCGCTTTATTTATGATGTATCTCTTGAATACGGGGAAAAGATAGAAAATCTTTTAGAGAAAACAAGAGAGAGCACGTGATTTTAGATGATATAGCTAATATTGTGAAAAGAGGTAAGAGATTTTTTTTGGCAAGCCATAAGGACCCTGATGGGGATGCTATTGGCTCCTTATTAGCCTTGGGGGAAGCACTTATACTTTCAGGAAAGGAGGTTGTGTTATTTAATGAGGGTCCTATACCAGATTCTATGGCCTTTCTTGTAGGTAGTGAGAGAATAGTAGATAGATTTAATCCGGAATCAGAATCAGAATTTGATGCCCTTTTTATCCTTGACTGTGGAACATATGAAAGGTTGGGAGGGATTTCTTCCAATATATGTAATATAAAGCCTTTGATAAATATAGACCATCATGAAAATAATTCTCAGTTTGGTGATGTAAACCTTGTTGATATTAATAGTTCCTCTGTTGGCGAGATTATTTATCGGTTGATACAGGTAGTGGATTTACCAATGAGTAAAAACATAGCGGAAAATTTATTTGTGGCTATACAGACAGATACAGGTTCATTTAGATATGAAAATACCACAAAAGAGGCATTTACTATTGCAGGTGAGATGGTGGGGTGGGGTATCAATCCTTGGAAGATATCGCGAAAGGTTATGGATGAATTTTCATTAAAAAAACTGAGACTTCTCGAGTTGACCTTAAAGACAATAGAGATATTTCATGCAGGAAAAGTTGGATTGATCACCATTACTAAAGAAATGTTCTCAAAAGCAAAAGCTGATAATTTTGACAATGAAAGATTTGTTGATTATCCCAGATTTATTTCTGGGGTAGAGATAGGTGTTCTTATAAAAGAACTTGGAAAGGATTATTACAAATTTAGCCTGCGCTCTAATGATTGGGTAAATGTAGCAGATTTAGCATATCATTTTGGTGGAGGTGGTCATCCAAAGGCAGCAGCTTTTACAAGACATGGAAGCCTGGATTCGATAAAACAGGAATTCCTTGATAAAGCGCATGAGGTTTTAGGTAATGGTAATAGTTAGCTGTCAGTAGTCGGTTGTGTTGTCTTTTCAAGGACTTAGTGTTGTTTAGCTATGAGGAGTTTGAGATCAGCAACGAGCAGCATCTCATGAACACAACAAACAGAAAACAACGGACCACGGGCAACAGACTACGGATAACAGATGGGATTATATTAGTAGATAAGGAGTCTGGACCAAGCTCATTCAGGATTGTAGAAAAAATTAAAGGCTTGATAAAGGCAAAAAAAGCTGGTCATGCAGGTACACTTGATCCATTTGCAACTGGAGTATTGATAGTTCTTTTAAACCAGGGAACGAAATTATCCCCGTTTTTAATGTCTCACGATAAGGTGTACAAGGCGTCACTCAAGCTCGGAATAGAAACAGATACTCAGGATTTAACAGGAAGGATCATTGATAAAAAAGATATTGGCAGCCTGACATATGAGATGATCAAACGGAGTACAACCCAATTTATAGGTACTATAAAGCAGGTTCCGCCTTCTTACTCAGCTGTTCATTATAATGGGAAAAGGGCATATGAATTGGCGCGAAATGGCATTGCTATCGATCTTCAGCCAAAGGATGTGAGGGTTGATTATATCACTATATTATCAGTAGATCTTCCTACTGTGTGGTTTGAGGTTGGCTGTAGCTCCGGGACCTATATTAGGGCACTTGCTGCGGATTTAGGCAGAAGTTTAGGTATAGGGGCACATCTTACTTCTTTAAGGAGAATAAAAAGTGGCCCCTTTCATGTTGATGATGCCTTGACTCTAATACAAATAGCTCATCATCTATCCAGTAATACAATTGACGAGGTGATACTACCATTAAGAAATGCCTTAAAAGGCATGATCGAGGTAGAAATTCCCGATGAATTAGCAAAGAAGATCAGGAATGGCTATCAGCCCAATTGGGGAGAACTGTCTCGGGAACGTATCTCGTCTTTCAATTCCAATGACTATCTAAAGACAATCACAGGTGAGGAATTGGTTGCGATTTTAAAGGAAGATGAGAACGGGTACAATATAATCAAAGTTTTTACATAACTATAGACAACATCATTTGTCATTGTGTCTTAGCCAATTGCTACACAAATAGACCATTGACAATTGATGTGATTTACTAATGTTATAAACTGTATTGAAGGAGGAATAGAAGTGGTCTTAACAAACAAAGATAAAAGGAAAATTATCGATAAATTTAAAATCCATGATAAGGATACCGGCTCGTCAAAGGTTCAAATCGCTCTTTTAACAAAACGGATAAATGATCTTACTGGTCATTTTAAGATACATCCTAAGGATCACCACTCAAGGAGAGGTCTTTTGAAGATGGTGGGCCAAAGAAGGCGTTTTTTGAGCTACATAAAGAGGAGGGACCCTTCTCAGTACAAGACTCTCATTCAGGAGTTAGGCTTGAGAAAATAGAACATGTCATATAATGGTTAATTTATTAAATTTGAAGAGGTGATTATGAATATATCAAATAATATCAATGGAAAAACACTAAATATTGAGACAGGTAGGGTGGCTAAGGAATCAAGCGGGGCAGTAGTTGTAACAATGGGAGAAACTGTTGTTTTGGTGACCGTTGTGTCTACCGATGAAAAAAGAGAAGGGATTGATTTTTTTCCATTAACAGTTGATTTTCAAGAGATGTCATACGCGGCAGGGAAAATACCGGGTAATTTCTTCCGCCGAGATATGGGGCGGCCAAGCGAAAAAGAGATGTTGACATCTCGGCTGATAGATAGACCACTTAGACCCCTTTTTCCAGATGACTACAATTTTGAGACCCAGGTAATTGCAAGTGTTTTATCCTTTGATAAAGAAAATGATCCTGATCCTTTAGGTATTGTGGGGGCCTCAGCTGCTATCACTATATCAGATATTCCCTTTGGTGGTCCCGTTGGAAGTGTGCGGGTAGGGAGGATTGATGGTAAATTAATGACATTTCCCACATTAGAGGAGCAGGAAGAGAGCGATATAAACCTGATCGTTGCTGGAACAAAAGAAGCTGTAGTCATGGTTGAAGGCGATGGTAAATTTGTCTCTGAAGATGAAATGCTTGAGGCAATATTCTTTGGTCACACATCTTTGCAGCCCCTTATTGATATGCAAATAGAGTTGAGGGAGTCTGTCGGGAAGGATAAAAGACCTTTTATTACAGCTGAAAAAGATGAGCAACTAAACGCAAAGGTGGCAGAGATCGGTGAACCTCTTATAAGGGAGGCGCTCTCATGTAGTGAAAAGATGGTGAGACAAAAAAAGAGGTCTGAAGCCATTGATTATATAATTGAATCACTAAAAGAGGAATATGAAGATAAGACAAGAGAGATAAAGAATGCCGCCTATGATTTAGAGAAAAGCTTGGTCCGGCATATGATATTACATGAAGAAAGAAGAATCGATGGAAGGCCATTTAATGGGGTAAGGCCGATTGAATGTTTAGTGGGTATTCTGCCAAGGGTTCATGGATCAGCTCTATTTACCAGGGGTGAGACCCAAGCCATGGTTTTAACTACTCTGGGCACTGAAAGGGATGAACAGAAGATAGAATCAATCTATGGGGACTCTTTTAGAAAATTCACATTTCATTATAATTTCCCTCCATTTAGCGTTGGTGAGGCCAAAAGATTAGGAGCTCCTGGCAGGAGAGAGATTGGTCATGGTGCCCTGGCAAGAAGGGCAATTTTTCCTGTTTTATTAGAGAAGGAAGATTTTCCTTATGCAGTCAGAGTTGTGTCTGAAATATTGGAATCAAATGGCTCATCTTCTATGGCAAGTGTATGTGGAGCTTCCCTTTCGTTGATGGATGCAGGTGTTCCCATTAAGGACCCAGTGGCTGGGGTTGCAATGGGTCTTGTTTCAGAAGGTGATGTTGTAGCCATATTGACTGATATTATAGGTGATGAGGATCATTTTGGTGATATGGATTTTAAGGTTACAGGGACAAAGAGTGGTATCACTGCTCTCCAGATGGATATTAAGATTGCTGGGCTAAAAAAGGAGATAATGGGGAAGGCTTTATATCAGGCAAGAGAAGCAAGAATGCATATCTTGAATGAAATGAATAAGGCTATATCGCAATCGAGGACAGAAATATCCAAATATGCACCAAGGATTACTACCATAAATGTCAAACCAGAAAAGGTAAGGGATATTATTGGCCCTGGAGGGAAAATGATTCGACATATTACCTTAACAACAGGGACACAGATAAATATTGATGATGATGGCAAGGTGTTGATTGCCTCAACTGAGAGTGAGGGTACAGAGAAGGCCATGGAAATGATAAGGGATATAGTTCGGGAGGCAGAAATTGGTAAATTTTATTTAGGCAAGGTAGTCAAGATTATGGATTTTGGCGCCTTTGTAGAGGTCCTACCTGGCTCAGAGGGTTTGATACACATATCTCAATTGGCAAATGAGAGGGTAAATAAGGTAACTGATATACTGAAGGAAGGTGATGAGGTTTTAGTAAAGGTTATTGATATTGAGAACGGGAAGATCAGGCTTTCCAGAAAGGCAGCATTAGAACATAGCATAGACGATATATAAGAAGATACCGTATCCGTTCACGGTTCTGCGTTCTAGGTTCAAAGGTTCAATAGTTAAAGGCAGAATCTATGAGCTAGAATGTTAAACGTGGGCACGTTAAGAGACTTAATTCCAGGATGTTATCCTTAACCCGGCCGCGGCCGCGAGGTGGTTCTGGCCTTCATCATATATTTCCTAGTTAAAGGCAAGGCTAAAGAGGGTAAGGCAACCCTGAACCTCTGAACCTTTTAATCTGTGAACGCTTACAAGATACCCATGTCCTAAGCCAACAACTTTACCCGCCCCAGTCGGGTTAAAATATTTACCCTCCTAAGGAGCTAAATGCTCCACGTAACCTTTCTTAGATGAATAACTAAAAAGTACAGCGTCGGAGTCAGATGCTGTTAAATGTTCCAAAGGAAACTCTATGTAACAGGGCACGCACTATTATGAACAATTACAAGAAGACTATATTTAAAAATGGAACTAGGATAATTACTGAAAGCATATCCCACGCTAAATCTGTCTCTTTAGGCATTTGGGTGAATGCTGGATCGAGAGATGAGCTTGATAAAGAAAGAGGGATATTTCATTTTATAGAACATATGATTTTTAAAGGCACTACAAACAGATCTGCTAGTCAAATTGCAAAGGATCTCGACACAATCGGCGGATTTTCAAATGCATTTACTGGTAAAGAACAAACCTGTTTTCATGCAAGAGTTCTGGATAAACATCTTCAGTTTTTAACCGAGCTCTTTTCCGACATATTGATTAATTCTCTATTTGCTGAAAAGGATTTGGAACTTGAGAAAGCTGTTGTTCTCCAGGAAATTAGCATGACAGAGGATACTCCTGATGAATATGTTCATGTATTATCTGACCAAACATTTTGGCAAGGGGATCCCCTGGGAAGACCGATTCTGGGCACAAAGGAAACAGTCAGTAAAATTACCAGAAAAGTGATTCTTGATTATGTGTCCCGCTTTTATTCTCCCAAGAGAGTAGTTATTGCAGCTGCAGGAAATGTGGACCATACTCTTGTAGTCGACTATTTCAGATCCTTTCTTGAACCCCTTTCAGACGGAAACAATATCTCTTTTACAAGGCCTGTCCCATTAGTTACTCCAACGGTATCGTCCTACCCCAAGGAATTAGAGCAGGTGCATCTTTGCGTGGGTGCTCAGGCATCATCACTTTCTGGAGAGAAGAGGTTCGTAGAGGCTATTTTTAACACTATACTCGGTGGAAATATGAGTAGCAGGCTTTTTCAGGAGATCAGAGAGAAGAGGGGGTTGGCCTATTCTGTATATTCTTATATGAATGCGTTTATAGATACAGGACTGCTAAGGATATATCTCGCCACAGACAAAAATGAGATTAATAGGGTGTTGGAATTGATTGAGCTGCTAATTAAGGAAATAAAGAATGGGAATCTATCAGAGGATGATATAGCAAGGGCTAAGGATTATCTTATAGGAGGGATTTTGCTTAGTGCAGAAAATGTGAGTAATTTGATGCTACGGCTGGCAAGAAACGAATTTATCTTTGAAAGATATATACATTATGATGAATTAATAAAAGAATTAGAAAAGGTTACCCTTGATGAGGTGATAGATGCATCCGAGAGAATATTTTCAGCAGGCAACGTTTCTATAACAGCTTTAGGCCCTGTGGATAGAGATGTGATAGCTGTAGATTCACTAAAGTTTTAGGTACTTTGAATGGATACAATTATCTTGAAAGTCAAAAGGTTGGGGAATAACACAGATCTCCCATTACCCTCTTATCAATCGGATGGTTCCTCCGGCCTTGATCTGCGTGCCGCTGTTAATAAAGACCTCACTCTACAACCTGGTGATATAAAGCTTATTCAGACCGGTTTATCAATTTCCCTTCCTGAAGGCTACGAGGCACAGATACGACCCAGGAGCGGATTGGCCTTGAGGTATGGCCTTGGATTTGTCAATGCTCCTGGCACTATAGATGCAGACTATAGGGGTGAAATAGGTGTCATAGCCATCAACTGGGGAAAGAAACCCTTAACTATAAAGAGGGGAGACAGGATCGCCCAGATGGTTATTCACAAGGTTTCTAAGGCAATAGTAGAAGAAGTGAATGAGCTTGATACCACACAAAGGGGAGAGGGTGGGTTTGGTCATAGTGGCTGCTGAGCTAAAATCAGTAGCTTGCCACTCTCAAAGTCAAGCAGGGCGGGCTTTCAGAGGGCCTGTTTTTGAAATGTGACATGTTTGTGACATGTTTCATTTTCACTGGCGCCATTATTAGAGGTTAGTCCATTTAAAAGATTGACCGCTTTCTTTTTGGTCTCCTGGCTTAAATGAGCATATCTCATGGTCATGGTAATATTCTTATGACCTAATATCTCTTGTAATTCCTTTAGAGATCCCCCCCTCATTATGAAATGACTTGCAAAGGTATGTCTCAGGTCATGGAACCTAAAATCTTCTATCCCTGCACGCCTTAGAGACGCTTTAAACGATGTCTTTATATCATTGAAGGGCTTTCCTTTAGCATCACAAAAGACATACTCTGATCGTAATTGAACCCTTTGTCTAATACTCTGAAATAGCACTGCAAGATCATCATTGACCGGGATTTGCCTCGACTCGTTCGTCTTTGTCTCAGACAGATAGATAAATTCACCCTTTATCTGCACCCATTTAAGACTCAAAACCTCTTGCCTTCTCATGCCTGTATTGAGCACGGTCACGATAATATCTTTTGTGTAGTCATGGATGCAGTTATCAAGCAAGGTTGTTATTTCACTCTCATTGAGATATCGAAACCGCTTATTATTCTCTTTCATCAAAAGGGATTTTCCCTTATCAAAAGGATTGCGCTCCATCATTTCCCATTCAACGCCCTTGGTAAAGACATGATGTAGACAAGACATTTCCCTGTTGACACTGGCAGTAGCCCTAACCCCCCCGTGCTGGTTAGGTTTCTGCTTTAGGTAGTTTCTGTAGGTCTCAAGGTCAACATACCGGATATTGTCAAGCCTGGTATCCTCTCCAAAATAATCTTTGAATCGCTTGACGCAAAAACGCTTCCAGGTATGAAAACTCAGTTGATCCTTATAGTTCTCTTTATATTTATCCAGTAGCTCCTTGAAAGTTGTTGTATAATCCTTCTTAACGTCCAGGTAGCGCTTTTCTGCTATAAGAGAAACACGCTTGCCGAGCTCTGCCTCTGCATCTTTTTTCTTATCAAAGGACTTTCGGACCCTCTTTCCGTTAGGGTCAAAATAGTCAATCTGATAAGAATTGCCTCGTTTTCTTATTGTTGCCATGATTAAACTCCTTTCTCATTAGGTTTCTCAAAAACTCCTCGAGCTCTTGCAGCTTATCATCAGGCATCTTTGCCAGCATCCCTAAAATCTTCATTTTTTTGGTCATGTATTCATCTTTTGTCATCATGCCCTCCCTTAAAATAAAAAGCCGTGAGACTTGCCAGGCGATATAACGTCCCCTGGGGCCTCACGGCCTCCAGAATCTCACGGCTTATTTTCAGGTTATTTTTCATTATATCCTTTTGGCAGATAAAACTTTATGTTGTAATACCTTATAAACTAAGGTAAACTAAGAGTATATAAGGTGTCAAGAAAAATCTTTTATATCAAATTTGGCATATTGATTTTTTTCAATAAATCATTTAAAAAGGAGATATGAAAATGGCTGTTAATATTAAATTAGACGATCAGATTAAAATCAAATTGCAAGAAATAGCTAATGAGGAGCATCGCACACTTAGTAATTTAATTTCTAAGATCCTCATTGATTATTTAAAGGAAAAAGAAAAACCCAAAAAATAATCTATACCCTAGCCCTTGACCCCTCTCAGATAGTCTCATATAAGCGATTCTTAGAGGGGTGTTATCAGCATTTCGCCTTCAAGGCTCCATTTTAAGCATAAAAGCCATACCCCCCTATGCACTTTAAAAACAAACGATTATAGAGCCTATTTTAAAGAAAAGGCAGATTATAAAACCTGCCTTTTCCATTTTCAGGCAGTACGAGATGCGCCACTTTTTAGAGGAGGTAAAGGGTTTTTTTACCCTTTTTATCGGCGCGGTGCCCTCACGGTTACACCATACTGCCCCGCTTACCGGGTGTCCAGACTGGCAAGCGTTATACGATTCGGCCCTGCACGAAAACACACACGGCCGTATTACTATCAGAATCAACGGTCAACGATGTGGCCGCCGTAAGCACCATACCGCCCCTTAAAAAATTCCATTGAATGGAGGTATTTATTGCCATTGCAATAGGCCCTATAAGTGCCGTTGTAACTCCTGCACCTGTCTTACCCTCTCCAATAGTTATACTCTGAGCACCAGCCCCATTGTTAATTGTTAAATGATCTATAACGATTGATGTGCCAGCAGCAGGGGCTGCCTTTAATTCTTCACACCCTGAGACATCCGCGCTCGTGGCATTCAGTATAAATCCAAATTTTCCGACTGCAGGTGTTGTAATTGCTATACCCATAATTTTACCTCCTATACCAATGCACTAATGGCAGAACCACCGTAGCGCGGATGTAGAATCGCATGAACTTGCACGTTCCCGGTTGCGTTGGTGTCTGTGTCTGCAAAAACGATTGTAAGCCACTTCTCACCATTCGCAATATCCATAATAGCTGCCGGGACCTCGATAAGTAGCGTGTAGTTATCGTAAGTCGCATGTGCCACACTCAGATTAGCACTTGTGGCCCACGCAGCATAAACGTCACAATTTGCTGAGCCTGCAGCCGCGCCGCCAAATGCGTAGTTGAAAGTTAAAGCTGATGTCTTGGCTCCGTCTGTTGCGCCGGAATAAACCAACACATATATCGGAGCCACATCTAAATCCTGAAAACCCACAATATACGTGCAATGATGGTATTTTGACATGTTGATACTGTCACCACTCATAGCGGCAGCCCCTGTTAAATCCTGATCACTAAGGATCGGTACTATGTGATACATTTCTTCGGTATACATTTTTTAAACTCCTTTTTATTAAGCCGGGATCTCTCCCGGCGTGTTTTTATTGTTATACTCTTTCTGCCAATGTTACGAAGGGACTCACTTCCGTGCTTCCGTCTGCTAAGGTCAAACTTTCATTCCACAAAGGCATTCCATCATGGCGTTCTATAATCCGCCCCAGTAGCTCGTCAGTCTCAAAATGAACGTGGATGCTCGTGTCAAATCTCATACCAGAACGGAGACCCACCACATATTGGCTTAAATCCGCCAGAATAATATCGCCTTCGTCGCCCAAGACTTCCGTTTTCTCAGTAAAGATAACTGGCCGTGTTAGCATGGTGAAATTGCCGTTTGATTCCTTCATTACAGGAATATGGTCCCCGCCGGTTCCTACACTGAGCGAAAGTGTCAAAAGAGATGGAATCGTGCTCTGGTGGGCAATCCATATTGATTTTTTAAAACTGCCAGCATACATAGAAGCCATCATTTTCGTCAAATTCTCGTATATGATGGTATCCGCCTTTTGTCCTGTCTCTTTATCGACTGCTATCAGGCAAGGAGCGTTTAGGATTCCAAGAGGCTCCCCGGCCCCCGTTCCTCGGATAAAAGCCTTGTCTCTATACCAGGCAAGCCCTTTTCCACACAGGTTTATGATTGTATCCTCTCCCCCTGGTGCGTCCTCGGTCAATTCTGCGCTGAACCTCAAAAGCCCTGTTAATTTCTTGCATTTTAGGGTAATCTGTCGAACTTTCGGGTCATGCTCGTTAATGGTTCCAGCCTCATCTACGTAGGCCGCCACAAAGCCACCCATCAATCCAGTGCTATGGTCCCCTATGGTCATTCCGGGTAGCTTGATTTCGTTTGAGCGCATCGGTTGCACGTAGCAATTTGGCATTATCACTTCATCCTCGAGCGAAACATTATGAATCCGCTCGGCATATTCTGTGGGAATGACGAAACCACCATCAGAAGGCACGGTTTCGGTCATGGCTGCTTGAAAATTATGCTTTAATCCGGGATGGTGTCTGCCACTTAGAATGGCTGAAAAAAATCCAGTATCCTTTGTACCGCCCATGCCTTCCCATGTCAGGCCGGCATCATTACCAAACAGGTTTTGATAGCTCTTTGACTCGTTCGGATTAATCAGGCCATAGCCATTTTTTGGCCCGGTAATTCGCAGGGATCCGCCGAGATTACTACCTGGCTTTGTTAGGGCCGCCTGAGGTAATAACTTGGTTAATTCCTGAATTGACCCCTGCATTTGACTGATTAGGCCGCTTTCTTCTCGTGTTAAATTCCGGCCCTGGTCCATGGCCTGTTGTTCTAGGCGCACAATACTGGCCGCTAATTTTTTAATTTTCTCTTTTGTTTCCATTATGTTTTCCTTTTCAATTTGTGAACTCACAAAAAAAAGGCAGCTATGTGAAGGGGTGACTCCACATAGCCGCCTTTATTGTAAACTCAAATTTAAACTATTTTTCTACGCTTCTACCTTACCGCCTTTCGTTTCAGCCTCTCGCAGAAATTAAAAAGGTTTCGCTTGACCGTGATAATTCTCCCTGCCAACTTCTCGAAAGCCCGGAATCGTAAACATCACGCATACGATTCACCAGGAAAATTTTCAAAATCAAACAATTCACTAAAACTAGCCTCTCGCAAATTTCGGTGCATTGGCTTTATTAAACCACTCGTTATGAGCGGAAATTCCAAGTTTTTAAATTTCTAAACAATTCTTCTTCAGTGGGTAAATCGGACCACTGGTTAATTTCTTCTAGTGGTATGGATAAGTGCCTCAATGCTCGTTTTTGCCGCCGGTGATAAAATTCCATTATCCTTTTGCACTTAGGAGAACAATATATCTTGTTTGGCCTACCCTGAAATTCTATGTTACAAGTGCCACAATGCAAAACTGCCACTATACCCCCCCAAAAAAATCTAATTTTGCGGGCATAAACACGACGCTAACCACTCGGTTAAGATATCGAAAATCTTTTATGATATTGACTCCCCTGGGTATCCTCTTGTTATCATTTAGCAACTTCAGCATGCCGTTTCTCTTTTCTCCATATCTGCCTGTAGGCGATCTTGTTAATCTCCTCATATTGTTTCTTCTGTAGATATTTTTCGATTATGGTAGCCTCACGTTTTCGTATAGCTTCTTCTAAATCAATGACTTTATTTGGTTTCATTTTCTTATCCCTAATTGAATTCTTTTCATTCTCTTATATTCTTTCTTATTAGGGGGGGTTTAAGGGGGGGGTATATAGAGTATCTTAAAAAACCCCTATTTTTTGCTTAATTTTGCCTATATTTTTAAAAGTTATCATTTTAAATTATAAATAATATCAGCTACTTAGTTGACAAGTTATCATAGTTATCAAAAGTTATCATGAGTTATCATAAGTTATCATTCTGAATTATCAGACACAGATGTCTCAATCTAAAGTACTCCAATCATCCACTTGGATTATTTTGCACGCTTTAACTATCTTATATGTTAGAGTTTTTCCCTTTGGGTTCTCAAGTCCCTTCCAGTTTTTAGCTGAAACGATTTTCAATTTTCCAGCTTCCAATGATAAATATAACCTAGCTTTTTCAATGGTTCCCTCACCTCCAAGACCCATATCTCGACCCATAGGTTTTTGTAATCCAATGAGTGCAATTGCACCTTTTAACTTTCTCCATATCTGCGCTATGTATTTTCTTGTTATCCAAAAGTCTTCATACACTTCTAAATAATCAATAATGTTAATATTGCCCTTGCCTGGTACAATGACGTCATGGAAATTTTGGTCTCGTTCATAAAAATTAACAGCTTTCCAATCTGCAAAGGGGACGTCCTCGAATAATTCAAGTCGCCTTCTTAATTCACCTTCCGCCATCTCGGAATTGAAATAATGTATTTTGAATTTATCCATATTATCAGCAGCTACGTTTAACAGAAAACCTGTCTTTGCAGCATCTTTTGAGCCTGTTACTACTATGACATTTCCGGGCATTAGATTAACTAAATTGTGTATTCCAAAAGGCAGTTTGATATCTACTATGTCAGTCATAGCGTTAAAAATATCCATTTTCGTTAGTTCGTTTTCTATTCGCCTAAAGCAACCTGTTCTTTTGCCTGACCGTTCAATAAGTCCCTCTGGGATAAGTCTTGTTAGGATTGTTGAGACCTGGGCTTTTTTATCTTTAGGGATATCTAATTCTTCAAAAACGTCTCGTGTAAAAAATTCTCCACTTGTAATTTCAATCCAATTCCTTATAGTCTGCGTTAAATTTGAATCGGCTATTGAAGGGAGCCCTATCATTTTTCTATGGTCGTCAAGGGCGACTATTATTTGTTTTTCATTCCAATGAGGACAGACAAGCCTCAAATGGTCCTCAAAGTTCCGTGAAGATTCTTCTGCTGTCTTGGGGTAGCTGCTTCTATCAAGCGGCTTTTCGGACATTTGTGGACTCTCGTTTCTCATTTTCGCCTTTTTTTCGCCGTTGTTCCAATTCTTTCATGGCTTTCTTGATAATGACATTTATATGGACAGGGGCGCTCACTGATAATTGCTCTCGATAAAGGTCTGAATATCTTCCAACCTAAAACGGACCATTGTCTTGACCCTGCATCCTTCTCCCGGACATTGCCACCGGACGCAAGGAATTTGGTTGCGTTCTGCCATTTGATAAACCAAAGACAGGCTACATTTCAGAATTTTTTTAACGTCCGTTGCGTTAAGTAGATCTTCCAAAGATATTTAATCTTTATCCTTATTGCTCAATTGAATTTCGGGCTCCCAATGATGTTTTGTGGTTACATCAAAGAGAATTTCTTGTCGAATCTTCATGAATTCGATAACGAATATTTTATTTTTCCAATTATCGGAGTTGCCGTCCTGATCAGCTTTTAGAATAACCTCAATCATCATGCGGTCCGATTTTTGACAAACATTACTCGGATCGATCTTAGATTCATTATATGCACGTTTTAAACGCAGTTCCAAAGATCCAAGTAAATTCTCAACAAATCGCCCCGTGCTGATTCCAAGCGTCTTTGCTCGGTGCTTCAAAACCTCATAGGCCCCTGCATCTATTGGAAATTGTACTGGTTTTTCTTCTCGCTCTCGTGCCATTTTGATCCTCCTGATAAATTTTAAGATTCATTGATAATAATAATAATAAGCCTTTTTTTTAAAAATGTCAAGATTTTTTAATATTTATTTTTTTCTTAAAGAAATATATCTAAACTATTCCTTGAAAATAAAAATCTCCCGATGCTTAGAATAGCTAAGGGGAGATTCAATATTTGTGACAATTTGTGACAGTTTTTATTTTTTTTGCTTATTTTCTTTCTTTTATATCCAGACCTCCATCTAATAAAATCAAATAGTTACGTCATTTCAGCAACTTACAAAACCCCCTGGAACTGAGCTAAAATCAGTAGCCTGTTTTCCCATTAAAGGCAGTTCAGTTCTATTTTTATTTTTCTCCGGTTTCGTCTTTCTCTACATTTAAGGGCTGTGGTTTATAGCCGTCGCCAACAGGATTTCCGTCAAGTGTACGAATGATTTGCTGCGGATAGGTTTTTTCGTGATTTTCAAATTCTTTCATCCACTTGCTCTTCACATCATCTTTGAGCGATGCCCATCCCAACCTTCCGGAACACTTGGGAAATTTCGAGCAGCTTAACCACAATCCCCGCGCACCACGCCTAAGATTCAGTGGAGTGTGACATTTTGGGCACGGCAGGTCTGTGAGCAATGGTGGAATCTTTGGCGGGACGATGTATCCCCTTTTATCAAGGTTTACAATACCTTTGCATTCAGGGAATTTAGTACAGCTAAGGAACGGTCCGAAACGACCTTTGCGCAACATCATTGGCGAACCACACTCGGGACAGGCCACGTCGGTCTGTTCCGGTGAAATGGGTTTCCCACTGCTGTCAATTGGCGCCGCAAACTTGCATTCAGGATACTTAGAGCAACTAAGAAATCTCCCATTACGGCCGAAACGATACACGGTATTACTACCACATTGTGGGCAGGTATATGGGGAAGGTTCTATTTCCGCTTTGGCGTGGTTCATGTTTTTGTAGGCCGAGTCGAGACTCAATTTGAATGGTCCATAAAAGTCATGGAGCATTTGCACCCAGTCGGCATGTTTTTCTTCAACATTGTCGAGTTGCTGTTCCATATAACGAGTATAGCCAACTTGCAAAATTTCTGGAAAAGCTTCTATAAGCTTGTCATTTACTATTTTGCCAAGATCGGTTGCGTGGAATATGTTATGAATTTTTTCTACATATTTGCGGTTTTGAATGACCTGAATGATTTGGGCATAGGTACTCGGTCGACCGATACCCTCGGTTTCAAGTTTTTTCACAAGCGATGCCTCAGTATATCGGGGGGGCGGTGAGGTAAAATTTTGCGTTGGATCAATCTGAATCGCTGCCAGAGCTTGTTTTTCTGTCACAAGCGGGAGCATTACTTCGTCAGATGTGGTGGGTACGCCGACAACTTTATAAAACCCGTCGAAGACTAATGCACGGCCATTCGCACGGAAAATGAGTTCTCCACCATGATCAACGCCTGAGATCAAGATGACTGTAGAGTCCCATTGGGCATCGGTCATCTGGCAGGCTACAAATCTTTCCCAGATGATTTTGTATAGTTTATATTGCTTGGCATTCAGCGATGATTGAACACGGTCAGGAGTTAAGCTTACATCGGTAGGGCGAATTGCTTCATGTGCTTCTTGGGCTGATTTATTGGAGGATGAAAAGAAGTTTGCCTTTGCTGGTAGGTACTGATCTCCAAATTCCGAACCTATGTACTGCCTTGCCATATTGATTGCTTCACCCGAAAGATGCGTTGAGTCAGTTCGCATGTATGTGATCAGGCCAATTGAACCCATTCCATGGATTGACACGCCTTCGTACAGAGACTGAGCGGTGCTCATGGTTAATTGGGCGGGGAAGCCCAGCTGGTTTGCTGCTGTTTGCTGAAGCGTGCTCGTGATGAGTGGTGCATAGGGGCGGCTCTTTACACGTTTTGTTTTAATTGACGTTACCTGCCATGATGGCCCACCAGACATATGACCACGTAAAAGTATTACTTGCTGTGCTGGGCCTTTGGCTTTATGGTTTTTTGTCTCGATTTGCTCATCGAGTTGAAACCCTGCGCGTTTCACTGCTGACAGTACAGCTTCAATATGTTTCGGGTCGAATTTTTTGCCATCAATTTCAATCAATTCTGCAGCAAGACTGTTATGCTTAATCAGCCAGTCGTTTTTTTCTCGCACCTTCCGACCATTTGACTTTCTACCATTTTGTTTTTCGGTAGTTTCAGCCAGCCATTTCTGCCAATCCTTACTAAGGGTAATCGCGTTATCCACATCAGTGGTGAAATACCCCATTACTTTCCAGTATTCATTTGGTATGAATGATTCTATCTCGCGTTCCCTTTCCACAATCAGTCGTACCGCTACTGATTGCACGCGACCCGCACTCAATCCGCCAGCTACTTTTTTCCACAGCAGGGGTGAACCCTGATACCCGACGATCCGGTCAAGAATACGACGCGCTTGTTGTGCGTTGACCTTGTCCATATTAATTGGACGCGGATGAAGGAATGCCTTTTCGATTTCGCTCTTGGTAATGGCGTTGAATACTACTCGATTGGCATTTTGAGGCATGACTTCAAGTGCCTCTGCGAGATGCCAGGCGATGGCCTCTCCTTCCCGGTCAAGGTCTGTTGCTAACCAGATACCCGAAGCCTTTTTAGCTAATCGTTTTAGTTCTGTAATTGTTGCTGCCTTCCCCTTGATGATTTGGTAGGTCGGTTTGAAATCCTGATCCAGGTCGACTCCTGGCACAGGGTTTTTGACACCTTTGGGGTTTTTCTCTGGCAGGTCACGCACATGCCCAACGGATGCAGACACTATATATTCTGAGCCCAGGTATTTATTGATAGTACGTGCCTTGGCAGGAGACTCAACAATCACCAGTTGTTTGCCCGTTGTATCAGGTAGCGCAGTGGATCGTCTGAAATGTGTTGTTGTTTTTTTCTTAGTCATATCAACTTGTTATTTGAAATTTTAACTCGATACTTGAAATTAAATCTGCTCACCCATTTTTACGTTTCAAGAAATGAGAAACATCTTTCCTGGTAGCTGTTTGATTACCCCCTTTAATTCAAGGCTTGTGAGTAGACCGGCTACCATAGCGGAATCCATGTTGCTGTGCTTGGCGATATCATCTATGTGAAGAGGATAATAGCACAGAATGTCATAGATCCGTTTTTCATCCACTTCCATGTGTGGCAATGTTACTTCCTTGCTTTTATCACCTTCTTTGGAATAGGGAAAATTCAATCCAAGCTCTTGTAGTATATCATCCGCATTCTCAACAAGTTTAGCGCCTTGCTTGATAAGAAAATGAGTTCCCGTACTTTTAAAAGACTCTATGCTACCAGGTACAGCCAAAACCTCTCTTCCCTGTTCCAAGGCAAGTGAGGCTGTGATGAGAGAGCCGCTTCTTTTAGAAGCCTCTACCACTACTATTCCCTTTGATAGACCGCTAATAATCCTATTTCTTATGGGAAAATTTTTTGCCTCTGGTGGAGTTCCTAAGGGGAACTCTGTTATGACAGAGCCATTGTCAATAATATGATTAAAAAGTCTGTTGTTTGATTTTGGATATATAATATCTATACCTGAACCCAACACAGCAATGGTATGCCCGTTTCCCCTTAAGCAGCCCCAATGTGCAGCTGAATCAATCCCTCGTGCCATGCCACTGGCAATAACTATGTTTCTAATGGCCAGACTCTGGGATATTTCTTCAGTAATTTTCAGACCATAGTGGGTTGGATTTCTTGAGCCTATAACAGCAATCACTATCTTATTTTGAGGGATATCATTCCCTTTCAGATAGAGAAGGGGAGGGGGATCATGAATTTCTTTGAGATCCTTTGGGTAACAAGAATCGAAAAAGGTTATCAGCCTGGCCCCGCTCTTTTTTAGCTTCGCTAACTCGGCTTCAGGATCTCCCTCCCATGCCTTAGCAACAATACTTTTAGCAGTTATAAGCCTCAGTCCTTCCACCTCACGTAAATCATCCAGCGTGGCACTAAATACCGCCTCTGGATCACCAAATCTATCAAGAAGGCGTCTATAGGTAATGTTTCCCAGATTGGGAATCATCTTAAGGGCGATCCAGGTAACGATGTGTTCGAATGATTTTTCCATAAATAACCCGCAGCCATGTTCCTGTGTGCACCCATATAAATAATCAAAACAATGGAGAGTCAAGCTTTTTATTATGAATAAGTGAAAAATCTTTTTTTTATGGTACAAAAAGAGGTAGTAAATCAGGATGAGTACTATGTGTCATTACGAAAACGGATTCCAGGGGTTTACTTTCCATTCTTATGCTGTCACTCGGGGATTCTGCCTCCGGTCTGGCCTATAAATACTTACCCCTCACGACCTTTGTGTGGATAACCAACCTGGAAAATAACAGTCGAATCGCCCTGCGGATCAATGATCGCGGGCCGTTTGTCAAAGGACGGATTATCGATCTAAGTGCCGGCGCTGCCAAAAGACTGGGTTTTTATAAAAGGATCTTCTCCAAATTAGTTGGTCAAGATTAAGGCTTAAATCTTATTTGATTAATGATTTCAGTAGGTATAGCTTTTAAAAGGAACTCCGATAATGGGTACCTATCAGGCTCATCATAGCAGTTGCCTATAAAAGTA
>DATKWM010000031.1:0-6029 GCA_035529575.1 Desulfatiglandales bacterium
CCCATCGCCCGAATTTTTCCCTGTTCCTTCAAGTCATTCATTGCCCTCATAGTCTCCTCGATCGGGACATATTTACTACCCCAGGAACCACTCGGCCAGTGGATCTGGTAAAGATCGATATAGTCGGTTTTAAGGTTTTTACAGGAGCGATGGAATGCCCCAATGACCTGGTCGTATTTAAGATGGTTGGGGGACACCTTGGTTGCGTAAATAACCTGGTCCCGAACATCGATTAGAGCTTCTCCTATTATTCGCTCAGAGTGACCCTTACCGTATTCTTCGGCGGTGTCAAACGTTGTGATTCCAGCCTGAAAGGCGGTCCGAATGGCCTTCGTGGTCTCGGCATCATCAATCCCTGCCCACATGCTTTTACCGGCTTGCCAGGTCCCCATAATGATAGGCGTTATTTTTACATTCGATGTTCCAAGCGAGTGCAGTTCCATATCAGTCTCCTTGCTTTCAAATTCATTATTGACTTATGATTTCTAAACCACGTAACCCAGTAAAAGACAAGGAAATAATACGTTACGCCTTCCCTGAGGTATATAGTATAACAACTTTTTCTTTGAAATTGATTCCTTTTTACTTTACCTTGAATGTAATAGGAAATGTGTCAATTCTTTGTTTTTTCCATGCGCTATCAATTGAAATCCATCATCACCCCTATTAATTATTAGAAAAATGTGCTGCATAAATACTGGAAGCCTAGAATTAAAATTAGAAGTGGTTCCAGTGGAATCTTTATTACAGCATGAAGCAACCCTTCCACACATTGTAAATAAATTGATTTTGGAGTTTACAAACTTGGTACAATTACAAAATCCAATCATCATTGATGAAAATGATATACTATTAGATGGAAATCATCGTGTCTTTGTTTATAAAAAATTGAGATTCAAATATATTTCGGTGTGCAAAATCAATTATTTCAATAAAAATGTAAAGTTACGATATTGGTATAGATTGCTGAAGAATATGAAAAGTGTTGATTTGCTTAAGCAGGTTGTTGAAGACATGAATGGGAGTGTTACGCAAGTAACAGACAAGAAAACCTTAAAAAAAGTGTTGGAGAATAATAGTCTTAATTGTGGCATTCAGCAGGGCGATTTTTATGCAGCAATCAGTTTTAATGAAGATAGTGTAAATGATGCAGTAAGTGCGTATGATTTTTTGGAAAAGATTCAAAATAAATTACTAAAAAAAGGTGTCACATTAAAATATATTCCAGATCAATATGTGCACGAACGTAAATTTCATGATGAAGTGAAAGATGATGAAGTAGTGATTTGGACACCACAAATAACAAAAGAAATGGTTGTAGATGCTGCAAAAAAAGGAAAGGTATTTGCACCTAGGACAACGCGCAATCTGATCCCATCGAGGCCGATAAATGTTAATGTTCCGAGCTATTGGTTCAAAGAAAATATTTCATTAGAAGAAATCAATAAGAGATTCTCAACATTTCTTGAGAATAAACATATAAAGCGATTCGGCCCAGGCCAGGTCATTGCTGGACGGTACTATGGAGAAGAATTGTTCATTTATTTTGATAAAAAATAATGCTTTTTAAGTAATTGTTCAAATAGGAAGAGAGGAATTTGAGATGGGTAACAAACATAAACTTGTAAGCCTATCAGCGATAGGCCTTGATTCTCCCGGTTTAGTTTCAAAAATCACCACAAACATATTTGAAATAGGCGGTAATATTATAGATGTAGAAGAATATTGCAGGAGAGATTTATTTTCAATATTCCTTATTGTTGATTTCTCAGTGTCTAAGAATTCAATGGATGAGATAACTACTACCTTGAAGGCAATTGAAAATGAAACAGGTCTGAAGGTCAGCGTAGGAATACATGATGAGGAAGAAATCTCTCATATAGATGAAAAAGAGCTTCACATAGTAACTATCTTAGGGGTAGATCAGCCTGGAATCATTGCGAATGTCTCTACTTTTTTTCATAGGTACAGTATTAATATAAAAAATTGTAGGATGATTGCCCGTGGAAAGTTTTTTTCTATGGAAATGGTTATAGATACTAACAAGATGGATGTCGAACCACGCTTGTCTCGTAAGGAAGCAATTGAGAAAATGAAAGACGAATTAAAGAGTTTATGCACAAGGATAAATCAAAGCGTGGTGATTCAAAGTGAAAATATATACAAAAGGGCGAAAAAGCTTATTGTTTTTGATGTAGAGTCTACCTTGATCCAAGCCTCTTCACTTAAAAATCTATTGAAAAAGATAAAAGGAAAAGCAAGATCGATTGAGAGCACATTTAAATTTTCCGATGATACCAAGGACGAGATGCAATCACTTATTGAAAATATACGAACGCTCAAGGGCATGCATATGAGTGAATTAGAGAAGTTTAGCGAGATTCTCCAATTAAATCCCGGAACACTCGAATTGATACGAATCTTGAAATCGATGGGTTTCAAGATTGCACTTTTATCATCTGGTTTTAATTTATTTATCAAGAGACTTTTTGAAGCAGCAGGTGTTGATTACGCATTTTCAAACACCCTTAAGGTTGATGAAAATGGGATACTCACCGGTGAATTGGAAGAACCTGCAATTACTGGCATAACGAAAAATGAAATCCTTGAATTCATCATGAACCTTGAGAATATCAGCCGTGATCAAGTAATAGCTGTTGGTGAAGGTTCTACCAGTTCTCATTTTATAAAAAATAGCGGTCTATCCATTGCCTTCAAACCAGATGAACCAGGCGTTAAAACCGACGGAATCTTTAGCAGTGATCAGATCACTCACCTATTGTATTGCTTGGGAATCCCTAAGACGGAGCTGGATGAATATTTAAAAAAGGATCGTGAATAGTTCAGGAATTTTTTTAAAAAAAATGTAACAACGTAGTATAGATACTTCAGTTTCTATTGTTGAACCATTCTTCGTGTTCTTTCAGAAAAATATGGAGTTTTTACATGCATAAACCCACTGAATTTCTGGCTGACCTTTCCCTCTTGTTCGTTGCCATAATATGGGGAAGCACCTTCATTATCGTGAAGCAATCTGTTGAAAATATTCCGGTATTTTCGTTTTTATTCATGAGGTTTGCACTGGCAGGGATGTTACTTATACTCATCAATGCTCCTAAATTGAAAGCTATTGATAAAGGTGTTCTTTCAGATGGTGTGATGCTTGGTATAGCTCTTTTCTTAGCCTATGCATTTCAAACCTTTGCGTTAACAGCTACCTCTGCCTCTATTACAGCTTTCATTACAGGCCTTTTCGTTGTCTTCGTTCCCGTACTATCAAGTGTTTTCTTGAGAAAATTGCCGCGTCAAGAAGCCATGATAGGGGTAGTATTTGCCACTATTGGGCTTGCATTCATCACATTACAGGGTAAATTCCTTGTATCTTTTGGTGAATTTTTGGCCCTTGTGTGTGCTTTTTTTATCGCTATACATATCATCTTGACAGATAAACTCTCCAGGAGAAACGACTTCGGCCTGCTCACCCTGGTGCAGGTAAACATAGTGGCGCTTTTTTCTCTCATTTTCTCTCTTTTCTTGGACCCCCGTGTCATCCCCATACAATTTAATAACCAACTCATTTTCTCTTTAATCATCAACAGCGTTTTTGCAACTTTTGTAGCATTTGTTATCCAGACGAGCATGCAAAAATACACCACACCCACCAAAGCTGCAATCATTTTTATTATGGAACCGGTATCTTCTGCCTTTTTCAGCTACTGGATCGGAGGAGAACTTTTAACTGCCAAACAGTACGTAGGCACATCCTTCATCCTGTTAGCTATGGTATTTACAGAAGCGGGAACATATTTGAAAATGAAGAGGGAGGCAACCTTTGGTTAAGACCTTTGCCAGCGTGTCCATTGGTATCGTAGCCATCTCATTTGCCTCGATCTTTATACGATTCTGCGATGATGTCCCTTCCATTATGATTGCCACCTACCGGCTTACCCTTTCCTCAGTCATCTTGTTAATCATTGCAAAAAGTAAGGGCATACGCCTCTCTTCATATAACAAGAGGCATCTCCTCATTGGGGTGCTAGGGGGTTTTTTTCTCTCACTCCACTTTTCCTTTTGGATAAGCTCCCTGAAATTCACATCCGTGGCAAGCAGTGTGGTTCTTGTTACGACAAACCCCATTTTTGTGGGATTATTCTCATATCTCTTCTTCAAGGAAAAACAGCCTGCTGAACTCATCCTTGGCATCATCCTGTCCTTTTCCGGAAGTATCATCCTTGCAGTTGGCGATTGTGGTTTTCAAGGCTTGACTGCCCAAAACCCATCATTTCTTCTGGGCGATATTCTTGCCTTCCTAGGTGCCATTATGGCAAGTGGTTACCTAATGGTGGGTTCAAAATTGAGGGAGGAGATGGATATCTTGCCTTACATATCCATGGTTTATACGTTCTCGGCATCTTTCCTGTTGATCACCTCTCTATCCTTAGGAGTATCTTTTACCGGATATAAGCAAAGTTCTTATTTCTATATGGTTCTTCTTGCTATCGTCCCACAGCTCATTGGCCATACGGCTTTTAACTGGGCGCTAAAACATCTAAAAGCCAGTATGGTTGCTATCACTATCCTGGGGGAGCCCATTGGGGCATCCATCTTGGCCTATTTCATTTTTGGGGAGACAATAAAACCTTTTCAATCTGTTGGGATTATTTTAATCTTCCTGGCCATTATCATTGCCTCCAGAAAAGCGAAAAAGTACCTGTGACAAAGTCTTATGGAGTGAATTGAAAAACCTATGAACCTCATTGATTCTCACTGCCATCTCTATTCTCTTTCCAACGTGAAAGATGCTATTCTACATGCTCGTGATGCTGGCATCACAAAGGCAGTTGTGGTGAGTGAGAACCTGCAGACAATGGAACAAACCCTAAAACTCAGAGATGCTTTTCCAGAATTTGTTCTTCCTGGGCTGGGCATTCATCCTGTTGATGTTCTCTCTATGTCACACAATGAATGGGAAAAATCCCTTTCTTTTTTGAAAATTCATGCGCATGAGGCTTCATGCATTGGAGAAATTGGTCTGGATTATAAGTATGCTACCACGGAAAAAGAGAAAGAAAGGCAACGTGGAGCCCTTCATGCTCAGATGGAGGTGGCGGCCGAAAATCACTTACCCATCAACCTTCATTCCCGAAGGGCACTCAGGCAGACAATGGAAGAAGCCATTACCTTTCATAAGAAAACCGGGCTTTCAGCCCTCCTTCACTGGTTTACCCATTCACAAAAACTCTTAAGGCGAACCAATGAAGAAAACATTTTTGTCTCAGTTGGCCCTTCCATACTTTTTTCAGAGGAGGCCTTGAATTGTGCCTTTGCCATAGATCCCAAACTCATTTTAGTAGAAACTGATACGCCTGTACCCTTTAACGGGAAACCCTCCAATCCAGCATGCGTAGCCGAGGTGGCTGATACATTGATAATCAACCATCCAGAGAAGCAACTTACCAAAGAAAAACTCTTTGATAATACCCAGCGATACTTAAAGAAACCATAACAGCCTGGCCGATGTGCTTTTGTAATGACAGATCAATGTCACAGCGAATCATTGTACCATCCATTGACGTTGATATTACAATGGTAATGCCTTTACCAGGTAATACCTTTACCATTGACACACACGTGACTTTATCCTATACAATTTTACAAGTATGTATCACTAAATGGTTCTCTACACTCTGGAGGTTATGTCCAATCTCTTTTATTATTTTCCTCTACAATCCTTCAGATTTCAATCGGGTTTCCAGAATAGTTGAATATATATGTGCCAGGACATCAAAAGGAGGAATGTGAATGGATACCCAACACTTCATCCATTTAGAAAATAGATATGGTGCCCAGAATTACAAACCTCTGGATGTAGTTTTAAACCGTGGTGAAGGTATATGGGTCTGGGATGTGGAAGGCAAGAAATACCTGGATTTCCTTTCGTCCTATTCAGCAGTCAACCAGGGACATTGCCATCCTAAAATCATGAAAACCATGATAGAACAGGCCCAAAAGCTGTGCCTTACTTCTCG
>DATKWM010000032.1:0-44450 GCA_035529575.1 Desulfatiglandales bacterium
GATGTCACAGATTCTTCCACTGTCAGGGGCCATGGGTTGGGATTGGCCGGCGTCATGATTTTGGTAGAGGATATGGGTGGCGAGTTATTTCTTGAAAGTGATGAGGGAAAAGGTGCAAAATTTTTAGTAAAGCTACCTTTAAGTTGAGTTGATAAGAACTTCCTTTTTTGAACACTGACTATGCGGGATTCGGGCTTGTGTGTCAAGCCAAACTCAGCCTCATGATGTTGTGGGGGCAAATACCTGCCTGAAAAGGTGGGCTGAGGGCAGGAAGGGCGAGGACGTTATGAAAGTGAATTCCCGCGCAGTCGAGGTAGGAGTATCTTGGTGACTTAGTGGCTGAGTAGTTGTAAATAAATTAATATTTTATGAGGGAATCCCAAAACTCAGGGTCTTCATCTTTCCAGTTTGGACCGAACCTTCTATCACAAAATCCGCTAAGCCTTTCGTACCACTTAGCCCATACATTTTTTTTCTTATCCCGGGCTTCGATAATATCAGCCAGGAATATATCTATTTTGCTGATCTCATCTTTAGGCACATAATATGATGCGCCTTCCTTAAAAGATTTTTTCAGATTATCCTTTGAAAGCGCATGAGCCGTGAGCATCATGGCTGGAATATCTTTTTTGTTGGCAATTTCTAAGAGTTCATACCCCCGGACTCCCATGATATCCAAAACAGCGACATGGTAAAAATTGGTCTCAAGAAGCTCTTTCGCTTCTTCAAAAGTTGAAGCCCTATCAATTTTGCACATATCCAGAAGCTCGGTTAATAGCTCAAGGATGTCCTCTTCATCATCTACAATCAATACCCGTTTTCCTTTAAGAATTTTTTTAGAGTCCATCTCCCTTCCTCCTTTCGTTCACAATAATTGTAACACGCAGATTCTTTTAGTCAAGTTGTACCTTAATACATAGCTAACGCAGCCTAAACCGTGCATTACTGTGACGATATTTTGTCTTGACAATTTGCTCAACTGCAATCTAATGTAATGAGTAATAAAAATCATTGAGAAAAGCAATTTACATGTCTTTCTTAGGTCTCTTCATTTAAATAAATGAAAGGAGGTAAGGCCTGAAATGACTTCAGATAGCCCCTTGAAGGATAAATTCATATTGGTTGTAGATGATGAACCTGATGTCCTTGAAACCGTGGAGGAAGAGCTCGATATGTGTATGATTCGCAAGGCAACCGATTATGAAACTGCCATGCAATACCTTGCGGGTTACACCTTTGATATTGTCATTCTCGATATCATGGGCGTAAATGGTTTTGAACTTTTAAAAGACGCGGTGTCAAGAGGATTTCCTACAGTTATGCTCACCGCTCACGCCCTTTCCCCAGAATCATTAAAAAAATCTATAAAGCTGGGTGCTGTTTCTTTCTTACCAAAAGAAAAAATCCCAGAACTCAGATCATTCCTTGAAGATGTGGTCATTGGTGGTGGTAAACCAGTTTGGCATAAGCTCTTTGATAAACTGGGCAGCTATTTTAAAAAGCGTTTTGGGCCTGACTGGCAAGAACGAGACAAATTTTTCAAAGAGTTTGTAGAAGAGTTAACAAAAAATATCAAAGACCAATCCTAAAAGGGTGATTCAGAAACACATGCCCCGTTACGTAAGCTCAGGAGTGATCAGTGTAACGGCAAGGCAGTGAAATTCTATTTTTCTTCACTTACCCACACCCCATCCCAATCGGATAAAGGCGGATTTTCCAGGAAATGTTGACAACGGGTTAGAAAAAATCGACAGGGAAGATCGCTATCAGCCCCTTCTTGGAAAAACCGAATCGCTTCTGCAAACTCTTGCCGACGGTAAAGTTCCAGTCCCTGACAGAAGTTTTTTTCTGCTTTGGTAAGCTTGTAGCCTTTTTCTCCAAGAACTTGAAATATCTGGACTGGCCGTGACTTACCTTTTACAATAACCTGATCGATCAATCGAGTGACAAACATAGTACTGATTTCCCGATTGGTGGACTCGCTGATAAGTATATCTTCTCCATATTGTTTATTAAGGCTTTCCAAGCGTGAGGCAATATTGACTTCATCGCCAATAACCGTAAAATCCATCCTCTTTTCAGAACCAATATTACCTGAAATCACCTCCCCTGTGCAGATGCCAATACCTATACGAATTGTTTTTTGCCCCAAAGCTTGCCTCTTCACATTAAAGCTTTCCAATTCAGTTCGCATTTTAAGAGCAGTTCTCACAGCTCGTTCCGCATCGTCATGTCGTGCATATGGAACACCAAACACGGCCATAATGGAATCTCCAATATATTTATCGAGAACACCTCTATGCTGAAATATTATTTCCACCATAATTGTGTAGTATTCATTGAGAAGCTCCACTGTCTGCTCCGCGGTCAAGTCCTCAGCTAATCTCATAAATCCTCGTATATCAGAAAACAAAACGGTAGCTTTACCACGAGCACCCCCCAATACCTGTTTATTGGGGTCAGTAAGCACCTTTTCCACAATATCCTTTGCCATATAGCGAGTTAAAGTGCTTTTTATTCTTTTTTCTCGAGTAATATCTTCAAAGACAAGAACTAAACCTTGATGTTCCTCTTTGTGATCCATTAAAGGAAAAAAATTAATATTGACTGAATGACTTCTTTTTCCAGGCAGTGTCACGTCCACGTCATAATCAATCACAGAAAGATGTGAGGCATAAATCCGATTGATGTGGCGTAGTAAATGTTCATCATCGGTATCCAAGAGTCCTCGAAAATCTTTTTTTATTATGCTTTCAGAGCCCACCTGAAATAATTTTTTAGCCTCACGATTAGCCATGACCACTCGATATTCGTTATCGAGGGTAAGTATGCTATTGGTAATGCTCTCGTGGATACTCTCCATATAGTTCTTCATATTCACTGTCTGCTCATAAAGCTGTGCATTCTCTAATGCAACAGCAATTTGAGAAGAAAGTGCTCGAAGCAGCTCTTCATCTTCTCTTTGAAATACGCCATCTTTCTTGTTAATGGCCTGGGTAACTCCGATAATGTTACCCTCTCTATTAAAAACAGGCATGCATAGAACACTCTTTGTCTTATAACCGGTTTCCTGGTCAATAGTCATAGCAAAGCGCTCATCTTCATAGGCGTCCTTGATATTCAGCAGCTGACCGGTAGAAGCAACATATCCAGCCAGACCCGCTGAATAAGGAAGCCGTATCTCAGAAACCTCTACTCCTTGGGCCACCTTAGAGCATAGTTCATTTGTCTGGCGATCCAAAAGGAAAAGGGTGCTGCGCTCTGCGTTGAGGATTTCGGATACCTTTTCGATGATTTTGCTAATCAAGGTCTCAAGATCCAGTGTTTGCGAGAGAGAATTAGCCACATCCAGGAGAATGGCTGTCTTCCCATGATTTGTAAGTATCTTTTGGTAAAGGTGAAAATTTTCCACTGCAATAGCTGTTTGATAGGAGAAAGCACGGAAAAGGGCCTCATCACCCTGGTTAAAAGACCCGCTTTTTTTATTGATTATTTGGATCACACCGATATTTTCTCCTTGGAAGTTTTTCACAGGTCCGCATAAAATAGATTTGGTCTGATACCCAGTGTGTCTATCCACATCGAGATTGAAGCGAGAATCGGCGTAGGCATCATCGATATTGACCAATTCGTCATGCTGGGCCACCCACCCAGCGATACCTTTGCCAATCGGGAACCTAATCTCGCGAATTTCTTCTCCCTGCGCCACTTTGGACCATAGTTCGCCTGCTGTTGCATCAACTAAGAACAGGGAAGCCCGATCGGCATTCATCACCTTACTGGCCATAAATACAACTCGTTGAATCAGGCCTTCAATGCCTAAACGTAGCTCCAGGATTTCCGACATATCCAGAAAGCTAAAGAGGTTTTTTAGTGATCTATCGATAAGTTGACTTTTTTGAAAAACCTCTTGAAATCGAAGGTTCGACTGGCGTAATCGTTTGGTCACAATATCCAAAAAATTTCTTGCCAATGTGGGAGACATTTCAAAGGCTTTGCCGAGGTCATCGTAATTAATCTTAAGGAGCTGAGAATCTTCGAGGGCACGGACTGAGGCGGTTCGTCTTCCACCTGAAAAATAGCCCATTTCTCCTAAACATTCACCGGCCTCAATCTCTCCCAGAGGTATTTCCTCATTAAACTCCCCTTTCCGATAGACCATAGCCTTGCCCTCAGCCAGAAGATAGAGGCAGTTACCTGCAGTGTCTTGATGGATAAAACCTTCTCCCGCTGCGATACTTTTTTCATACACTACCTTACAAAAATTCTTTAACTCGCTATCTGTCAACCCGAAGAATAGATCGCAAACTTTCAGCCGATCCCACCTTTGAAGTTGAATAGCTTCACCAAGGCTGTGTTGGGTGATTTCCCCCGATTCCAACAGTACTTCACCTAACAGTTTGTTAATCCCCTTAGAGGCGAGTTTCTTCTGGTTTTTTAGACCCTGACGTATAGCTTCAAGACCACACGTAAGATATTGGCCAATTTTTCTGGGAACCTTAATGTCATTATCATCTGCATCCATAAAATGCGACCCTCATATAAAACTATTGAAACTCAGACAATTTGTGCCAATTTTAGCCACCTGAGCTATAATTTTGGATCATACGTAATTTAAAAATAAAATTCATCAATAAATTTAGCTTACACTGGCTATAGAGTTAAAAAGCGGTGTTGAGGCTACCTATTGTAATCTGTACTCCCTACATCTATTCCTCTACCGTTTAAGAGGGGGCCCCGTTTATTTTTTTAAATAAATTAGTGGATTCGCCGAATTTTTTTGATAAACTGTAAAAAGGGATAAAAAATCAACACGTAACATGGATGATAATGAAATACTGTACAATCATTGTAGGGAAAATGGAAAAGAAGTTACCTATTAATTTCAAGATACGGTGATACAGGGGGATTTATTGATGCATTATCTTAAAACCCTTCTTTTCAGTTTGCTACTTCTGGCCTCCTCGAGCCTTTGCATGGCTAAGAATCCAACGTCATATATCAAAATGGATGTCAAGGAGTTCCATCTGGAAAACGGCATGATGTTTTTAATCGTGGATCGACCTACAACACCTCAGGTTACCTGCCGCGTGGCGATACGTGCCGGTTCCGCACTTGAGGAAACGGGAAAGACCGGAATCGCCCATTTGCTTGAGCACATGATGTTTAAGGGCACCAAGAATTTTGGTACCCTTGATCAAAAAAGGGATATGGAGCTTCAGGGCAGTATTGAAGCCGCATATCAGACAGTACTCGCTGAGCAGGGAAAACGGAATCCAGACCAGGCATTGATTCGGGAGAAACTCACCGAGATGGATAGGCTTCGAGCCGAGGTGCAAAAAATCTACATCCCTCAGGCCTTCTCCTCTCAGTTGGGCAAAAACGGCGCTGTGGGCGTTAATGCCTTTACCACTAAAGACCAGACCCAGTATATAATGTCGGTGCCATCTGATATGCTCGAGCAGTGGTTCTCGATAGTGAGCGAACAGCTATTCGAACCTTCCTGGCGTGAGTTTTACGTTGAGAAGGAGGTGGTACAACGCGAGTGGGCCTTCCGATATATTAACAGCCCAGGAGGCGCTTCCTGGCTTGATCTTTACGCAACTGCCTATACCGCACACCCATACCGAAATCCAACAATCGGCTGGAAATCGGATATGGAAAAATTTAGTACCACTGATGCACAAGACTTTCATAAGAAATACTATAATCCAACAAACGCCGTGTGTGTGCTCGTGGGGGACGTGAGAGTGGAAGAAGCCAGAAGGCTGGCAAAGATTTACTTCGAGCGGTATCCAAAGGGAAAAAAGAGCCCTGAAATCGTAACGGCAGAACCTACACAGCACGGCCCACGCAAAAATATTCGGTTCTTGAAAGGCGTCCGCACACCACTAGTAAGAATCGGTTTCCATGGCGCCCGAATGAACACCAAGGACTTCTATGCGCTTGATGTTATGACCATGGCCTTAAGTCTCGGCCGTAGCGCCCGCATAACCCAAAACATCATAAATAAGGGTCTCGCTGTCGAGGCCTGGGCATATAACCCCGATAACCGTTATGGCGGAATGATCATTCTAGGCGGCTCCCCTAATGAGCCTGATGAGGTGAAAAAGGGGAACCTTAATAAAGATGAGAAACGTCAGGCTTACGTGAACGCGTGCCACACACTTGAGAATACACTTATTGCTGAAGCCGAAAAAATGAAACATGAATTAGTTTCTGAGCGCGAACTCAAAAGGATTAAGAAACTCAACCAACGCGAATTTCTGGATCGAATGCGAAATAATGAAGAGCTGGCCAGCACCCTGGCGACAATAGAAGTTCAAGCGGGCTGGGACTATCTTACCGATTATCTGAAACGAATCTCAGAGGTCACACCCCAAGAGATCAGAAAGGCAGCCAGAAAATATATCCGAATCGAAAATCAAACAAGCGTGTATGTGATCCCCGGTGGAAAACCTGATCAACCGGCGCAGACATACACTGAAGTCCGATCCATTGGGATTACCGGAGCAACAAAGATTGTTAAGCCCGACACGTTTCATAACAACTCGATCTACCACATGCCTGTGGACTGGAAGCACCCGCTTTCTTTCGATCGGGTTCCAAAAAAAATCGTATACCCAAAGGCCCAGACCGCCACAATCAACAACACACCAATCTTCTATTTAGCCGACAGTGAGCTGCCCCTGATTGATCTCACCATTCTCGTTAAGGCAGGTGATGTCGATATTGTTAATGAGAAAACCGGTTTGGCAGATATACTCAGCAATACCATAATTCAAGGCGGTACCCAACGCTATTCTCCTTCTGAGCTCGCGCAGGTGCTCGACGAGAACGCCATCCGTATATCAATATCCGTGGCTGAGGAGGCATCAACTATACACCTTTCGGTTATGAAAGCGGACTGGGAAAAAGGGCTCGATCTGCTAAAAGAAATTCTTACCAGACCAGCCTTTGACCCCACAGTACTGAATGTGGTCAAAGAGAAGGAAATAGTTTCCCTTAGCAGGCAGGGTGAAGATGCGCATACCGTGGCAATGCGAGAGGGTATGATCTGGCATTTCGATGGGCACCAATACGGCCGCGATTCACTGATCGGCATCAAAACGATCCCAGATATTAGTAAGACCGATCTCAATATCTTTATGAAAACTTATTTCGTACCTTCCAACATAGTTGCCGCAGTATCAGGCGATATAACCTTTAAGAAGGCCACGGCGGGTCTGAAAAAGCTCCTCGAAGCGCTCCCCCAGGGCCGTTCTCCTGAACGCAATCTTAACGATCCAAAGGAAACTCCTCCTGTTTTGACCCTCATTCCCAAGCCCGGACAGGTGCAATCCCAGGTTGTTTTAGTGCTGCCAGGTTTCAAGCGCACTCACCCTGCATTCTGGAAGGCCCGCCTCTTAACAGATATTTTCGGCGGCAGCGATTCCCTCATGTATACTCGCCTGCGGGACGACTTGGGGCTCGTGTATTCGGCAGGTTTCTTTCAGACCTATAAATGGAATGCGGGAACACTTATTGGGTACATTGGTTGCAAGGGCGATACAACGAGCACAGCGATTATGGAGACATTGAAGATAATGGACTCTCTTCGGAAAAACGTTCCTGAAAAAGATCTGGAACTCAAGCGACTTGATGCCTTAAATAGCTTTGTCTTTAACGTAGACACCCCAGCCCAACTGGTTGAGGTATACAGTCGCTATTATATGAGGGGTGAACCCCTCAACACGCTTGAGAAAATTCAGGATGCCTATCAACATGCAACCAGGGAAGAGCTTCGCGAACTCGCCATGCAATTGTTCGACCCGAGCAAGATACAAATTTTTATCGTTGCGGATAAGATGACCCGAGTGAAAACAAAAGACGGAGCTGAGCGTACGGTGCAGGAAGACCTTAAATCGCTCGCAATACGAATTGGTCTTCCCTATCGTGAAATAGCGTTACGATGAAAACTTTGTGCTGGCTGTTAGATTCGAAGGGCGTTGAAGGAAAAACTCAATCCTGACGACATCTCTGTGGTGAAAATGTGCAAATAAAGAAAAAAGGAGTTACTCCATGGACACGAAACATAAGACCAAAACTCTCATAGACCTAGAAAAACTCAACACTCTCAATCCAGAGGGCTGTCCCGCTTGCGGCAAGAATTTCGAGCTTGGAGAGGCAGTAGCGCTTGCCTGTGGAAATTGGGAAGGCGAGTGCTACATTCATGAAGATGAAGCTATCTTTGACAAAAATACAAAATCTTACTACGAGCGAAGCTATTATAAGGCTATGAAAGGCAAGCTTAACTGATTTATCAGATTTATATGGAAAGGGCTTTCAAGAGAAAAGATTGGTAAAGTCCTTTACTGCCTCCATGTACTCTTTCATGCCCCTCAAAAAGATGTCATTATGATTAGCTCCAGGAATCTTAAGCAGCCTTTTATCCGTCGCAGGGCATGCATCATAAAGGGCCTGGCCCTCAGTAAAGGAAATAATATGATCATTCTCCGCATGGATGATCAATGTCGGCTTATTAAATGTAGTTATCTTTTCAACGTTACGAAACCCATCTTCCTCTTTTATCCCCAATGTTTCCATCTCAATGCCTAATAGCCTCAGAAGGGGGCCGGCATAGGCAAAACCACTTTCAATAATGAGGCCATCTATGCAGTCCATATAATGTGCTGAAAGCTCGAGAGCGGAGGCGCTGCCCAGAGACCTACTCATTACGATAAAGGGGCCTGTAAAAACTCTATCTTTAAGCCATTTTTGTACATAGTTAAATATTATATGAGAATCTTTCATCATGGAAGTAATCGTTGGTGTGCCAGTAGAGCGTCCATAGCCTCGATAGTCAACTGGAAAAAAATTGATTCCCATCCTCATATATAATGGCCCTATGTCATCATAATCAGCCACGATCTCACCATTCCCGTGAAAGAAAAGTATAGTAGGAGCATCTTTTCCTACCAGATGAAACCGTGCACCAACTACCACATCCTTTTCTACCTGTATGAGTATATCCTCGGTAGAGGAAGTGGTCCTGGGAGAACCCCACTCTGGTCTGGGATGAAAAAGAAACATCAGAATCTCTGGCCTATCCAATAATGAATAATCGATCTTTGAAATATTTATCATTTGAAATGTTTCCTGCTTGCTGATATAGAATAAAATAGAAATGATATACTCGTCAATTGAAAAATAGGGTCAAACCTTTACTATTAACTAAGAATTTGAGGCCTAAGAGAGAGTAAACCCTAAAGGAGAAACGTGATGATGAAAAAGTTATTACTATCAGGGGCCTACTCCCCTATTCCAACCCCCTTTAACGCCAAAGGAGTGGTAGCACACGATAAGCTGGCTGAAAATATCGCTAAGTGGAGCAACACATCTCTCGCTGGCTTGCTTGTTCTCGGCTCCAACGGGGAATTCACGTACTTAAGCGATGAAGAGAAACTCGAGGTGCTAAAAACTGCCCGTCAGGTTATCCCTAAGATAAGCTATTCATCGCCGGTACCGGCTGTGATTCAACAAGGGCCACATTAGAGCTCACAGAGCAGGCGGCTGCTATTGGAGCAGACGTGGCCATAGTTATCACTCCCAGCTATTACCCATCCAAAATGGATGGGCACGCGATGCAGCGACACTACCTGGAACTGGCAGAACGCTCATCCTTGCCCCTACTCCTTTACAACATGCCCGCTAACACAGGCGTCGACCTTTCTGCAGAAACGGTGGTGGAGTTGTCACAGCACCCCAATATTGTTGGCATCAAAGATAGCTCAGGGAACGTAGTCAAGTTAGGAGAAATCATTAGAGCTGCATCTCCTGGTTTCAATGTCTTAGCTGGCTCAGCAAGCTTTCTCTATCCAGCCCTGATTCTGGGTGCAGTGGGTGGAATTATGGCACTGGCCAACATCGCCCCGGAGTTATGTTATCGCATCTATCAATATACTCAAACTGGGCAGCATGAAGAGGCTCGACAGTTGCAGTTAAAAATGATACCCGTTAACATATCAGTGACAGCACAGTTTGGTGTTCCTGGTCTAAAGCTGGCGCTGGATTGGCTTGGTTACTACGGCGGGCCCCCTCGATCGCCTCTCGCCCCGCTGGATAAGGCTCAGCAAGCTACATTACGCACAACACTGATTGAGGGAGGAATACTGAAAGCCTAAGTCCCTCGATTCATAAATTCGATGACGTATTTACTTACTCCATTCGGCTCGAGCTCATGGCCGAGGGCGGGACTAAGTGCTGAGTGAACAATCGCAAAGATTATACTCATTAGAATACGTTATAGTATTTGCGAATCGAAGCACTAAGTAGATGGCTCCAGAAATTGCAATATTTTACTGTAATATTTTTCTGTAATATTTTTCTTGACATTAAATAGAAGATTAAGAGAATAAGAGGTTACGGTTGGGGGATCGTTCAGTGGCAGGACGGCAGGTTCTGGCCCTGCAAACCAAGGTTCGAATCCTTGTCCCCCAGCCATTTTGGTCCCATCGTCTAGCGGTCTAGGACGCCGGCCTCTCACGCCGGTAACACGGGTTCGAGTCCCGTTGGGACTACCAGGGAATATAAAGGGATTAGCCAATGATGGTTAATCCCTTTTGCGTTACAAAACATAATTCATTGAGACGACCTTAATTCTGGATAATGAAAGTTGTAGGATCTATCTCTCCCCCAAAAACAAGCATATTTGTTACACATTAAAAATCTTGGCCTGTTATCTTATTGTTTCAGGCACCGAGAAAAGTATATTGAGACAGAAGGTAGTGACAAGTTGAATAGAAACATCTAACAAATCGATACAACGTGGTAATATTCAAGACCAATACTACAAATAAATCAATTGCCATTAAATCGGAAATCGAGTAGAAAAAATCTTAAAGAGAGCAACATAAAATAATACGACACAACAAAAAAACAAAAACGGAGCTACAAATATGACTGCACCCAACTCAGCCCCTGCACCTAACTTTATTCGAAACATCATAGCTGAAGACTTGAAGGCAAACAAAAATGAAGGCCGGGTTCATACCAGATTTCCGCCAGAACCCAACGGCTATCTGCATATTGGACACGCTAAGTCTATCTGCCTCAATTTTGGGCTTGCCCAAGAGTTTGGGGGCCTTTGTAACCTGCGATTTGATGATACCGATCCAAGCAAGGAGGAGGTTGAATATGTGGAATCGATAAAGGAAGATGTCAGGTGGCTTGGATTCGATTGGCAAGATCGGGAGTTTTATGCATCTGACTACTTTGAGCAACTCCATGAATATGCTGTTCAGCTCATCAAAGACGGTAAGGCATACGTGTGCGACCTCAGTGCGAATGAGATCAGAGAATATCGCGGCACCCTAACAGAGCCTGGCAAAGACAGTCCGTATCGAAATCGTTCGGTTGAAGAAAACCTGGACTTGTTTGAACGTATGCGGTCAGGAGAATTCAAGGATGGCTCTCGCGTACTTCGAGCAAAGATTGATATGGCATCTCCAAATTTGAATATGCGAGATCCGGTTATCTACCGCATTCTAAGAGCCACTCATCACAGGACAGGCAACACGTGGTGCATCTATCCTATGTACGATTTCACTCACGGCCAGTCGGATTCCATTGAAGGAATCACCCATTCCGTTTGTACACTGGAATTTGAAGATCACCGACCTTTGTACAACTGGTTTCTTGACGAATTGAAAATTTTTCATCCGCAGCAAATTGAGTTCGCCCGCCTTAATCTTAGCTATACAGTGATGAGCAAGCGAATGCTTCTGCAATTGATAGAAGAGGGCTCTATACCCGGATGGGACGATCCACGGATGCCTACAATATCAGGTTTGCGGAGGCGTGGATACCCACCAGAGTCAATTAGAAACTTTTGTGAGCGCATTGGGGTGGCCAAGAGGGATAGCATGGTCGATATAGCACTGCTCGAGTACAGCGTCCGCGAATATTTGAATAAACGAGCACCCCGTGTTATGGGGGTATTGCGTCCACTTCGGGTGGTCATTGACAACTATCCAGAAAATAAGATGGAAGAGCTGGAGGCAGTGAACAATCCGGAGGATCCGAGTATGGGCACAAGGAAGATTCCCTTTTCACGAGTGCTCTACATTGAGCAAGATGATTTTCGTGAGGTCCCCCCAAAAAAGTTCTTCCGTTTGGCCCCTGGTCGTGAAGTCCGACTACGATACGCATATTTTATCAAATGCGTTGATGTAATTAAGGATAAACAAACTGGAGAAGTAATTGAGCTGCACTGTACCTATGATCCAAAGACACGAGGCGGGGATTCCCCTGACAGACGCAAGGTCAAGGCGACGTTACACTGGGTTTCAGCAGCCCACTCCCTTAACACAGAAGTACGCTTATACGATCATCTCTTTCTGAAGGCAAACCCAACCGATGAAAAAGATAGTGCTGATTTCAAAACGTATTTGAATCCGAACTCATTAGAGACATTGACCTCCTGCCGCGTTGAACCAACTCTCACAGGTGCAACGCCAGGAAGTCGGTATCAATTCGAGAGGCTTGGCTATTTCTGCATAGATCCGGTTGATTCTTCTGATGGAACATTGGTATTCAATCGCACAGCGACATTACGCGATACATGGGCAAAAATTCAGAAGGTCGAGAAAGAGACCACGGAAGTGCATAAAGAGGTCAGAAAAGACTCAAAACCTTCCAGGCAGGAAGAGATAACTCCTTTACCAGATAAACGAGACGACCTCACGCCTATCGACCAAGAGATCACCATTGATGATTTCTCAAAGATCGACATGCGAGTGGCCATCATCCGTGAGGCCTACCTCGTTGAAGGCTCAAAGAAGCTTATCAGGCTGATGGTTGACCTGGGCGAGGGTCGCTTGCGTCAGACATTCGCCGGCGTTCGCTCAACATATCCCAATCCTGAGGAGCTCATTGGCAAAAAGGTCATCATTGTCGCAAATCTGAGGCCCCGTCAGATGAAGTTCGGGCTTTCTGAAGGAATGCTCCTCTCAGGCGGTGACTCCGAACACCTTTGCCTCACCACCTTTGACGGCGAACCTCTCGCAGGGGACAGGGTTTCTTAAACTAACCGTCTACTGCAACGGCGCTATTTGCAGGGGGAATGCCCATAATGTTTACAGAGAATGGGGTATTCCGCTTCCCATGAGAGAACACCCCTTGATAAAACAAATCCTCTCCAACCAAAAAACCCATAGGTAGATTCGCCATCTTTTTCCATTAGTAATTTGGCAGGGTACCACGTAGTAGCCTGTTGCGTTCAATGAGCCCTGTTGGTTGCTATCACCGCATACGTTAGTCAAACATGTTCACTCTTTCGTTTGCTAACTCTGCGCTGGTTTTCCCCTACCAAACCACGGACAAGCTTTTTCAACAAACGGATGCATGGTTACCTATTCCAATCAGGTATGGAATTACATTCCTACACCATACAGTGTCTATGTGTATACGTCCTCCTATTTAGCGACATACTTCGGTGCCCTCTTGAAGGGGCTTTTATAATAAGGATCCTTCAAATAAGGGCAGGAATCGCCGCATGCCTTTAAAAGCCCACACTTAACTGTATAACTACCATCGTCCCATTTTACAACATACGCACCCACGTGCCTCAAAGAACAGTGAACACGTATCTTTTCAACTATTTTAGCCATTTAGTCTTCCTTACCGAGAAGTGACTTCAACGTTGATTGACGATTACCTCTTTTTTTGGCTACCATCTTAAAAGCTCTTGGAACATCTGCCATCAATGACTTTGATTGTTCTGCTGCGTCCGAATAAAATTTGATAATTTTTTCTTCTATCTCTATAGCATTGTCCAAGGTCTCGGAATAGCTTACCTTTTCTGCCAATTCAGCTTTAAATGAATACTCCGCCGGATCTATATTAAAGGCAAAACAACCTTCAAGTGCATCCGTGATAACTCCATAGTACGCCCTTTCAACCTGTACTATATTTTTCTCATTCTCCTTGACAAAAGAGAGGAAAATGCCCTCATCTTTCGCATATCTCCGAGACAAGTCTTTGTAGAACTTTGCCGAGTCTCCCTCAAGTTTTTTAGTAAAACTGATGACTTCAGATGCTGTATTTAGTTTCATCATAACCACCTTTGGATGACAACCTTACTTTCAGTGAAGAAACGAATGGCATCTCTGCCTTGTCCGTGCAGAACACCAAAGAAGGAGTCTTTCATTCCGCTGAATGGGAAAAATGCCATAGGCGCCACTATGCCAATATTTATCCCGACATTACCAGTCTCAATCCGATACTGGAATTCCCTGGCAGCCTTACCACTTGAGGTAAAGATAGCATTAGCATTACCGAAATTACTCCTGTTTGCCATTTCTATCGCTTCATCAAGGTCTTTGACTCGCATAACACTGGCTACAGGGCCAAAGATTTCCTCCTTAGCAATCGTCATTTCGGGGGTAACGTCAGCAAAAACAGTTGGACCCACGAAACATGTTTCAGGGTAATCCCCGATAATGTCTGCTTTTCTTCCATCGAGCAGGAGTTTTGCACCCTCTGCCATACCTTTTTCTATATATCCCAAGACCCTTTCTTTACCATCTATTGATTGCATGGGGCCCATCTGGATTGATTCATCAAGGCCGTAACCAACCCTAATCTTAGATGCTGTATCCACAAAGGCATCTAAAACCTTATTGTAAAAGGCGTCATCCTTGCCAACGATAACAAGGTTAGCGCCGGATAAACATCTCTGACCTGCATTACCAAAAAACGACGTCATCAAGGCTGGTATAGTTCCTGCTATATCTGCATCTGGCATCACTACCATAAAGTTCTTGGCGCTAGTTTGCGCACTAACCCTCTTGCCAACCTCTCCGCACTTTTTATAGATGTCTTTCCCTACTTTCGTGCTTCCAACAAAGGTTATGCCTTTAATATCCTTGTGCTCCGTAAGTATGGAAGCTGCTTCCGCTCCACCATGGACCACATTATAGACTCCAGGCGGTATACCTGCTTCATCTAACAGTTCGGCCAGTTTTACTTGACTAATTGGGTCTCTCGGCGAGGGTTTTACCACAAAGGTATTCCCGGTAGCCAGAGCAAAGGGGGAATACCAAAGTGGCACCATAAAGGGGAAGTTAAAAGGAGCAATATGGCCGAAAACTCCTAAGGGTTGATAAATTACATATTCATCTATACCAGTTGCGATATCCTCTAAATTATATCCCATCATTAGCGAGGGGATTCCAGTACCAACTTCAACCATCTCTATACCTCGTCTCGTTTCCCCTCTAGATTCATCTATCGTCTTTCCATGTTCCTGTGTCTGGACTCTGCTTAGCTGCTCAAAATTCTCCTCTAATAGCTCTTTGAGTCTAAACAAACATCTTACTCGGGCAAGCGGAGTTGTTTCTCTCCATTCAGGGAAGGCCTCCTTGGCTGCTTTTATAGCCGCATTTACCTCGTCTGGGGTTGACATGGGAACTTTGGATATAACCTTCTGTGTTGCTGGATTTACAATATCCAATATCTCGCCCGATTTAGACTCAACCCACTCTCCATTGATATAGTTCTTGAGTTTTTCTACCTCTTTTATTGGTTCTTCTAGAATCGCCATTTCTTGCTACCTCCTCTCGTTCTTATTCTGCTAAGCATACATAATTTCTTCAGCTGTTGATCCCGCAGCTCTTTAACTAGCTTAAACACTAATACAACTAGCTCCTCTCCTATAAAATAAGTTTACAGAAAGTTATAAATCAGGTACGGGGAAATCTTCCTCTCCCCCTCCCCACAACCACCTAGCATGAAGGTTCCCGCTAAAACCATTATCCTCAATGAACTGCTGTCAACAGAAAATGTTGCTGAGTAGAATCAATAGGCAGTTATACTAATCCCAATATTTCCCTCGCTTCTTGCGGTGACGCTGGTTCCTTATCCAATGCGCGTAATATGCCAAATGTCGAGTAATGGGTTGTTTAGAATAGTGGTTGTACCCAATCCGCAAGTATTGGAACACGAGGTCTGGGCAACGATGGGAATTACTGTAAATAACCGACTTGCTCACGAAGTACTGGATGCTATAGTCAAACATCCGGAGGTGTATCTCGCCTCTGTAGCCGTCGGTAGATTCAATTTAGTAATAGCTGCCCGATTTCACCATATCGATTTTATCAATCAGTTTGTCAATATTAAGCTCCCGGCGATAGAGGGAGTTAGTTATGTAGAGACCTTTGTACATAATAAGCCGCTCAAGTATCACAATATTCAATGGCCTATCTAAAGAAATGGGACGTGAGCCTTCTCCAATAATTGAACAAGTGCAGTGGCCATATTTTGGGCATTTAATTTAGGTCAAGAAATTCATGCTATCACATTTCATTGTGCCTAAAAGCGATCATTTTATGATGGATGATCAGCCAAGCCTCTTTTACAGAAAGCATCGGTTGACCACTACCCTCATCCTCAACTACCTTCACTAATACAAAAACATTGGCTTACCACTGACATGGCGGATCTTGGGCCGATATTCTTCTATATCATAGAGTTCTCTCACATCCACCCTTTTCTGGCCTGTCGTAATAGTGCTGAGGGGGATATCTGTATAGATTCCACGGCTTAGAGTTACAAGGCGTCCAAAAACACTTTTGAGAAAAAGATCAATAGCCGTATTTGCATAATTAACAGCTACCATCTGATCTAAAGAATCAGGTGTTCCGCTTCTCATCAGATAGGACAGCCGTTGATTCAGAACATCCTCTCCGGTGAGTTCCTTGAGAATGGCTCCGGTTTCCTCTCCGATTCCTCCCAGTCTTCTATGCCCATAGGCATCCGATTCCCCAGATAAAAACATCTCGCCTCCTGTCAACTTGGCCCCTTCTGAAATAGTAATCATGGCATAATTTTGGGGATTGGCTTTTTTATCTTTCATGATGAGCTCTGCGAGTCTTTTCGGGTCAAATGGGACCTCCGAAATAATAGCACGGTCTACCCCTGCCAAATATGCTGCTATCAAAGATGTTTCACCACAATACCTACCAAATAGTTCAATGACCGCTATACGTTCATGGGACCCGGTCGAGGTTCTTAATGCATGTATAAAATTGACACTTCTGGTAACAGCCGTGGAAAAACCAATACAATAATCAGTTCCAAAAACGTCATTATCCATTGTTTTAGGTATAGCAATTACAGGAAATCCTTCCCGGTGTAATCTTTCAGCAAAACTAAGGGTATCATCGCCTCCTATGGGAATAATGGCATCTACTTTTAAATATTCCAGGTTTTTTAAGACATGGGAGGTGAAATCCTTCACATCCTCCTTTCCGTCAAACTGTTTCTTGAGAAAATCGGGAACTTCCTTTTCCCTTGCAGCACTTGGATTTGTTCGAGATGTGTGCAGATAGGTGCCTCCTGAACGATCAATAGTCCTGACCTCTGACGGGATCAATTCCTGAATGCTCCTGTCATTGGTGGAGGGATCATCCGGGTTATACTCTAAGATCCCGGCCCATCCTCTGCGTATTCCCATAACCTTTATTCCTTCACTGGCTGCCCTGTAAACGAGAGTCTTAATGCATGGATTAAGACCTGGTACATCCCCGCCACCAGTAAGTATAGCTATTGTGGCTTTCCCCTTTCCCTTCTTTTCCATTTAAAACCCCTTTCTACAATAACCAAGATTTCCTCAAATTAAATGAGTAATTCTTGTTACTTTAATCTAATTTCCATTATTATGAAAGGAATTATTTCCTGGTTTCACCCCTCATACTCAGATTCCGTTCAGTAATAATTCGGGTTTGCTTTTCATTTACCTTTTGCTATCCTATAGTATCAAAATTTTCAGGATGACAATATATTTAGAATGTAAGGTGTCTAATCGAGCATCGATGTTCAACCATAACCAAAGATAAAACACTACGAGCTTGGTAAAGGCTCATATATCTTCAAAAAAGGGGGTAAATGTATGGAAAAAATATTTACCAAAAAAGCTCCAAAGGCAATTGGACCTTACTCACAGGCAATCAAGGCAGGGGATTTTGTTTTTTGCTCCGGGCAAATTGCTATTGATCCAAAAACGAATGAGTTTAAACCAGGAACAATTATCGAAGAAACAACAAGAGTTATAGAAAATCTAAAGGCAGTGCTTGAACAGGCTAATTCAGGTCTTGAAAAAACAATTAAGGTTACTGTATACTTATTGAACATAGATAATTTTACAGAAATGAATAAAGTGTATGAAAAATATTTTTTAAACAAGCCAGCTCGATCAACTATAGAGGTTTCAAAACTTCCTAAAGGAGCTAAGGTTGAAATCGATGCAATTGCAGAAACCTAAGGGAGATCTGATAATATGGATCAAACATATATCAAAAAACTGATGACAAGACCTAAAGTCTACATGAACGAATCAGAAGGGATAGTGAAAGAGGTACGGGGTGAGAAGGCATGGGTTATAACGGACAGGCAAGAAATGTGTGCTTCATGTGTGGCAAAAAATTTCTGTCATATGCTTGGTGATGGGAAAGAAGTACTTTCCGAAACAATAAACCCTGTTGGTGCTAAGACTGGAGATATGGTAAAGATAGGCATACCTGATGGTGCGGTCACAAAGGCCTCATTAATCGTCTATATGGTCCCTGCAATAGGCTTTGTAGGAGGGGCAAGCCTTGGATATTTTATCGCCAAGTTATATAGCTTAGATTTAAATATATCTACCCTCATTGGAAGCCTACTCGGATTAGGCCTTTCAATGATTTCCGTGAGATTCCTCAATAATACATTAAGCAAAAGACCATACTATCAGCCGGAGATTACTAAGATCATTAATCCTGATAGTCGAGAATGCGAGGATTAGAGTCTTCCTTTTGCTGACAGAAAAAATGCAAGTCACTACACTTTATTATTAATTGATTGTTTTAGTTATAAGAATTTTTGTTTTCTAAAATCAATAACCCAACCACACATAGACCTCTCAATCGTTCTTTATCATTTTTACTAATATGCCTGATCTCTGTTTTTAAATATTCAACAGGCCGGAATGAATTAGTCGTGTAGTATTTCAGATTTAATATGTCACCAACTTTTAGGTGATTCAATAAATCAGAATCTTCTCTTACCAATACGCAGATTTCTTTCAATGATGCTTTGCGGATTTTGAATTGATATACAAAAGCGCATCCACTGAGCGAAAATTCTACGCTGTAGTATTGATCCACTTGTTTTATAGGTTGATAGCTTCTCTCTTCTGCTTTGTTCGTCATAACACACTCTTTCATGCCTTCATTTTTTTAAATTATCGGCTTATCCAAAATAAATACAAGATTAATGCCAAAATAAGATAGTATGAAAAAGTTCCTCACGCCCGGGTAAAGCCGATGATAATCCGCAAGGTAAGGGCTGAGTTGCCAAGCCATCAACGTAAACTACCGGAAGAGGTCTCAGGCCTCGTATAAAGTCTGATTCTCTGTAAACTTTTTTGCATTTCACTGTCTAATATTTCATACACTTTTAATGACAATATCATCAAGCACAACTCGATCTCAAAACCTTTCATTTTATTCAAGGCATCAATAATGAGATAATTCTGGAATTATTTTATAATGCCCTTGAAGTGGTTCTGCTCTGTTTTCTTTTGCAATGTTGTTGCCCAGTTTAGGATATGCATAGATGAAGAGATCAATTATGTGAAAATATGAAATGAATGTCTTTTTTGGGAAAACGAGAGAAGAGGAGTTGGAAACCTTTTTAAAAGGCTCTATTGATAACTTATTCTGAATTTCTTCTGCATATACTCCACGTATTCGTTTCCATACTGAACGTTCAGGACCCATGCCTGATATTGCTTCTCATAGGGAATACTATTGGATTTAATGTAGTCGAAGGGATAAAATAATATAGGAACCCTGTCCGTATGATATATATCAGTCAATTGTGAAATGGCAATGGTTAGTATATTCCAGGGTAGAGCTTCAGGATTGGTCACCAGAATCTTGATACCATTGAGGAGTTCAGAGAGATTAAACCCTAGGTCTGATTGATTAACAATCAGGACTGCATTTAGTTCCGCCTTATGTTTTAGTGCATATACCCTACATTTTCGCACAAAACCAAGCTGGCTATAGAGTTCTTCCAGAGATTTATCGCCAGTATCCTTTTTATCCAAAGCCAAGGCATTCAGGAGCAGTCCTCCAGAGTGATACCCATAAAACCTATTCAGTTCCCACAGATCAACTTCTGAGCATTCATTCAGCGACCACCCATCTGGAAGTTTGGCACCCAGGGACAGGCTAGTATAAGTAAGATAGGAAAAAAGATCCATAGAGCAACCTTGAGGATTTTTCAGTGTCCTTGCAAAACCACCGAATACAAAATCAGGAAACCTGTTCTCCGGGCGAAAATAACACATCACATAGTCCATGTGTGCGGAAGGAAGGCGATACATATCATTCATGTAATACATAATTTGCTTTAATACCATAAAACCGGGGCGTTTGCTGTCCATAATCCTTGCAGCATGGTGATGAATCATCCAGGTCCTCTCGTATGCCCTAATCATTGAAATGTGGCCGTATATCCGGCCATTCTTCTGGTAGGTAAAATGCCTCGAAATCTCCGAATTCTCCTTGTAAAGCTTCCTATACATCTCTTTGAAACCTTCCCTATGAGACTGTATAAGACGATACTTCATATGGTAGATAAAGCCTGTATTAAAAAAGAACTCCCAAAGAGCGTCCATATCGACCTCACTGGAATCATAGGCGTGGGGGTCCAGGGCATTAGTCAATATATGAGCCAAACGACTATAGCTCTTAATATCCATGTCCAGAATTGCAAGGCCACAGCGGATGCCCCCGCCCTTCTCTGCCAAGCGGTAGATTACCTGTGCAACACAGGGCATACTCATTGCGCCGGCAAAATTTATCATCAGCTCTGGAATGATCATGCCCTGCATAAGAATCCCGTCGTCTGCACTCTCATATACAGAAAATCCTGAAGTGGAAATACCTGTAACCTCCAATTGCACATGCTTTTTTAAAAAGGGATGATCGAAAATAACTGTTGGTGGTGGTACCAAGCGCTGACGAGGATTGCGGATCTGCCTTTTTTTGAACTGATTGATCTTTGTATCCGCATGAGTCAGTACAATCTCCCTATTTAGGAAATCATCCTGTTGGCGAATACACTTGCAGAGGCCAGAAAAGAGAATATGCTGATTACGTCGTAGATGAACAATGACTAATGCATCTGGATCAAACCAGTGAAAGGAGCAAAATGACACTGGTCTTACCTTAATACGAAATCCACGCGGGTTAAAATCTAATAATTTTCCTTGTGCTACAAAACCGCTCTGAATCATCTCGACAACAACATCATGACAGGTATGTCGCCTCGCCTGCCGCTGGCCCACAGCGTAGCTTATTTGTGGTAATTGAATCGTAACACGGTTTCTATGTATCTCCTGAAATACAGCTGGAACTAATATCATAGATCGACCATCATCAATGACAAGATGCATAAGTTGATAGCTCTTCAGATCAAGGCCTGAGAGGTTCTTATTCGACAAACGGCATGCGAGTTTTTCGCCGAGACAGGGCTCTGGATATGCCCTTATAAGAATACTTTCTTCGTATTTCGGATGACGTAGCTGGAGCAAGATAGATTCTTCCATAAAATGGATGTGATTAAGCGTATTGATCAGGGTCTCTTTATCAACCTGTTGAGCACTTTCAAGTACATGAACCATCTCCTGATGATGGAATAAGCAGGGCGGAAAGTTCCATCCTTCGCCAAAGGCAAAGGTAATAATACCCTTTTCTTTTGGAAATATTTCTGTCTGTCTATTTGTGGCCATTTTTCGTTTCTTTATTCCCCTCACGTAAGACATGTAAGCGCCTGTAAAAGTGTAGGCAGATGACACCATTTTCCCAAATCTGACACTCTGAAGGCTATATTTTCATGGACCCACATTATTTAATAGATACTTATGCCTCTTCTGAATCTATCCTTTTATTATTCCCTGATTTACAAGAATCATACACACAATCTATATCTCATTACCAAATTGAAGCAAGGAGTGTGCCTTTATGCCTAATCTAAATAACTTATTGAAATTATGGAATTTTTCCGATAACCAAGCAAGGAAGATATGATAAATAGTGTATACAAAAGATGACACCTTATGTCTTACGATTACGCGAGCTTCTCTACCCTGCTATCTTTTGGGGTCAAGAAACAATTATTAAACCTAAAGGATTAATTGAATTGTAGAATAATGTGCGTTTATTAAGATTGTTTTGCAGAGTGTATTCTGATGAAAGAAGGATTCACAATGACATGATCATCCTATCAATGTTAGTGTGAGGAATTTTGAAGGCCTTTAGGAGCGCCGAAGCTATCTCCTGAGAAACTTAATTTGGAACAGAGCATGTAGTGTCTTTTTTTGCTTTATGCCCTTAAAACAAGGTCCCGTGCTCGGGTCCGGATAATCGGGATTTATTGCCTCTCGGCTCTGAGCCTTTCGGCAGTGAGCTCAAGGCCGAACTGCTCGAGGCCGAAGGGCAACGTGACAATAACTATTATAATCTCCGTCTGGCAAATCCCGATTATCCAGACCACCCCTGTGCATTTATGAGGGCATAACAAAAAAAGACATCTGCATGCTCTACGTAGAGTTTCTTTCATGTATAACCCTGAGGCAAAGCGTTGGGGTCATTTGGTAAAATGTAAACAAAAACGAATTGTGTGTAATCCGAGAATAGTGGGAAGCCTGTTGAGCAGACTTTTTAGAGTTGATACTTGGATATCAGTCTGGATAGGTAAGTCCTTTGAACATCCATCACTTTTGATGCCTTGCTTCTATTGCCTCCAGTATGTTTCAGGTTTAAGGCAATGAATTCTTTTTTAAAGGCTTCCATAGCCTCTTTGAGCGTCAATCCTACCTGCATGCCCGGATGGCTTTCTTTTGGACCCCAAATGGGCAAGTCCTCAGGCAAAATTTCCTGACCGTTACCCATCACCACGGCGCGCTCCAGAGCATTACTGAGTTCCCTTACATTACCAGGCCAGTCGTATGCGAGCATCTGCTCCATGGCATTTTCTGAGATCGTTAAATGGAGGAGTCCCTTCTCTTGCGTAAATATTTTCAAGAAATACGTGGCAAGGAGGGATATGTCTTCTTTTATCTCTCTTAAGGCAGGCATGTGAATTTGAACTACATTGAGCCGATAGTAAAGGTCCTCTCGAAACCTTCCATCATGAATTTCCTGGGAAATATCTTTATTTGTAGCTGAGATGATCCGAACATCCACCGATATGGGAGTGTTTCCACCCACACGATAAAATAGTCCCTCTTGCAGCACTCGAAGAAACTTTGCCTGCATTTCTGGCGTCATTTCTCCTATCTCGTCAAGGAAAAGACTGCCGCCATCAGCCAGTTCAAACTTTCCGATTTTTCGGCTTTCAGCCCCAGTAAAGGCCCCTTTTTCATGACCAAAGAGTTCAGATTCTAGGAGGGTTTCAGGTAAGGCCGCACAATTAAGCACAATCATGGGCTTATCTTTTCTAGGGCCAGCCCTGTGAATTAACCTGGCGAGCAGTTCCTTCCCCGTTCCGCTCTCACCCAGTATCAGTGTGCTGCTCTTCGAATTGGCCACCTTGAAAGCATCGGATATAACTTTCTGCAGCCTCTTGCTCTCACCAATAATTTGGTATTTGTTCCCAAGCTCTTCTTTTAGATCCCGGTTTTCTCTTTTGACTTGATCGATTTTTCGTGCATTGCTGATTGCCTTGGAGGCCAAATCAGCGAATACTGTCAATATTTTCATATCTTCAGTTTGAATTGGACTCCCATCTTCTTTATCAATTATTTCCACAACCCCTATTATTTCGCTATCAACCTTCATTGGAACACAGGCTATCGAATGGGTCTGAAATCCTGTGGATTCGCTTATTTTCTTGTACCACCGTGGGTCCTTACTGACATCGGGAATGAGAAGTGGTTCCCCTTTTTCAGCTACAAAGCCCGCTATTCCCTGGCCCACGTCAATCTCATATTTCCTGACCTCTTCTTTTTTTTCTCCGACGGCTACTTTAAAGTAGAGTTTCCTCGATTTCTGATCCAATAACAGGAGAGAGCTGGCCTTAGCCTGCATCATCTGTGTGGCTGTATCTATGATAAGCTCTAGAAGTTGATCCAGGTCAAGCACAGAGGAAACCCATGAAGAGATTTCCTTCAAGCGATCTATCGGCGAATCATGAGTTAATGATCTTCCATTCATTTGTTTTTCCATAATGCTCACAATGATGTTATGATTTGACCATTAGAACAATAAAGATCTATATGGATACCCTTTTTTTTTGAATAGTTCAAAAAAAGGATTCTCTATGTATCTAAATTTATACCCTTTTAAAAGGTTAAAGAGCAAAAGAAAAACGTATCGTGTATAAAAGTGAAGCGTAATTAACCTTTTCAAACCTCCTAGTCTTTGTTATCCTGTTCGACTGCATTGATCAATAACTCAAAGACATTTGGAACAGCAGAGATAACCCTGTTCCAGTTCGGTACATGTGGAACATCAAAAGGTGTTTCGAGAAACTGCTGTCCAGCGCTAACGATACACCCGACAAATGCCTCAGCCGAACTGCCTTCTTTATGCCTGTCATATTTTAATCCGTTGATCTCAGAATCGTATTCATACTGAGCAATAAGGTCCTGTGCAATCCTCAAATAGCTCGACCTCAAGGTTACAAAAAACTCATTTGTGAGTGTGTATCCCATACTTGCCATAGTTCTAAATATGGATTTTGCAATGTCTGTTCCCATCTTCAGTAAACCCTTATTGGGATCTTCCAGGGTGAGGGATTGATGCTTGTGTTCATAATTATCTGAAAGGTCAACCTGACATATTCTAGACAGGGTGCAATGCCTATGAACTTCAGCAAGAACCCCAACCTCTAACCCCCAGTCACCGGGGATTCTGATCAGCCGTGCCAAATCTATATCCATTGAAAATTCCCCAGCAAGGATATATCTAAAACTATCAAGATAATTTAAAAACTGATTAGATCCCAAGGTTTCTTTCAAGGCCCTAATAAGAGGTGTTACAAAGATCCGGGTCACTCTTCCGTGCATACTATCCGTAACCCTACTGTAGTATCCTTTACAAAAGCCAAAGCCAAAGTTTGGGTGTGCAACAGGGTAACAGAGGCGTGCGAGAAGATCTCTATTGTAGGTAACAATATCACAGTCATGTAATGCAATAACCTGACTATCTTCGCGAGCAAGGATATATCCATAAGCAGTCCATGCAGACCTTCCCTTGCCGTCATCACCAACATTGATCCCATTTTCAGCCATTATGCCATATATATTGTCAATTGCCGGACCTGTACACCAAATTAGTTTAGGTTTTGAGGGAAGATCAGACAAAAATTCCCTTGCCTGTCTAAACTCCTCTGCATTTGCCCTTCCTATGGTTACAATGATATTTTTAAGGTATTTTACATTCCTGAGTTCTTCGACAATCTTAGGAAAACCTGGCCCTTGTAACTCAACTGGAATGTATGGAAGGACAAGGGAAATAGGCCTATGCCTCGTTGCCTCGTCAAGTTCTCCCTCAAGTTCTCTGAGATCCCTCTTTTTTAGTCTATGAAATGTTGCTATTTCACCATTTTGAAAAAAATCTGACATTATCTTTCCCTCCAATTTTTTTAAACTTCATCCTCTTTTTTAAAGTGTGAGTCAAAAAATTAAAAAATGCGGGGATAGGCAGCTTGCTGGGTTTGTTCTGATTACCGAATAATTGCTGCTGGTTACTTATAACGATTTAATAATCAAGTATTCAGTATTCAGATTACATTACCTTTAGGCACTTTAGTCGTCATTGCCCGTAGTGGAATCAAAGTTATAACCGGCCTTTTTATAATTTTCTAAGGCCCTCTCTTTAAGAAGACTGTCTTTTCTTTTATGCGAGTATTTATCAGCTAACTCTGCGGCATGACTATACAGGCCTGCATGTTCGTACTCAGTTATCTTTTTTTCTGTCCGGCTGTGTTCTGGTGATGGATCAATAACTGCAGCATGACACCATGAAATAATCTTTTTAACTCTTTTGCCACAATTTGGACAATGAGAAAGGGGTTTTTCATCAACACTCTGGATATACTCAAATACTTCTCTGCACATCGTGCACCCTTCTTCAGGAATTTTCGCATGGTATTCGTAAATAGGCATAGAATCGACACCCTTTATACTATAATGATTGAGTATCTAAAAATTTCTATAATCCATTGAAATTAAAACTACTTTAGGGGCAACGTAGTTATTCTATTTGTATTAGATCCAGGCTTACTAAGTTTTTTTACCACAAAAGGTCACAATAGTCTACTTTCTATAAAAATAGCTTACGATAACTCAAAATACATGATATTGATAATCACTCTAAATCAGGATTGACATTTTTAGTTTACGGTCTTATATATAAAAACCTTTTTTATCTACCCGTTTAAGTGACAGGTTTTTATTGACTTTGATCTATAGTTGCGGTAGCTTAAAATTATTCTGAAATATTGGAGGGTTAGAATGTATGCGGTCATCCAAACAGGCGGCAAACAATATAAGGTAAAGCCAGGCGAAGAAGTAAGGGTTGAAAAAATGGATGGTAAGGTGGGAGATGAGGTCTATTTTGATGATGTGCTGCTTGTCTCTAAAGATGATAAGGTAACTGTTGGGAGTCCTGTTTTGGAAAATGCCAGGGTGGTAGCCAAGATTACCAGACATGACAGGGGGCCAAAGATAGTAGTATTTAAATATAAAAGAAGAAAAGGATACAGGAAGAAACAAGGCCACAGGCAAGATTTCACAGGAGTAAAAATAACTGAGATTGAGGCTTAGATTTTCTTGATAGTTACTCTTTTCTGGTTACTGGTTAAAAAATGGCTAACGAGAAATGAGAAAAGGAGATAATAATGGCACATAAAAAAGCAGGCGGTAGCTCAAAGAATGGCAGAGATAGTGCGGGAAAGAGACTGGGTGTAAAAAGATTTGGAAGCCAGCTTGTGAAAGCTGGCTCAATCCTCGTCAGGCAAAGAGGAACGAGTATCCATCCAGGAAATAATGTCGGTGTTGGAAGAGACTACACGCTTTTTGCAAAGATCGATGGAATAGTTACCTTTGAACGATTGGGTAAATCCAGAAAACAAATAAGTGTTTATACCCCTTAACAGACAGAGAAGAAGTGCCTAAAATTTTGTTCGCTGTGAGTTTGAAAAGAATAACCAGTAATGAGTTAGCAAGAAACGATAATGAAATTTGTTGACGAGGCCGATATCACCGTAAAATCAGGTGATGGGGGGGCTGGTTGTGTAAGTTTTAGAAAAGAGAGATTTATATCAAAAGGGGGGCCTGATGGTGGAGATGGAGGAAAGGGTGGAAATGTTCTGATCAGGTCCACAAAAAGACTCTATTCCTTATATGATTTTAACTCCAGGCGTTCCTTTAAGGCCCAAAATGGCGAGCCTGGGAGAGGTAAAAACAGGTCAGGGAAAAAAGGCAGAAGTATTGAAATCCTGGCCCCTATAGGGACCATAGTAAAAGACAAGGAAACAGGAGAACTGCTCGCAGATTTAGTTCACGATAACCAACAGATAGTATTAGTGAAGGGCGGAGATGGTGGTAAAGGGAATAAACACTTTACTACCTCAATAAATAGAGCTCCCAGATTTGCTCAAGAGGGTCAACAGGGAAAAGAAAAAAGACTTAAGCTGGAACTCAAACTTATCGCTGATATAGGTATTATAGGCTTACCTAATGCTGGCAAATCCACCCTTTTATCGCGTCTTTCTAATGCGCACCCTCAAATAGCCGACTATCCATTTACAACCCTTGCCCCTAATTTAGGGGTCCTTACTTTTGATGACGAACAATCATTTACCATTGCTGATATCCCAGGCTTGGTAGAAGGTGCCAGTGATGGCAGAGGTTTAGGTCATAGATTTTTACAGCATATTGAGCGGACCGGGTTTCTTTTGCATATGCTGGATATATATCAACCAAGTTCTGGAGACATTCTAAAAGATTTTTTTATAGTACAAGAGGAATTAAAACTATTCCATCCATCCCTGATGAAAAAGAATCAGGTGATCGTCCTTAACAAGATTGACCTAAAACCAATCAACGGTAAAGGTATCGATAAAATTTGTCATTCCTTTAATGATTTAGGCTACGAGTGCCTGGCAATCTCTGCCCTTGCTGGAGAAGGATTAGAGGAACTCAAACAATTACTAAAAAATCAAGCCCTTTCGTAAAAAAGTGCCTAAAGTGAGCCCGCCCTGGTGCGACGTGATTTGAATATACGCTTGATTCAGATATATCACCAATCCTGGTTTATCTTTGCTGAGCCAGCTTTTGTAGGTCTGGGCCAGGGCTAAAGTGCCTGCCCGCGCCCCAAGCCCGACTGCCGCTTCAAAACACAGGCGGGCAGAGGTCTTGTGAGACAGACGGGTCTAACGTGAGGAGATTCATGAAATATCCAAGAAAAGATATGCTGCAACCTGTCAAGAGGGTAGTTGTAAAAATTGGAAGCGGTGTGCTGACAACAAAAGAGGGGCTAAACCTGGATTTGATAAATGCCTTGAGTGAAGACATCTGTCACCTTATGGAAAAAAGAGGGTTAGAGATTATCCTTGTATCTTCAGGTGCCATTGCCTCTGGTCTAAAAAAAGTAGGGCTTTCTCAAAGACCACAATCCATTTCCCAACAGCAAGCGCTTGCAGCAGTTGGTCAAAGCTCCTTGATGCTTGCGTATGAAGAGGTTTTCAGAAGACACGGACGTAAAGTGGCTCAGATATTAGTTACCAGAGATGATCTCACTAATAGGAAGAGATACCTCAATACTCGAAATACCCTTTTTACCCTTCTCAATTGGAAGGTTATCCCAATCATCAACGAAAATGATACCGTCGTAGTAGATGAGATAAAATTTGGTGATAACGATAACCTTAGTGCTATGATAGCCAATCTTACGGGCGCTCACCTCGTTATCAACTTAACCACTATTGATGGGCTTTTTGATGACGATCCGAGGTCGAATAGCAATGCACACCTGGTTTCTTTGGTCGAAAAGGTGACAAGCAAGATAGAAAAAAAAGCAAGCTCCATCCCAGGTGCCTTAGGAAAAGGTGGCATGGGAAGCAAGGTAAAAGCAGCCAGGGACGTAGCCATATGTGGAATTCCGACTATTATTGGCAATGGTTTAAAAAAGAACATAATGAGGAAAATCTTTCAAGGAAAGGAGGAGGGAACTCTCTTTTTACCTCAACCTACCCCGATGCGGAGTCGTAAGCACTGGATTGCCTTTACAAAATCTCCGAAAGGAAGGATAATGGTAGACAGTGGCGCAGAAGATGCCTTGGTAAAGAATGGAAAAAGTTTACTTCCTTCAGGCATACTTGCTGTTTATGGGAAATTTAACCTTGGAAATTCTGTAATGATAATCAATAGAAAAGAAAAAAGCTTTGCAGTTGGCCTTGTCAATTATCATTCAACAGATGTGGAAAAAATTATGGGACAAAAAAGTTCTAAGATAGAAAAAATCTTAGGATACAAACATTATGATGAAGTTATTCATAAAGATAATCTTGTGTTAATGAATAATCTTTAGAAAATATGCACGGTTATGGACTTTCATAAAGCAATACAGGCTATGGCAAAAGACGCCAAGCAATCTGCCAGGTTTTTAAGGGTTGCTAAAAGAGCAGAAAAGGATGCTGCATTAGAATTCATGGCAGAGCGAATTCTCTCTAAGAAAGAGGAGATAATTACAATAAATGCCAAGGACACTACATTAGCCAGAAAAAATGGGTTGAATCCAGCAATGATAGATAGATTAACCCTCGATGAAAAAACAATTACCTCAATGATTGTTGGATTACAGGAAGTTGCCGCCCTCCCTGATCCGGTTGGTGAGGTAACAGGCATGTGGAAAAGACCAAATGGATTACAGGTCGGCCGGATCAGGATCCCACTGGGAGTGATAGGCTTTATTTATGAGTCCAGACCTAATGTAACGGTTGATGCAGCTGCTCTTTGCATTAAATCAGGGAATGCAGTGTTACTAAAGGGGGGGTCTGAGGCTATGCATTCCAATTTAATCCTTAACGAAATTCTATCAGAGGCACTGAAAAAGGCCAATCTGCCAGGAAAATCGATTCAGGTAATCCCTTATAAAGAACATGAGGCAGTTGGTATTCTTTTGAGTATGGATAAGTATGTGGATATGATTATTCCCAGGGGTGGCGAGGGTCTTATTTCCTTTGTTGTTGAAAATTCAAGAATTCCAGTATTAAAACACTTTAAAGGTGTCTGCCATGTCTACGTAGATGAATTTGCTGACTTAGAGATGGCTCGAAAGATATGTTCTAATGCCAAGGTACAAAGACCTGGTGTCTGCAATGCGATGGAAACAATGCTGGTACATAAAAATGTAGCCTCCTCTTTTTTGCCGGGCATGATAGAAGAATTTACCAGGGCAGGTGTTGAAATAAGGGCGTGTGAGAATACGCTCAGACTAATCCCTAATCTTATCTTGGCAAAGGAGAGTGATTGGCCAGCCGAGTATTTAGATCTTATACTGGCGGTCAAGATTGTCGAGGATATGAATGAAGCAATAGATCATATTGAAAGATACGGCTCTAATCATACTGAGGCAATTGTTACGAATGATTATAAGAGATCTCAAGAATTTCTGGAGAGGGTAGATGCCTCTGTTGTGTTGATAAATGCCTCTACTCGATTTAATGATGGCTTTGAGCTTGGTTTAGGTGCAGAGATCGGGATCAACACATCTAAATTACATGCCTATGGACCAATGAGTCTCAAGGAGTTGACCACCACAAAGTTCATAGTATATGGATCTGGACAGGTAAGGACGTGAAATTAGGTATCCTGGGAGGGACCTTTAATCCGATTCATTCAGGTCACCTTAGAGTTGCAGAGGAGATAGGTGAAGAGTTAGGATTAAAGAAGGTCTATATAATACCATCTGGTATGCCACCGCATAAAGAACCCTACCCCCTCGCTGATTTCCCTCATCGTCTTGAGATGGCAATACTGGCAAGTAAAATCTCCCCTCTACTTGAGGTGTGGGATATTGAGGGGAAAAGGTCTGGTTTATCATATTCCATAGAAACACTGCAATTATTCCACTCCTATTTTGGATCCAACCTTGAATTATTTTTTATAATCGGAACGGATGCCTTTATAGAGATAAAGACCTGGAAAGAATATCAAAATCTCTTTAATTTTGCCTCATTTGTTGTTATCAATAGACCAGGTTATAATAAAGAAAAATTTTCTACATTTCTTGACTCTCTTAATGTTGGATTTACATGGGACCAGAAAAGAAAATGCTTTTGCCATCCATCGGGAAATGTATTGCTTAAAAAGGATACAACATTGATGGATATATCAGCGACTCGAATCAGGGAAATGGTAGCCAAAAAAAAATCTATTCGCTTTCTTGTGCCGGAGGTAGTACGAGAATATATAGAAAAGGTAGGTTTGTACCTAAATTAATGAATCCTCTTGATAAGGCCCTTCTATGCGTTAGCATCATCCTTGAAAGGAAGGCAGTTGACCTCGTCCTTTTTAAGGTTGCAACATTAACTTCCATAACCGACTATTTCCTTATTGCCAGCGGTAAATCCAGCAGGCAGGTCCAGGCCATTGCCCAACATCTAAAGAGAAGAATGAAAGAAGAAGGCTTCACCATTTATGGCATAGAGGGTGAAAAGGATGGTCACTGGATCTTATTGGACTATAATGATGTTGTGATCCATCTATTTTACCAGCCAATAAGAGAATTCTATGACCTTGAAGGGTTATGGTTTGAAGCACCAAGGATAGAGATAGATAAAAAAGCTGTGAAAGATGGAAAATGAACTACCTCGCAGTCCCGGCAGGCGGGACGGGGAATTAACCCTTGTCCGCCTTTGGTGGATTAAAAAGCTCCTTATTTTCTTAACAGCCTTATTAATAATTTTTACCCCTTTGGCAGAATCACTTGCCTCATTGCTATCACCAGAAGAGGAAACTGAACTTGGAGAGGGATTTCTTGCAAGAATTAAATCTCGGTATGAATTTGCCGACTATCCTTACATGGTTCAGTATATCAATAACCTTGGTAACTTCATTGGCCGTCAAATAGAAGTGCCTTATTTCCCACTTCATTTTTATGTGATAAAAGACACCTCCATTAATGCATTCGCAGCCCCTGCAGGTCATGTATTTTTCTTTTCAGGACTGATTAGGATAATGGACAATGTAGATGAGCTGGCCTCTATACTCGCACATGAGCTTGGCCATGTAAGCGCCAGGCATCTGGCTGTAAGGATAGAAAGATCCAAGAAGATTGGAATGGCCACAATGGCTGCCATCTTAGCAGGAGTTCTTATTGGTGGTGAGGCAACAGGTGCCCTTATGACAGGATCAATCGCTGCCGGAGCTCAGGCTGAACTCGGCTACTCTCGGGAGGATGAAAGGCAAGCTGATCAATTAGGATTTAAATATACTAATGCGTCAAGGTTTAACCCTGAGGGAATGATAACCTCATTAAAGAAAATTCAAAGGGAAAATTGGTACGGCGGTCAGAATATACCGCCTTACCTTCTTACCCATCCTGGTGCACCGGAGAGAATGGCTAATATAGAGGCAATGGTACAAGGATATGATAAAATACCCGAGCCTAATAAAACAAAAGAGCTGCGATCCTACTTTCCAATTTTTCATACTATGGTTATAGCCCTATGTGATGATAAGGAAAATGCAGCACGGGAGTTTAAAAAGAGGCTGCGTGTAGATCCTGAATCTATTTTGGCCCATTATGGTCTTGGTCTTGTTCTTGAAAGAGATGGTAAAATACATGAGGCCCTCGATCACTTCAAAATAGCATTAAGGGTAAATGAAGATTCTATCCCCATTATGTTTTCTATGGCTAAGGCCTATCAGACGATTGGCCAATACGAAAAATCTGTATCTATTTTGCAAAACGCCCTTCAGCTGTCCCCTAAAGATAAAGATATTTTATATCTTTTGGCCCTGTCGTTTCAACATCTTGAACGATATGGTCAGGCATCAAGGATCTATGAAAGGCTAACCTTCCTTCCACCAGTTAAAGACAGGGTCTATTATAACCTTGGCTTGGTCTATGGTCGACAAGATAAATTAGCTCTGGCTCATTATAATTTAGGGATATATTTCAGTAAGCTAAGAAGGGAAGAAAAGGCCCTTTTCCATTTTAAAAAGGCACAAGAGCTTGCAGAGAGCAAACCAGAGCTACTGGAAAAGATTAATAAGGCCCTAAAGGGGGCTGTTAATCGTTAATTGTTAATCCTTATCTGCTATTAGGGAACGAATAACAAGAATATTGACGACATGGTACATATAGTAATGGATACACTATTGTTTTAAGGATCTTATCTAAAGCCTTAAATGAGGAGAAAAAGATATGGCACTAATGACACCGGAGGAGTTCGAGGAAAGCCTAAAGGATGTTAAACCAAGAGTCTTTATGAACGGGAAAAGGGTTGAAAATGTCCTTACCAATAGAAATACAAGGACAGTTGTAGAGGCGAATAAGGCAAGTTATGAATGGGCCCTTGACCCGAAATACAAGGATATTATGTCCTGCTATTCTTCGCTCATCAATGATATGGTCAACCGTTACACCTATGTCAGTGCCAGTATCGATGACTTGGTAAAAAAGGCTCAGGCAGGTACCTTTACTGCAGAGATGCTGGGTACGTGTATTTACCGATGTGTGGGTTATGATGCCTTTCATGCCTTAGCTAGTACCTGCTGGGAAATGGACAGAGATTTAGGCACAGAATACAATCCCCGCTTCATAGAATACCTCAAGATGGTCCAGAAAAAAGATCTCTCTGTGGCAGGAGCGCTTACCGAGCCGAGAGGGAGGCGCAGTCAAAAAACCTTAGACTGGCCTGACCCCTATCTTTCACTGAAACTGGTGGATAAAAACAAAGATGGTATTGTGGTGCGTGGAGCCAAAATAAACATCAGTGGGGCCTTTGCCAGCCATGAGCTTGTAGTTTTACCCCAGGCCGCACATTTCGAGGGCGAGGAAGACTATGCCATAGCATTTGCTATACCCACAGATACTAAAGGAATAACCTATGTCTGCCAGTATTCACCTTATTCAGCGGAAAGAGATCAGTCCGATGATCTTGAAGAACTGGGAAATCCCCTCTACGGCCAACGGGAAACATCTATGGTCATCTTTGACAATGTATTTGTACCATGGGAAAGGGTGTTTCACTGCGGTGAGTATAGGTATTCCATCAAGTTTGTGACCCGGTTTGCTAAAACCCACCGTATGACCTGCGGCGGTACATGCAAGGTAGGTTTCATGAATCAGATCATTGGGGCCACAAAATTGATCCAAGAATATAAGGGGTTAGAGAAAGCCGCCCACATAAATGACCAGTTGATGGAGATGGTGGTTTTGAGGGAAACAGGACGGGCATGCGGCATGGCCGCTGCCACCAAAGGTGCGGAAGAACCCCCCGGTTCAGGTGTGTTTTTGCCAGACGAAATGATGGGCAATGTTTCCAAGCTGAACATCTGCAACGCCTTCTGGCGGGTTATGGCTTTAGCCGGAGACATAGGTGGCGGCCTGATCGTTACCCTACCCTCCCTCAAAGAACTGAAAAATCCTGAAGTCAAGGATTACGTTGAGGAGTTTTATAGCTTTGGCTCGGATGAACCCACAGAAAATATCATGAAGGTTCATAAACTCTTACAGCACTGGACGGCAGGCCAGCATGGTGTTGCTACATGGCATGGCGCTGGACCCGTTATGGCCCAAAAGATTATGCTCCAGAGGGTTATTGATTATGAGCATGATAAGTGGCTTGTAAAAAGAACATTGAACTTAAAGGAAAAGGAAGGCAAAAAGGGCAATGGCTGAGAAGGCAAAAGAGTAATCAGGGAGGAGAAGATGATCAAGGAAAGAAATCCCAACGTGGCCATCATGCTGGGTGGTGCACCAGTGACCAAGGACATTACAGAATTGTTTGGGGCAGATGGTTATGCGGAGTCTGCCGGTAACGCCGTCCAAGAGGCTATTAAAATGATCAGCCGATTGAGGGAAATACACAAGTACTATTGACTATTGATGATTAATTATTGCTTATTGAAGCTCAAAGATCGTAAATTAAAAATCATCTATTTTGAATCATAAAAGGAATTTGCTTAATGGATGAAGTTGAAAAATCCAAAATCATCTTTCAGCCCTCTGGCCGGAGAGGGGAAGTGAAGAAAGGTGTGACCATCATCGAGGCCTCAAGGCAGTTGGGGGTAGACATTGAGAGCCTATGCGGAGAAAAGAAGGTTTGTGGTAAGTGCAAGATACGAATAGAGGAGGGATTTTTTGAAAAATATGGCATTCAATCGAGCAAAGATCATGCAGGTGAGTGGCTTATGGAGGAGGAGAAGTTCATCAATAGAGAGCAAAGGGAGGCTGGTTACCGTCTGGGTTGCTGTGCAAGGATTGAAGGAGATCTCCTGGTCTTTGTGCCTGAGGAATCGAGGGCCGGTAAGCAAATAGTGAGTAAGGCAGCCAGAGATATCCAAATTGAATGGAATCCTGCAGTCGAATATTATTATGTTGAGTTATCAGAGCCCACAATCCAAGAGCCCACTGGTGATCTGGAACGCATTTTAGAAGCACTCAACCACAAATACGGTCTAAAAAACCTGGATATCGATTATTTGACATTACAAAGACTTCCAAATCAACTTCGTAAAGGCAAGTGGAAGGTAACGGTAGCCATCTGGATGGATAAAGAGATACTACATGTTTTGCCAGGCAAGATAAAGGACTATTATGGTATGGCCATTGACGTGGGCACGACTACTGTAGCTGCTTATTTATGCAATATTGCGACTATGGAGGTATTGGATACTGTCTCCATGATGAATCCCCAGTGCAAATACGGCGAAGATGTAATGAGCCGCATCACCTATCATATGATGCACCAGGATGGTCTTGCCAAAATGAGTGCAGATATTATTACGGGATTAAACAGCTTGGTTACCCAGGCCTGTGAGGCTACGCACCCACCAAAGAAAGGCAAGAAGAATGGGAGTGACAAAGAGGAAACCATAAAGACCGAGAAAGACACACAATATCTCTGTCTTAACCCCACCGATATCATCGATATGACAATTGTAGGCAATACAGCGATGCATCATATTCTATTAAAGCTCAATCCAAAATATGTGGGAATGGCCCCTTTTCCGCCTGTAGTCCACAAAAGCATGGATATTAAGGCGAGAGATTTACGGATTCAGATACACGAATCTGCCTATGTTCATATCTTACCAAATGAGGCAGGATTTGTAGGGGCAGACAATGTAGGAGTTCTTATTGCTGAAGAGCCGTACAAAAAGAATGAGATGCAGCTCATTATCGATATCGGCACCAACGGGGAGTTGGTCCTTGGGAACAAGAAAAAACTCATATCTTCATCTTGTGCCACTGGCCCTGCCCTTGAAGGTGCACAGCTCACCTTTGGTATGAGGGCCGCTCCTGGGGCTATTGAACGTATCAAGATTGATCCTGATAGTCATGAAGTAGATTACAAGGTAATTGGGAGGGATACCTGGAAGACGTATTCAAAAAGTGAGGAAATGCAGACCAAGGGCATTTGTGGCTCAGGTATCTTGGATTTATTTGCAGAACTTTACCGTTCCGGAGTAATCCTGAAAAGCGGGAAATTTAACCCCAATCAGAAGAACAGTCGTTTTCGAAAAAATTCTGACAATAATCAGCCAGAGTTTGTTATTGCCTGGGCTAATGAAACAACTATCGGCAAGGATATAGTTATCACCCAAAAAGACATTCGCCAGATTCAGCTGGCCAAAGGAGCACTCTACTGCGGATGTAAACTGATGATGAGGCGAATGGGCATAGACAAGGTAGAAAAGGTGAAGATAGCAGGGGCCTTTGGCACCCATGTGGATCGGGAAAAGGCATTGATAATGGGGCTTTTTCCCGACTGTGAGATAGATAAGATCATCTCAATTGGAAATGCTGCCGGGGATGGGGCACGGGCAGCACTTCTCAACCGGGAAAAGCGTGAGGAGGCCAATTGGGTCTCAAGAAATGTGGAATATATTGAACTGACCGTGGAAAAAGATTTTCAGCAGCAATTCATGGAGGCAATGCAGATTCCCCACATGAAGGACCAGTTTGAACACCTTAAAGGGATAGTTCCTGATGAAATCCTCAATCAGTAGCTGGATTTATTATATTATCTATTATAAACTCTATACAATCGATTAATACTCTATTCCTTTTCTGGCCTGAATCCCTTTGTGAAATGGGTGTTTTATTTCCCTCATCTCAAATACGGCAGATGCGTGTTCTTCCGTCTCCGGGTGGGCATTCCTGCCGCTTAATAGTAAATGCAGATCCTTCGGTTTTAAAAACATCATCTCTCGTACCCTGTCTGGACGAACAAGACCTAAATGGGTTGCTATATTAATTTCATCTAAGATAACTAAGCGATTCTTGAGAGAAAATATCTCTCTTAAAGAGGCTTCCCAGGCTCTTCTTGCAGCATCTAAATGTTTTTTTGATGGCTTAGATGATCCAAATATAAATCCTTCACCCATGGTCTTAATCTCGAGATTTGGAAATTTTTTAATAGCAATAACCTCCCCATAGGCCCTGGGTGATTTTATAAACTGTAATACGCTAGACCGGATTCCATTGGCTGCAAAAAACATCGCCCTTCCCAGGCAATAGGTAGTCTTTCCCTTGCCGTTTCCAGTAATTACCACAACACATCCCTCCTGGTTGCTGCCATCGATCTTCCATAAGCCTTCCTCTTTCTTATGCTCAACCATCTCTGTTACAAGATCTGCCTGTTCGATAATTTCGTTTTTTGCATTCCTGCCAGTTAAGATCAATTCTACGTTGGCTGGTTTTTTTTCTATAAGGTTGATAACAGTGCTCACAGGAATAATGCCCAAATCAACGATGTGGTTAATATCCTCAAGGATAATAATATCAAAGACACCGCTCGAAATTATCTCCTGAATATGTTCAATGGAGGTATTAATTTTATCTATGTCGCTGCGATGCAAGGTTTCATCAAAAACTACATGTTTTAATTGTAAGCGTTCAACCACCACGTGAGGCTTAAGAAAGGAAAGTGCCCTATCCTCTGTGTCTACAAAGGGATGGGGAACAAATCCCATGATAAAGGTGTTAAGATTTTGCCCTGTTGCCCTAAGACTAAGACCTATGTGTGAAAGATTTATCTCATCTGTTTTTCCTGTATATACCTGGACTAATCCTTGCTTTAGCATCTGCTTACCTATTCTCTTTTCACCATTCGCACATTACAATTCACCTTATGTCTCTCTGATCTATAAATACCTATCGCTTACAAATAAACTATATGACCATAAGAAAAAATCTATAACATTTTCTTTACTAAGACACAATTCTTTAGCCCATGGATTGACATGAACATTTTAATTAGTTAAAAGATGGAGCAATTAAGGTATGCTGGATCTCAGATTCGAGGTTCAGTTTCTATATAAATAATGGAAAGCACTATTAATGAAAAAAAAGCATAATTTCGGGCTCGTTCAGATTTATACAGGAGGAGGAAAGGGAAAGACAACCGCCTCCCTCGGGCTCGCTATGAGGGCTGCCGGACATAATTTTAAAATTGCTATTATTCATTTTATGAAGATATGGGATTATGGAGAAGTAAAAAGTCTCAGAAAGCTTGGGATTGATCTTTTTCGCTATGGAACAACAGAGCTTATTGACCCCAATAATCCATCAACTATAGACTATGAGGAAGCCAATAAAGCACTGCGAAAAACTGAAGAGCTTATGGAAAAAAATAACTACGATATCCTCATTTTAGATGAAATCAATGTGGCTATTGATTTTAGCCTGATTCCCTTGAAAAGGGTAGTCGAGCTTTTAGATAAAAAACCAGAGAGTCTCGAGCTGGTTCTTACCGGACGAAACTGTCCTCAGGAGCTCATTGAAAGGGCGGACCTTGTTTCATTTATCGATGAAATCAAGCACCCCTATCAGAGTGGGATAGAGGCAAGGAAAGGGATAGAGTTCTAACTAATTAAAGGAGGCCAGGTTATATGTTCATCACGTTAATGAGAAAGCATACGAAAGGTATCTTGGTTAAGGTAATGGTTGGCCTTATCGCCGTTGTCTTTATCTTCTGGGGTGTCTACGCTATTCGGGAAAAACCTGGTTCAAAGATCGCCTATGTAAATGGCGATTTAATCACAGGGATGGAATATGAGGCAAAATACCGTGAGATGCTCGATGCACTGCAAAAACAATATAAAGAGTACTGGAATGATACACTCATTAAGGCATTTCAAATCAAGCAAAGGGCTCTAAACAGCCTAATAGAAAAGAGATTAATCAGTCAGGAGTCTGCGAGAATCGGCCTCGGGGTTACAGATGATGAGGTAGCTAACGCTATTGTTACCTACCCTGCCTTTCAAGTAAATGGCGAGTTCGATGAGGGAAGGTATAGGTCTCTTTTAAGTTATAACAGAATGGAACCAACGGACTTTGAATCAGCAATAAAATTAGAGTTGTTAGGCCAAAAAATCCGCCACTTTATCAAATGCTTTTTCCCGCTCACAGACATGGAGATTATGGATTATTATACCTATCAAAAGGAAAAGGTTAATAGTGGTTTTGTCTCTTTCAATCCCAGAGACTTTAAAGGAAAGACAGAGGTAAAACAAGATGAGAAAGAGGCATATTTTAAGGCACATAAGGAAAAATATAGGATTCCAGAAAAGATAAAAATAGCCTATCTTGTCCTCGCGCCATCTGATTTCTTAGACAAGGTAACTATTGCAGAAAAAGAGATATCAGATTTCTATGAATTAAATCAAGAAAGCTTTAAAAATCCGAAAAAGATTAAAGCAAGGCATATCCTTCTTAAGCTATCGCCAGATGCATCGGAATCAGAAGAGACAGAGACAAAAGAGAAAGCGCTTTCTCTATTAAAAAGACTAAGAGATGGTGAGAATTTTGCAGCACTGGCAAAAAAATACTCTCAAGATCCTGCTGCATCAAAAGGAGGTGATCTTGGTTATTTTACGCGAGGTCAAATGGTTAAACCCTTTGAAGAACTTGCCTTTAGCCTTAAAAAGGGAGAATTAGGTGGACCGGTAAAGACCCAATTTGGCTGGCATATAATTCAGGTAGATGACATCAAGGATGCTACCGTTAAAACCTTTTCTGAGGTTCGAAATCAAATAGTAACTACAATAAAAAACGATATAAGTAAGGAAATAGCACATGAAAGGGCCCTCACCTTGATGGATCAGATGCCCTATGAAATTGATTTAGCTACTTATGCAGCTCAGCATGGTCTTACAGTGAAGGAAACTGATTATTTTCCTAAAAAAGGGACTATTCCAGGGCTGGGAGAGGATGAAAGACTTACAAAATCTATATACTCATTAGAAAAGGGGGAGACAAGTGAGATCATCGAACATAAAAATAAATTCTATATCATCCAGGTGGTTGACAATAAAGATTCTCATATTCCAAAAATGAGTGAAGTCTCTGTTCAATTACATAAAGATTTTGTAGATCACCTATCTCTTGTTGCAGCAAAAAGGGAGGCGGAAAGCTATCTTGAGGGATTAAAAGGGGGTGCTGATTGGTTTGAACTGGCTAAAAATAAAGGATTAAAAACAGATGAAACAGGCTTTTTTACCAGGAGAGAGAATATCCCAAAAATTGGTTACTCACCATTGCTATCTGAGGTCACCTTTTCCCTCTCATCTCAAAAGAGATATCCAGATGAGGTCTTTGAGGTAAATAATAAAGTTTACATAATTAGATGGCTTACGAAAGAAGACATAAATATGAAGGATTTTGATAAAGAAAAGAAATCCTTTAAACAAATGCTTCTTTTAACAAAAGACAGGAGAATATTTAATGCCTGGCTTCAATCCATAAAAGAAAAGGCAGCGATAAAAATTGTTACCCCTATTGAGTAAAAATACCCCAATTGTTGGGAATTTTTCCTTGACATAATTTAAAAATAAATGTTTATCTCCAGTGTAATTTGAACTTCATGGTGAATAAGAAAAGGAGAAATACAAGGTGATATCTCTAAAAAACGCACTAATGATTTTAATTACTTTGTTACTTGCACTTCTGATCAGTCCTGTTAATGCACAGGCAAAAGACGTGGTTGAGAGCTCCTATCATGGGCAACTTGGAAGAAGCCCGACACTTGGTGGTTGTGGTAATGGTTTGGGGATGCTGGAGAAGTGGTGCCCTATCACAAATTTTAGCTTTGAAAAACAGGGAAGGATAAAGGGATGGAAGAAACAATGTGGTAAATGCCACACCTCCACCTATAGAGATCCTGCAACAGGAAAGACCGATTGCAGGCTCTGCCATAAAACAAAGGATGGTAAAGGGCAATCAACAATAGCCCAATGTATAAAGTGTCATATTTATGATACGATCAAAAGAGGGGATATATTTGATGAAGAGCATGATAGTCATATTGCAATGGGAATGGGGTGTAGTGATTGCCATGAGAGACTATCGGATGCTAATAGCGATCACCAGTTTGCAAGGGGATGTGCTGCTGATACAACAGAGGCGACAATGAAGGGGACCCTAACGTGTACCAAATGCCACGAGAAAAAGCCACATAGCGGTGTTGATGAGGGTGAAACCTTGGACACCAGGCATGTTAATAAAATAGCATGTGTCACCTGTCATACTGGCAGGAGGCCGGAGAAGGCCTTGAAAAGTAGAAGCTGGAATAAATTTACAAAAGATGGCAAACCGGTAACAGAAGAAAAAAAACCTGGATGGATTCCGAAACATAAATGGTACACTGGAAGATGTTTAGATCATCTTCCTATTTTTGGGGCCACAGATCTCATGACCAAAATATATCCTTTTAATTTGGTTACATTTACGTGGTTTATCGAAAGGGGTGATGCTGCACTTAATGATATTATTATTGTACCTGAGGTCAAGGCAGCAGATGTCAACAAAGATGGAGAAACAACGGTTGAGGAGATGCGGAAATATGAGAAAGGAAAATACAAAGATGCCACATTGGTCACCAAAGAGTTTAATTATAGCGTAACTCACTCCATCGTTCCAAGCGACCAAGCCTTTAGTTGTCAGGATTGCCATGGAGAGGAAGGTTATGTCATCAATTGGAAAGAGCTCGGATATGCTGAGAATCCCTATGAGTTATAGCCTTCTCTGAACACTGTAAACCTCTGAGCCCTCCCTCCTTTAGAGTGGAGGGCATTTTTATATGATATTGAAAAAGATACAATGTCCGTTGAATGTAGTCAGTTGTTTGTAGTAATAAAGAGAAAGAAATATGGCAGTCTATGATTATTTGTTCAATCGTAAAAAAGCTTGCTAAGCTTAAATAGCTGTGGCTTTGGATGAAAAGGTTTTTTACAACAGACCACGGACAAATAACAACTGACATTACCGAAAAAGGAGGGCCCATGGGAACAAAGGAAAGTGTTGGTAAGGTGTTAAAAAAGGCAGTGAGAATCTTGCCAGGAGTCGGCTCTTACCAGGATAAGGAATCCCTCAGGGAGAGCGATAAAAAACTTAGAGATCATATCAGCACCCAATTATCTTATTGCGTGGAAACTATTGAAAGGCTGAAGACAGGTATCTCTCGAAAAGGGTCATTATCATTCCTTAAAGATCTCGATGACATATCACGGCAGATGGATACATTATCTCGAAACATTACCTTTGCCTCCAGGGGATACAGTGGCGTCTTTGACTCAAATCTGGTAGATGAAAAGGCCCTTTCAAATTTATTTGAATTTGATCAATCTTTCCAGAAAGAGGTGGATCTTTTGGGCTCTTTAGTAGCAAAAATATCGAAGAACAAAGAGCTCGACTCTACAATATTTGATGAGGTAGGGGATCATCTTTTAAAGATTGAAAAACGGATTAATGAGCGAGAAAAACTTTTAAAGGGTCCATCCGATTAAGGATGGTGTCATTCGTTGGTTGTCAGATGTCCTTGGCAATAAAGATAAAGAAAGATGGTAGTAGATGCTTATTAGTGCAATCGGAAAAATGCCCACCACTCTTTACTAGTTGTGACTCTGGATTGAACGATTTTTTTTTGCAACGAACCACAGACAACTGACAACGGACACTATATCATTAGATATAGGAGGCTATTATGGTATTTATGGAGATCTTGGAATGGTTTGATGAGACCGGACAGGAGATGGTACATAGGGTTCCCGAGAAGGGCTCTGCTGACATCAAATTTGGTGCACAATTAGTTGTGAGGGAAAATCAGGCTGCAATATTCTTCAGAGACGGTAAGGGACTTGATCTATTAGGGCCCGGTAGGCACACCCTTTCCACCCTTAACCTTCCTATAGTAACCAGGGTTCTGAGTCTCCCCTTTGGTTTCAAGAGCCCATTTCGGGCCGAGGTCTACTTTGTTAATCTGAAGAGTTTTGTCAATGTCAAATGGGGGACCAAGGAACCGGTAGCCTTTAGGGATAGCGAGCTGGGGTTGGTCAGACTTAGGGCCTTTGGTGTATACGCAATGAGGATTGTTCAGCCGCTGCTTTTCATAAATACCCTGGTAGGAACCCAAGGTTTCTATAATACTGAGCAGGCGGGTGATTACCTCAAGGAGATTATTGTCTCCAGGTTCAACGACATGATTGGGGAGATACTGGATACTATCCTTAATCTACCAAAATATTACGATGAACTCGGGGTGGCGCTCAAGGCAAGGGTTCAGGAGGACTTTGGAAAATTTGGGATTCATCTTGAGGATCTCTTTATCAATTCCATCACACCGCCTGCTGAGGTCCAGAAAATGATCGACGAAAAGAGTGGTATGGGCGCTGTAGGAGACCTGGATAAGTTCATGAAATTTAAGGCTGCCAAGGCCATGGGTGACGCAGCCAGGCAGCCAGGTGATGGCGGCGCTGCTGGAACAGGTATGGGCCTTGGCCTTGGTGCCGGCCTTGGTATGATGCTGCCAGGCATCCTTCAGCAGTCTATGCAGGCAACAGCAACGGGTAAGGTTCCAACCATAAGTTGCCCCAAGTGCCAGGCCCAGATTGATCCCACTGTACGTTTCTGCCCCCAGTGTGGTCACCAGATCATTAGGGAAAACACCTGCCCCCAGTGTGGAAAAAATCTGCCAACCAAGGCAAAATTCTGCATGTTCTGTGGCACAAAGGTAGAAAAGATTAAAGCCAAATGCCCTCACTGCGGGCATGAGATCCTTCCTGGTTCCATATTTTGTAATAGTTGTGGAGAGAAGATTACTTAGTGCTTCGATTCGCAAACACTATAACGTATTCTAATGAGTATAATCTTTGCGATTGTCTTCGACCCAGAGACATGTCG
>DATKWM010000033.1:0-14720 GCA_035529575.1 Desulfatiglandales bacterium
AGTGGATTTACAGCAGCCACGACTCCACTGCTTTTGATGGTCTTTTGTGCGAGCAATGTCACAGCCCTTGAGACTGCTGCCTGTGCCTGGGCAATGGATTCATCAATGGGCTGCGGGGAATGGGCAAGCCCACAGAAAAACACCCCATCTGTTGCAAAATCAACTGGCCTGAGTTTTACATGTGCCTCAACAAAGAAGCCATCTTCGTTTATCGGTATTTTGAAGAGTTGGGATATCTTAGATGTTCTTTCTGGTACAACAGCGTTTGCTAGCACTATCAGATCAGGATTTATCTCAACAGCAGCTCCAAGAGCCGGATCATAGAGGTTTAGTTTGATCTTGGAACCATCCTTTACCACCTCCGGTTTTTCTTCTACGTCATACCTAATAAAGATTACACCCTTTTCCCGTGCCTCTCTGTAAAGATTCTCCCTCAGCCCATATGTCCGCATATCTCTATACAGGATAAAGACCTGCATAGCGGGATTCATCTCCTTGAGGTGCAGGGCACTGATCACGGAATGTGTACAGCATACCTTTGAGCAATAGGGTCTTTCAGGTATGCGGGAGCCAACACATTGAATAAACACACAGGTGTTTATATCATTCAGGCTTTTGTCATTTTCTATACACAATCTATCTAAATCCAGAGAGGTTACAACACGAGGATCTTTGCCATAAAGATACTCATCAACCTTGAGCTCATGTGCACCTGTTGCAATAATAGTAATACCATGCTCAAGTTTTTCTTCTTTTCCATCAATGGAGATGGTGGTCGTAAAGTTTCCCACAAATCCATCTACGTGTGTGATTTCTGCATTGAGAAAAGTTTCAATGTGTGTATCTGCGTGGATATCATTGATGAGACGCTTCAGGTTTTCCTGGATATCTTCTCCCTTCCATGTCTGAAAGAGATTGAGGGCGTTTCCCCCTAATTTGTCAGACCTCTCTATGAGATATGTCTGATAGCCTTGTGAGGCAAGATTCTTTGCCGCAGCCATTCCTGCGATACCACCACCAATAACTAAGGCAGCCTGATTCACCGCAAGCTCACGTTCTTCTAATGGCTCAAGCATGGCAACCTTTTGGACAGCCATTCTCACGAGATCCTTTGCCTTTTCCGTTGCATCATCAGGGATACCTGCGTGAACCCAGGAGCACTGATTTCGTATATTTGCCATCTCAAAGAGGTATTTATTGATGCCTGCATTCCTGACGGTTTCCTGAAACAGGAACTCATGGGTCTGGGGTGTGCAGGAGGCAACAACTACCCTATTTAGTTTATGCTCTTCTATTGCTGTGGTGATGGTTTCCTGGGTATCCTGGGAGCAGGAAAAGAGGTTCTCTGCGACATGTTCAACAAAGGGGAGGGACTTTGTGTAGGCGACAACATCAGGGACATCGACCACCCCTGCGATATTGATACCACACCGGCATACGAATACTCCGATTCTAGGTCTCTCCCCTACTACGTCTCTCTCGTCTGGGAGGTGGAGTTCCTTGGTAAGTGAGAAGCGGCTTCCTGAGAGGAGGGCACCTGCCTGTGCCGCAGCAGCACTTGCATCGGTCACAGATGAAGGGATGTCTTTGGGGGAGTGGAAGCAGCCTGAGACAAAGATGCCGGGTGTGGAGGTATTTACTGGTCGAAATGAGGTGGATTCCACAAATGAATCAGGTACTGTTTTTAAGTCTAACCTATGTGCCAATGCAGTCGTCTCTTTGGGTATCTCCATACCAACAGAAAGAACAACGAGATCGAATTGTTCATCAATAACTTTACCGGACTCATCAGTGTAGGTCACTTCCAGATCATCTGTTCCTGGAACTTCCTCCACGGTGGGTATTCTTGATCTGATGAACCTGATTCCCGCTTCAATTGCCCGGTTATAGTATCTCTCAAAATCCTTTCCATATGTCCTAATATCCATATAAAAGATAGCACTATCAAGACCATTAGTGCTATGCTCCTTGGCAATAATTGCTTCTTTAATGGCATACATACAGCACACTGCTGAGCAGTAAGGATGCGCACCTTCATGCACATCCCTTGAGCCTATACACTGAAGCCATGCAATCTTTTTTGGCTCTTTTTTATCAGAAGGGCGTAAAAGATTACCCTGATAAGGACCGGAGGCGGATAGTATCCTCTCGAATTCTATAGCGGTAATCACATTTTGGTTTTTCACATACCGATATTGAGTATATTTTGATGGATCAAAAGTTTCATACCCAGGCGCCAAAATAACCGAACCCACAGTAATATCCAGCCACCTATCGGTCATATCATGATCGATGGCCTCTGCCTTGCATGCATCCACACATTGAAAACACTCACAGCACACACCACAGTCAAGACAGCGCGCAGCCTCTCGTTGTGCGGTTGCCGGATCCATGGAGAGGTTGGACTCTTCAAGGGTGTGTATTCGTTCAGTAACGGGAAGAGTAGGGACTGGTGCGCGGGCTTTCCGAGGTTCGTGAGGATCAATGGGGGTATAGATCTTCTCTGTATGGTCAGTCTCTGTGAATGAGGGAGTCTCTTTTCCTTGTAGGTAGGCAGCAATCGCGGCAGCTGCCTGTTTTCCCTGTGCGATTGCCTCAATCACGGTCTTGGGGCCAGTGACTACATCACCACCTGCAAATACCCCTTTCTTTTTTGTTGCAAGGGTATCCGGGTTGACAGTCAAGAGGTCATAGTCAGAGAACTCAATATCTTTCGTGTCAGCGGCAAATGATTTATCAAGTGTCTGACCAATTGCAGCAATTATATGATCTGCTGGAATAAAGAACTCTGAGCCTTCTATTGGCACAGGTCGTCTTCTTCCGGAGCTGTCAGGCTCACCAAGAGTATTTTTTAGGCACTCAAGGCCCTTAAGAATTCCATCTTCTCCCATAACTCTTTTAGGGCTAACAAGAATATGGAGACTTACACCTTCCAATAATGCCTCTTCAATCTCAAATGGGTCGGCCGGCATCTCATTTCGAGTTCTTCTGTAAACAATGTGGACCTCATCAGCACCTAAACGGAGAGATACCCTGGCAGCATCGATGGCCGCGTTTCCTCCACCAAGAACTATAACCTTTCCCTTTATCTGTGTGATATTTCCTACGTTTACCTCCCTGAGCCATGGGGCACACTGGGAGAAAGTAGCATAGTCATCTTCTCCAGGAATATTGAGTTTCATCCCTTTATGTGCACCTGTTGCAACATAGACTGCCCTATACCCGTCTGTGGTAAGAAGGTCATCAATGGTCTTGTCTTTCCCGATGGGGGAGTTGGTCTGTATCTCAACGCCATATCGTGTGATATTCTTAATCTCTGTTTCTACTACCTCTCGGGGAAGGCGAAACTCGGGGATGCCAACTGCAAGCATGCCACCAGCAACATCTAAGGCCTCAAATATGGTGGATCTGTAACCATCGAGTGCAAGAAAATAGGCTGCTGCAAGCCCGCTAGGGCCGGAGCCGATGATCGCCACACGTTCTTCTTTAGGAATTATCTCTGGAATTGGAAGAGAGAGGATGTCCACCTGGTCAGAGGCAAACCTTTTTAGCTCCTTTATGGATACAGGCTCATCGAGCTCTTTTCTTCTACACTGCTCCTCACAGAATCTCACGCATACCCTTCCTAAGATGCCTGGAAGGGGCATGTCCTTCATTATTATCTCAATGGCCTCCTTATATTTGCCTGCCTTAACCATGGCAACATAGCCCTGTACATTGATATTGGCAGGACAGGCAGAGATACATGGGGGGCGGTCTAATTTGTCAATGGTATAGGCAAGGGGAATTCCCTGGGGATAAGGGATGTACGTTGCTGCCCGTGAGTTGAGCCGTTCGTTAAACTCATCGGGGAGGCTCACAGGGCACACCTGGGAACAGTCTCCACATCCTGTGCATTTATCCGGATCTACATAGCGTGCCTTCTGGTGTAACCTGACCTGGAAGTTCCCTTCCTCCCCGTCTATGTGCTCTATCTCAGACAGGGTAAGTGTCTCAATATTCAGGTGCCGGCCGACCTCGACCAGTTTGGGTGAGATAATTCACATGGTGCAGTCATTGGTAGGGAATGTCTTATCCAGTTGGGCCATAACCCCTCCAATGACCGGATTTTTCTCCACAAGGTATACATAATAGCCAGAGTTTGCCAGATCAAGGGCGGCCTGCATTCCAGCAATTCCTGCGCCTACCACCATCACTGAGCCGACATTCCTTTTGGACATACACAACCTCAAATCAAAGCACCTAAAATTATAGTTAAACCCCAAATCATTTTATTCCTTTTTAAGCAATTTTTTTGCTTCTTCAGCCATTTCAGGAAGAGTAGGTAGACCCACCTTTGTCCTCTTTTTATTATCGAAATCATCAATAATATAAATCTTACCCTGATCCTTAAGAAGTTTTTCCTGAGTGCTTACCCCAATAGGGATATTCTTTTCTCGAGTTGCAAGGTTTTTAAGGTGATTTATTATATCTGTGATCTTCACTCCCATCGGACAGTTCTCCTGACAAGCATAGCAATCAGAACAGAGCCAGATCTTATCACCTTTCAATAGCTCCTCTCTTAGACCAAGAACGAGCATCCTTATAATGCGAAGGGGGTCATAATCCTCATTTGCCCGATGTACAGGGCAACCTGCTGTACATGTGCCACATGTATAACAAGCTTTAAAACCACTTATAAAATCAGATGAATCAAGCTCTACTATAAAATCAGGATCAGACTCGAGCAAATTAATCCTATTCATAGCCTTCCATTATCTACATTGAATTCTATATTTCGTTAACTCTCCATCTTAGTGCACAGAGTTTTTGTGAGAGTCAATCTTTGCCATTCACATGGAGTAATGTATTGTTGGAGTACTGGGGTGGTGGATAGTAAAGATTGAATATTGATGTTGGAAATTCACAATTGTCAATAGGCAATATTCAATATTCGATAATCATTCGATTAAACCCATCACTCCAATCCTCCATTGCTCCAATACTCCAATGAGGGCAAAGCCCTAATTTATGCCTCTAACTTAGCCGTTAATTCCTTTGTGCTTACAGAGTGAAGATTAAGACCAAGTTCCTTTCGACCTAAACCCATAGCCAGGCCTATTATTTGAGGGAGATAGAGAACTGGTATATTAAATTCACTGTCGAATTGAGTCTCTATCCCCTTTTGATTGGCATCGAACATTAAACTGCAGAAAGGGCAAACCAGATTCATGCAGTCAGCCTCAGTCTCTTTGACACATTGTAATTTCTCTCTTGCTACACTAAGGGCTATTTTTTCATCTGAAAGAAGAACAGGTCCTCCACAACAATCCTTTTTTCGTCTATATTGGATATTGGTGGCACCTACTGCCTCAAGAATTTTTTCAAGGGTTTGAGGATCCTGAGGATCATCAAAGCCTTCATAAATATATGAGGGTTTTAGATAGTGACATCCATAATGTGTGGCTACCTTTAATCCTTTCAAATCCTGTTTAATCTCTTTTTTAATCCTCTCTAAGCCGATATCTTCCAGCAATATCCTTGCAAAATGCTTGACTTTCACTTCTCCTTTATATTCTTTGCCTATCTTTGATAGCTCTTTATTTACCTGTTTCTTTAATCTCTGGTCGTTCTCTAAATGATAGGCTGTCTTTGTGAGCATAGAGGCACAGGCACTACAAAGTGCACATATATCCAATCCCTTTTCTTCTGCCAAACAAAGATTCATGGCACCAAGAAGAATAGCTCTCCTTTCATCAGATGCCTCGAGCGGGAATCCACAACAAGAAAATCCCTCGATATCGACAAATTCAAGATCCAGTCTAGAGGCTATAGCCCGTGCAGATAATTCATAATTTCTAGAGCGAGCCGGGATAGTGCATCCTAAAAATAGGCTATATTTCATCCTACTTCTCTCTTTATTGGTCAAATAAAAAAATAATTACAACATAGCTATAATGTGACTATTTTTTTGATAAAAGTATAATTTTTAGGCTAAGATTATGTCAAGATCAAATTTAGATTTTACTAAAGGCTTATCAATTTAAAAGGAAATTTTATCTTTCATTAACGGGCATTACCTCTTTCCCTTTAAAAAAATCCGTTATTACTCAGGTTCAAAGTTCAGGGGTTCCCTGATAAAATCTGATTTCAAGCCTGCCCTGGTGCGACGTAACGTGCGCTTTAAAACGGTTCTAATGAACACTGCGCCTAGGGATTCTATGAAAAGGACTGCTAAACCAGGTCTGGGCCAGGGGTTAGATTAATGGAAAAAAACGTATTGAAGATATTGAGGCCTGTCAACCTGTCGAGAGCCCCTCGGCCGTGAGACATGTCGACGAGCTCATGTCGAGTCGCTCGGAGCCGAATGGCCTCCAGGTCGAACGACTGTCCTGTAACTTGACTCGACAAGTTTATCATCTAACAAAAATTCAGGATTTACCAAGGACTATAAACTGATGAGACAAATAGAAGATATTACGGTATCATCAATAATTATCTCAAGAAACCTGCCCGCCATCCGGCAGGCGGTATGAAGAATGAGGAGAAGCCAACCGTGAACCCCTGGCCCAGACCTGATTAGTCAGTCTATTATGCAATATAAATAGTTACTCAGATACTACAGTGGCAACAGATTATAATAAATAAGTCGCGCCAGGGCGGGCTTGAATCTTAAACCTGACAACCCAAGCATTTAAAAAAATACCCATATCCTTTTAAATGTATTGACCGCCTGACATCCTTTTGCTAAAAAAATGATGTTGCTAAAAAAATGAATGATTATTCATATGAGAACATTTAAAATATTTCTTTTCACAGACCTTACAAGAAATGGGACAAAAAAATAACAATAAATATAGAAAGATAATATCCGCTGCAACTAAGGTTTTCGCTAAAAATGGTTATTATAAGGCCAAGGTATCTGAAATTGCAAAAAAAGCAGGAATAGCAGATGGTACCATATATCTCTATTTCAAGCATAAAGACGATATTCTTATTGCCCTCTTTGAAGAAAAAATGAAGGAAGTATTAGATAACATGAAAAAGCAAATCAGTTTAGAAAGTGACCCATTGAAGAAGATTCAGAGATTTGCTTTAATTCACCTTAAACTAATTGAAGATAACAAAGATATGGCAGAGATTATTCAGGTAGAACTGAGGCAGAGTAGCAAGTTTATGAAAAATTATCATAATGAAAAATTTGTCCAATATCTTGACTTAATTGGGGATATCATTCAAGAAGGAAAAGAAAAAGGTTTAATTAGAAAAGATATAATCCCTGGAATCGGCAAGAGGGCATTCTTTGGTGCCTTAGATGAAATGTCGAGATTCTGGGTTTTATCAAAAAGACGTAAATATGATATAGAAACCGCTGCAAAACATATCAGCAATTATTTTATAGATGGCATAAAAAGCTAGTCATGTTTGTTGTCCATTGCAGGTTGTCAGTAGCAAAACAAATTATCCAGCCCACGGAACATTGTATCCATAATAACCTCTTTCACTTAAACTAACACCCTTCCTCCAGAGGAGAGAGACCTAAAGATCTTATTCATGTAAGTTCACAGGGGAATGTATTCGAGCATATTTTCATAACTGTGTAACGGACTACAGATAACCATCAACAGACATTAAAAATTTTTTACACTTCTTTTACCTAATCTCTGTTGACATAATAAATATTTTAGTGGTAAGGATTCTAAGCCAAAAAACTTTACTTCTTGCCAATAAAATTGGCTAATCTTAAAAATGAGAAATATCAGAAAGGAGGATTAACGTGAACATATTAGTTTGTTTAAAACAGGTACCTGACACAGAAACTCAAATTAAGATCGCCCCAGATGGCATGTCAATCGCTACAGACAATATAAAATGGATTATAAATCCATACGATGAGTATGCAGTTGAAGAAGCCCTACGCCTCAAAGAAAAATTTGGTGGTGAAGTCACTATTATAGGGGCAGGCCCGAAAAGGGTAACCGAATCCATAAGAACTGCCTTAGCCATGGGTGCCGATAAAGGAATATTGGTAGATGATCCAGCCATTATTGGTAGTGATTCTCTTGGCATCGCCAGGATTCTTTCCGCAGTAATCAAAGACCTTGACTACGATATCATACTCTGCGGTAAACAGGGGATGGATGATGATTACGGAATAGTTGGTTCCATCCTGGCAGAGCTTTTGAGCATTCCACATATATCAGTAGTTCTTAAATTGGAAGTCAGTGAAGATGCCTCGACCATAAAAGCTCATAGAGAGGTTGAGGGTGGAACCCTCGTTATCGAGTCACCTCTGCCGGCTTTGATTACAGCCCAAAAGGGATTAAATGAACCAAGGTATGCATCATTGCCTGGTATAATGAAGGCCAAGAAGAAACCCTTAGATGTTAAGACCATTGCTGATTTAGGTCTGGATGCAAGCCAAGTTGGAGAAAGCGGGGCAAAGATACAGATTATGCAAATCACACATCCGGAAGAAAGAGAGGCGGGAAAAATAGTAGAAGGTGAAACTCCACAGGAAATGGCCGCCAATCTAACACGATTACTTCACGAAGAGGCAAAGATTATTTAGGTTACAAAGGCTTATTTTAACAAAGATTAAAGGAGATAAAAATGGCACAGGGAATTTGGATAGTTGCTGAACAGAGAGAGGGTGAATTAAGAAAAATATCCTTTGAATTAACAAGTGAGGCTAGAAGGCTGGCTGATCAAATGGGCCAGTCAGTAACAGCTATACTTTTAGGCTCTAATATTAAAGGAAAGGCACCTGAGCTTGGGAAATATGGTGCAGATAAGGTGATTGTCGCTGATGATAACCGACTGGCTACCTATACCACCGATGCGTATGTATCAGTTATCGCACAATTAGCCCAATCAGGAGAGCCTGCTATCATCCTGTTAGGCGCTTCAGTCCAGGGAAAGGATCTCTCAGGAAGGCTCGCTGCCAGGCTTGGGGTAGGCATGGTTCAAGATTGTGTGGCCTTTTCTCTTGAGAATGGCAACCTTGTTGCAAAAAGACCTATCTATGCTGGCAAGGCTTACGCTACAGTTACTTTTAAAGATAGCGTACCCCAGATAGCAACAGCAAGACCGAATGTTCTTGAATTGAATGAGCCTGATGGGTCAAAATCAGCTGAGGTTGTTGATGCAGAATTTAGCCTTGATGATTCGCAGTTGAAAACAAAGGTTGCTGAGATTATCCAGGAGAAGGGAGCCAAAGTCGATCTTACTGAAGCAGAAAGAATTGTTTCTGGTGGAAGAGGAATGAAGGGGCCAGAAAATTATACGATTTTAGAGGAATTAGCAGATATCATTGATGCAACTGTCGGTGCCTCACGTTCAGCAGTGGATTCTGGCTGGCGACCCCACTCTGACCAAGTAGGGCAAACAGGCAAGGTTGTGTCTCCAAATCTCTATATTGCCTGCGGTATCTCGGGTGCAATTCAGCACTTAGCTGGAATGAGTACCTCTAAATATATTGTCGCTATAAATAAGGATCCTGAGGCCCCTATTTTTCAGAAGGCCGACTATGGTATTGTTGGCGATCTCTTTGAAGTAGTACCAGCATTAACAGAGGAAATAAAAAAGATCCTTTAGCTTTTACGTTTCTATCAGCCCCGACTTGTCGGGGCTGATATCTTTTGCAGTCTGCATTACCAAAAATCTTCTTTTTAATCCTCACCCCAATTCAAGCCTTGTTATAGCCATATAACAGACTTCTCCCAGTTGTATCTCCCTTATGCAAGAGTAAGATCTCTCTTATGAGAAGAAAGGAAAAATTTCTCATTCAAAAATTTCTCATTCTTGACATATAACTATTTTCACCTTACACTACTATCCGAAAAAAGGTAACAGTCAACCGCTATTAGTGTCTGGGATTATTTCTGAAAAATATTCCCGTGATGAAGATGAAATTGCCCCAGCCACTCCTAAACGAACGTTCAATCAAAAATCAAGTTCTTATTATATACAATCTTTAAACACAGGAGCTGTGATGGGTAACCCCATAAAAGAAAGTCGTTTTTTCAACCAAGAGCATGAAACCATGGATTGGGAAAAACGAAAAGTTAACCTTGAAAAGAAGTTCCTAAAAACCTTTCAGTATGCCTTTCAGAACTCAAAGGCATATAAAGAAATCTTTCACTCTGCCGGAATTGAGCTTTCTGACATCCAGAGCCTGGAAGATCTTGAAAAGCTCCCTATCCTTCATATGAACGAATTGGTAGAACGTCAGAAAAAAGATATGCCTTTTGGGGGATTCGAAATCATCGATCCTGGCAGAATCAGAAGAATCTATATCAATCCTGGACTCATCTGGCAGCCGGGAGAATGGGATTATCAAGATACTTCATGGGCAGAGGCGCTTTGTAGCGTAGGGTTCAAAGAGGGGGATCGCATTATTAACACCTTCAATTACCATATGTGGCCTCTTGCCTTTATGCTGGATGAATCAGTGAAGAGGATTGGTGGGACCGTGATCCCTACGGGTGTAGGCAACACACTGATGCAGATCAAGATTATGCAGATGCTCAAGGTCAACGGATTCATGGGCACCCCTAGTTTTATCATGACCTTGGCCCAACGTGCTGAAGGGATGGGTTTAGATCTGAAAAAGGATATTTCTCTTGAAACTTCCCTGGTGGGTGCAGAAATCCTTCCTGAATCTCTGCGCTCCCGCATTGAGGATAAGTTGGAAATGACTGTCCGACAGGTGTACGGCACGGTATTCTTGGGCTGCATCGGCTATGAATGCCATCATATGACCGGCTTACATGTACCTGATAATATTTTGGTAGAGGTGGTAGACCCTCACACTGGAAGACAGGTAGAATCTGGAGTTGCAGGCGAAATCGTTGCCACTAATTTCAACACCTTTTATCCTATGATCCGTATGGCCACTGGAGACCTTTCTTTATTTGCCCGGGAATCATGTCCCTGTGGCCGAACCGGGCCAATGTTAAAAAAAATTCTCGGCAGAATTGATCAGGCCACAAAGGTGCGGGGCACATTCATCCATCCCTGGCAGGCTGATGAAGTCATTTCTCAATATAAAGAAGTCTTTAAGTATCAAGTAGTAATCACACGTGAAAACTACAAAGATGTTATGACTTTTCTGGTGGAATTAAATGAGGAAACCTCGCGGCCCGAGATTCTTCTTGGCCGAATTGAAAGGGACATAAAGGACCTATTGACTATCAAAGGCGTTGTTCAAATCGTCCCACGAGGAACCATTCCCGATCTTCATAAGAAGATCGAAGACAGACGAACCTGGGAATAATTTGTAACATTTTAGCTCTTTGAAATTACCTGGTGAATGAGCATGGGGATGTCTTTTTTTATCATGCCCCTGGCCCAGACCTGGCATGCAAAGATTTTTTATAGACCCTAAGGCCCGAAAATATCTCAAAAACAGGCTCAAGTTCCTGTGTCGGCGCGCCAGGGCAGGCCTCACAAAGACGAGCTAGTAGGCCGCTTCAAACCGGCGCCATTCGACAAGCTCATGGTCCTGAGCAAAGTCGAAGGACACACGGACAAAGTCCCTAGAAGACAATGACGAGTTGCTCGTGCACACGGTTTGAAGCGGCACACTGAGGCCCCCTGTTAGAGGGCATGATGTAAAAAAAGACATCTCCATGCTCATGCGTCTCACCAAGGATAATTATGTGGCCTTTAATAAAGGCCAGGGGGAGTTTCAAAAGAGCTAAAATGTTACAATAATTTTTAAACGCCAGGAGCATTATCTATGGAGGAAAACAATAAAATCGGCGGAATTATGCAGAGCGATGGACGTGCACTGGTAAAAATTATGTCAGTGCCTGATCATGCCAGTGTTGCAGGCACTGTATTTAAAGCCATGGGAGAAAATGGCATAAATATCGAACTCCTTGTAGAGAGTTACGATCTTGATGACTGTGGCAATTTCGCCGTGGTCATTGACCAAAAAGACCTGGATCACACTCTGGAAGTATTAGAGGAGTTAAAACCTACCATTGATGCCAAAGCCATCTCTTACACCCCGGATGTGGTCGTAATCACAGTCTTTGCACCTCACTTACGTGAAAAACCCCGCATACACGGTATGATGTTTTCCTCCATAGCATCTGTGGGGATCAGTTCCCTGGCGATTAGTACCTCCCTTTCCAGTGTATCATGTGTAGTAGAAGGTCAGCACCTTCATGCCACTATCCAAGCACTATCAGAGGCATTTGATGTCCCATATGATGTGAAAGAACGGCCGAAAGATTACTAATGTACTGCTGACTCAATTTACTGTTGCAAAATAATAGAGATAGGTGCTCTTGTGCACAACTGTTTTTTGGGATACAATGGCCTATAACTTTAAATAGACAATCAAGGTTTCTATTTGAGTCAGGTTTTTTTATCGAAGAAAATCGTGATATGTTTCGCTAGGGTCCGCTTTGTGAATCATGAAATAAAGTTTATGAGAAAGTTCGTTGATGCAGTATACCGCAGAAGAAAATGGTTTATGCAAGCGCACTTCATTAGATTGTTTTGATAATTGCTCAAAATATTGTAGATTTCAAACTTCTAGTTCTTTGGAGCATGTATTTGTTTTGGATGGCAGTGCTCGCATTTACACTATCGGTAACATAGCAGGAGGAGAAATTGAAAATAGGTTTTATTCAATTTGCACCTGTATTGGGTGATGTACAAGCAACGATTCGTAAAATTGATGGGTTAATTGATCAAAGTAAAATCACAGACATTTTGGTATTGCCAGAATTATGTAATTCTGGCTATAACTTTACCTCTTTCAAGGAAGCCTGGGAAACATCGGAAAAGATAGAAAATAGCATTTTTATCAATTACTTAATATCTAAATGCAAACAATTTAACCTATACATTGTATCTGGCTTTAATGAAAGAGATAATAAAGATTTGTATAACTCAGCTATACTCATTGGTCCTAAAGGATATATTGGCAAATACCGCAAGCTTCATCTATTTATGAATGAAAAAGATTATTTCAAACCAGGAAACATTAGCTTGCCAGTTTTTGATATAGGATTATGCAAAATAGGCATGCTTGTTTGTTTTGATTGGATATTCCCGGAGGTATGGAGAATATTAGCTCTAAAAGGTGCGGAAATCATTTGTCACCCTTCAAATCTTATATTACCAGGTCTCGCTCAGAAGGCTGTCCCAATCCATGCGCTCATCAATCGTATTTATACTATTACTGCAAATAGAATTGGAACCGAAGGAGATTTATCATTTACAGGTCTTTCAACAATTGCAAATCCAAATGGTGACATACTTTTCCAAGCTTCCCAGACAGAAGAAGAAACTGTAATTAAAGATATTGATATTAGATTGGCAAGAGATAAAATAATTACAAAGAAAAATGATCTATTCAGCGATCGAAGGCCAGAGGAATACTCATTATTGATAGAAAAAAGCGTCAAAGACTGAAACGTTGAGACCTTTATATAACTTTTTTCTTAACGAGGGTGACAAAAATAGTTAGATCGCAATATATGGAGATACCATTTTATTGATTTAGCAGGAGTTAGATCATGCTTGATAACAATGAAATCTTGGAAAACATTACAATTAATGAAGAAATCGCAAAAAAGCTCTTTGAAATCGAGGTGAGCATTCTTTCCATCGGCGACTTTAAAGACCTTTTCGAAAAATTACTCCTGTTAATTGAGGAAAAATTTGGAATCCCTCACGTATGGATTTCCATCATTAGCGAGAGCGATATTTCACATCTTTTAGAGGCATTAGAATCATCAAAATTACTTAAAGAACGTCTGAACATTGTGGAAAGGGCTGTATTTTTAAACCTCGTCAAAGATAAAAAAACTCCAATGTTAGTCAATGCCTATTTGAGGCCTTTTTATAGGCTGCTGCCTAAAAATGAAAAGTATTTTGCCAAGTCACTGGCCATTATCCCTCTTATTCTTGATGGGGAGGTGATCGGCAGTTTGAACCTTGGTGATTTTTCGGGCTTCCGCTTTCAACCTAATATGGATACTTTTTTTCTTTCCCAAATCTCTGTGAAGATCTCCATTTGTCTTTCAAACGTCACCGCCCGGGAAAAGCTCAATTTCCTTGCGACAAGAGACGCCCTTACCGGTCTTTTTAACCGAAGGGAAATGGAGAACCTATTGGAACGAGAACTAAGTCGGGCTACTCGCTACGGCACACCTTTATCCCTGCTATTCATTGATTGTGATGATTTTAAAATGGTGAATGATTCTTATGGTCATAGCTGTGGAGATGCTTTGCTCCAGTACTTAGCAAATCAAATAATAGGGATAATCAGAAGAGACGATATAGCTTTCAGGCATGGCGGTGATGAGTTTGTTATTATTCTGCCCAATCAGACCTCAAATGAAGCAATGAAAGTGTCAGAGCGACTCCGCAGCTTTTTTAATAAAAATCCGTTGAAATACCAAGATTTTATTATTCCTGTTTCCTTTAGCTGCGGAATAGCATCTACCGAAGATCCGGAAATCAAGACTTCTGAAGCTCTTCTAAATAAAGCAGACGAACGCCTCTATGAAGCCAAACAACAAAAAAAGGTGTAGGAATTCGCAATAATTCTACGCACATGGTATATGGAATAAATGCTAGAGCTTTGCAAAACCTGACAATTTTTGTCACCCCAATGAAGAGGGTGGACTTTTCTGAGGTGACTGGTGTAAGGGCGCTGTCTTTTCGCAACTTATCAGTGGGGGAAACCGCAGGCCCCGATTTATCGGGGCAATGCG
>DATKWM010000034.1:0-9515 GCA_035529575.1 Desulfatiglandales bacterium
TCTGCGTGTAGGCCTCTTCCGTTATCTTTCCTGCCCTCCACTCTCTAAGAAGGTGTAAAGATGGCATCAGATCAGGATATTTCTCAAATCTGTATCCTTTCATAGGCCAGGGAAAATCGCTCCTCGCAATGCTTACTGTATGTTCTCTATCCTTTGAATCTTTAAAGCAACTGGTCTTGATCATGATGATTCCTGTGACACTCTATTTTCTTGACCCCTCAAAGTATTTACTATATATTTAATTTATTGTAAATGCTCAGGTTTAACGTTCCGGGGTTCACGGTTCAAGCCTGCCCTGGTGCGACGTAACGTGCGCATTAAAATGGGTCTAATGAACACTGGACCCAGGGATTCTATAAAAAGGACTGCTAACCAAGGTCTGGGCCCGGGGGTTAGTCAGATGAAGGAAGGTTTCGATTCTGTGTCCAATAAGGAATTAATTAGATTCTTTGGATATGTCATGTAAGCGTGCACTGAAATTAAAAATGAAGAAATGAAGAAAATCGTAAGGCCATCAACCCTGAACGGTGAGCTCTGAACCCGTGAATCTTTACAGTATTTACTATATATTTTTAGTATTCACAATCGTATCTTGAGGAGAAATGGTAAGAAAAGAAATTGCATACTTTCGGGTTTTCCATGAGGTGTCGAGGTCTATTCTCTCTGTGCTTGATTCAAAAGAAGTGCTACGCCTTATTGTGAAAAGGATCGTTCCAGCGATGAAATTAAAGGCCGCCAGTCTTAGACTCTTGAACGAAAAGACCAGTGATTTAGAATTAGCTGCATCCCGTTTCCTGAGTAAAAAGTATCTTAAGAAAGGGCTCCTTGATGCGGACAAAAGTGTACCAGAGGTATTAGAGGGGAAACCAGTCCTGATTATTGATGCCCAAAACGATCCAAGGATTCAGTATCGAAAAGAAAAGGCGGAAGAAGGGATTGCCTCTGTTTTAAGTGTGCCCGTTCAGATTTACACCAAAGTTATTGGAATGCTGAGACTCTATACATCCTTCCCTCGATCATTTACTGAGGGAGAGGTCGAATTTGCATCTGCCCTAGGCGAAATGGCTGGATTGGCTATAATAAATGCCAGAATGTACGAAAAAGAGAAGGAGAAACTGACCAGGCTTTTTAACAAAGGAGGCCTAGAGCCTGCCCATCAAGAGAGAATTAAAAAATATGGGATCAAAACCGTCACCAAGGAAACCTGTGACGCCAAAAGATCTACTGCATTTTTTAAAATTTTACACGATGTCACTCGAGATCTACTCTATGATCTGAACTCACAAGATGTCTTGGGTTCTATGGTAAAGAAAGCTATTCAGATTTTGCATATTAAGGGATGTTGTATATATTTGTTAAATGAAACAACCGGTAGGTTAGAAATGGCTGCCTCAGGAGGGTTGAGCAATAAATATCTTCAAAAAGGACCTCTGTATGCAGATAAGAGTATGCCAGATGTAGCAAAAGGAAAGGTAGTTTTTATAGAAGATGTTGCTACAAATAAACATATACAGTACCGAGATGAGGCGATAAAAGAAGGCATTGTATCAATATTATCTGTCCCCATCTTTGTTAAGGGATATGTTATTGGAGAGATGAGGCTCTACTCAGCAGAGAAAAGGGAGTATGATAAAGAAGATATAGAATTTATCCTGGCCTTAGCAGAAATCGGTGGTATCGCTATTACCAATAGCAAATTTTATCAGAGACTAAAAAATGATATAAAATTCTGGGAATCAACCCTTTCATATCTTGATATGAATTAGAAAAATCTCAAGAAACTTTCCTTTTCTTTAAGTAATAGTCCTTAAGATTAATTAATCTACCTGCATATTCCTTCCGGAAATAGAGAAATTGATAATTCTCAATCTCTTCAGCTAATGGCTCCAAAAAGGGAGTAATGTCGACCCCAAAATTGTTCATCTTTTTTTTATCAGCCTCATGTATGATCAACAGACCGTAATAGTATAAAAGTAGTCTCAATCTTGTTTCTCTCCGAAATAGATAAGATCTTCCTCCGATAGAATTTACCAAAAACCCGGCATACCTGTATAAGGTGTCCAATGTTGGGGGAATCCCCTCCTTTTGACCACATTCATCATTCGACATGAGCCATTTGTAAAATAATGCAAAATTAATCTCCATAGTATCTGCTTCATTCTTTAAAATCAGTTTTATAAGTGTTAAATCCTTCAACTCCAAGGCCCTATAAAAATGATAGATATTATTGATAATCATATCATAATTTAAACCTTCTCCTGCTGGGATAGGAGGATCTAAGGATAAGGCATGAATGATTTTTATAAAATGGTTGAATGTACCTTCCCCTATTCTTAATTCCCTGATATAGTCTTTTGTATCAAGATATGTGAAAAACTCCTGAAGGTCCTTTTCCATCTTCTGGCATTCATCTTCAACCTTCATTGCCTTGCTCTCAACTTCTTCGAGTCTTTCCTGGGATGCTGATAGAGGTGGCGATTGAGCAAGTATATCTTTTGTCTCTGTAGAGCTTTTTGCAAGCTCTTCAGACCTTATTTTTTCTTCCTCCTGAAAGGTTGGTTGTTTTCTACTCTTACTGCCAAAATAGGTATAATAAAATACAATTAACCCACCTGCAATAAGGGCAATTACCAAGAGCAGCAGTCCCTTATTTCCTTTCATGTGTTATCCCTCCATCTTAGGTTGAAGATTTAGTGGCAAATCAATGGTTACTATTGTTCCTTTGCCACCCCTGCTTTTGATGTCAATTTCCCCTTGGTGATTCATGATAATCTGATAAACCATAGTCAAACCCAACCCCGCACCTGTTGTCTTGGAAGTGACAAAGGGATCAAGTATGGAACCAAGCTTATCCTCATCTATGCCTATACCAAAATCCTCAACAACAATCCGTATAGTAGAATCTACCGCCCGTGCCTTAAGCTTAAGAGTACCAGCTGTAGGCAAAGCTTCTATGCTATTTTGGACAATATTTTTCAATGCCCTTGATATCTGCGCCTTATCCAGGGTAATGATAGGCAAACTCTCTTCAATATCTGTTTCTACATGGATAGATTCCCTGGCTATGATCGGCGAAAAATCCTTCATAACATTGGACAAGAGACTGTTCATATTTTCTGGTTGCAGATACGCGGTCTGCATTTCTGCAATCTCTTTTACATCCTGAACGAGTTTCTCGAGCCTGGTGGTCTCACTAAGAATGATATCAAGATATTTTTGGAATTTATTATCCTTCTCTAAATCAGCCTTCATCCTCGCTGCAAAACCGCCTATGGACATAATAGGGTTTCTCACCTCATGGGCAACTCCCTGCACAAGATTGGCTATGGCTGCTGAGCGTTCCGATCTAATGAGTTTTTGTTGAGTTATTTTAAGTTCCTCTGCAGTTAATTGGAAATTTTCCTCTAATCTCTGATAAAGCTTTGCATTGTCAAGGGCAACTGCAATCTGCTGGGCAAGAGCTGTTAAAAGTTCGCTATCTTCCTGCGTAAATGGGTGCCCATTTTTTTTATTAATGACCTGGATAGCGCCTGTCGTCTTCCCTTTTATGGTAAGTGGAACGCAGATAAGTGACTGAGTAGTAAAGCCCGTTTCCCTGTCAAACCGATCGCTAAATATAGGTTCCTTGCGCACATCTTCTACCATCATTGGTTTTCCGCTTTGGATAACCCAGCCGGCAATCCCTTCACCAAGCTTCAATCTCTTGGACTGAATAAACCCGCCCTTCTCCCCCCTTGCAAGCCTCACAATAATATCTTTTTTTTCTATATCAAGCTCATAGACTGAACTGGCCTCGGCATCCATAAACTCCTCTGCCGCCTTCATGGCAAAATTAAGTACATCACTGGTTTGGAGTGATGAATTGATAAGAGCACTGGATTTTATAAGAGCAGACAATTCCCTTCTATATATATCATTATTGAGTTCTTTTCTCATATCACCCACTTTTTCTGTTTCAAGATCCCTCTTAAGGAAGGCAGCTGAGTGAAATTCACTGCTTTTAACTATAACTTAATAAAAATGATTGGTAAAATAAAAAATCTTTCTCTCATACGTGAAGGTGGTCATTTCCATAACTTTATAGATACACAATACCTTTTGAAAGAAAATCAAAAGACCTTGACCCCCATAGGAGCTTATGATATTAAATGAACCGTCATTCATAATTACGTCTTCCCGTTGGTCTGTTTTGTAAGGAGGAAAAAATGCATCACAAAATTCAACCTGCCCTTGAGCATTATCTGGGTATCCCTGGTTCTGTTATCACATTGTTCATTGTAATAGCTGGCCTTGTCCTCTTTTTTTATATTATCTACAAAAGATATGTATTGCTGAGATCTGCCAAACCGGATCTTCGATTTGATTCATTATGGCAGAGATTCTATGACCTCATTATCTATGGTATTTTCCAAAAACGACAGCCCCGGTATCTCTGGATTGGCATATTACATATCATGATCTTTTGGGGCTTTGTTATACTTGCCCTACGGTCAATAACCCTCTATGGGCTTGGAATAAAGGCCGAATTTATTCTTCCCTTTATGGGAGGCTTCATAGGAGAATTTTATCTTTTTTTTAAGGATATATTTGAAATTATCGTCCTTTTTGCCTGTATTGCAGCTATATTACGCAGAGCTATATCGAGACCTGCCAGATATGAATTTAAGCATGGAAAGGCCCACAAATTTCACGCCTATTTAGTGCTTGGCCTGATTAGTTTTCTAATGATAACCGATATGGCTATGGATGGAAGCGGAATTCTACTCGGAGAGAAAAATGCCTTCTGGCTGCCTGCTGCAAATACTGCCGCGTATCTCTTTCATGGTCTCAGTCAAAATACGTTAAAATTGATCTTTCTGTGGAATTATTGGCTTCATATTCTGACACTGATGGTTTTCCTCAACTACCTCCCTCTTGGGAAACACTTTCATATCATTACAGGCCTCTTCAACGTATTTTTTAGAAAGCTCAAAAAGGGTTCCATAAAACCTCCACGATGGGATATCGAAAATATTGAGGAATTAGATTCCTTAGGGGTGGAAAAGGTAGAGGATTTTACCTGGAAACATATTCTCGACTTTTACACCTGCACGGAATGCGGCCGATGTTCCGATAACTGTCCGGCAAATACAGTAGGACGGCCATTATCACCTATGGAAGTTACCTTAAAGGTCAGGGATTACGCTTATCAAGGCAATCCTCTCATTAATTTTAAAGCAAAAACCGATTCACAAGATCATAACCTTACCTTGATAGGAAAGGTTCTTGCCCCTGACGAAATCTGGTCATGCACCACCTGTGGGGCCTGTGAGGAGGAATGCCCGGTCTTTATTGAATATATTGATAAGATGGTAGATTTAAGGAGATATATGGTTGAATCGGGCATGATTCCCAAGGATTTTCAGGATGCCTTGTTACGATTTGAGAAGACAGGTAATCCCTTCGGTAAACCACCTAGCAAAAGGGCGGATTGGGTCAAAGAATTAGATGATGTCTCTGTCAAGATACTTGAAGAGGGAGATGAGGTAGATGTCCTTTACTTTGTTGACAGCTATGCCTCTTTTGATCCCCAGATACAACAGGTAGCCATGGCTATTGTTAAGGGCCTCAATAAAGCAGGGGTAACATTTGGTATTCTTGGCCCCAGAGAATCGGATTCAGCCCATCAGGTAAGAAGACTCGGTGAGGAAGGCCTCTTTCAATTTTTAGTGGAAAAGAATATCGAAACATTTAAAACCTGCACGTTTAAACAGATTGTTACCACAGACCCCCATGCCTTTAATACACTGAAAAACGACTACCCTGGCGATTTGGTTGTAAAACACTATACCGATTTTTTTCTTCCCCTTATCGAAAGTGGTCAACTGAAGCCAGCTAAATCGCTTGACAATGAAGACATATATACCTACCATGACCCCTGTTATTTAGGACGGCATAATGGTATCTACGAGGCTCCAAGAAAAATCCTTGCCTCAATCCCTAGTATCCAAATAGTAGAGATGGAACGAAACAGGGATAGAAGCTTTTGCTGTGGTGGGGGTGATATTAATCTCTGGTATGACATTGAGGAGGAAGAGATGAGAATGGGTGAAAAAAGAGTCGCCATGGCCCATGAAGCAGGTGCGAATGTTATTGTTACATCCTGCCCCTTTTGTCTTCTCAATTTTGATGATGCTATCAAGACAAGCGGATTAGAAGGTCAGATGAAGGTGGTTGATTTGATGGAACTTCTGATTTCAACGCTTTAGAACTACTACCTGAGCAATAGTTAATAAATATGTAGCCGTTCACGGTTAAAAAAGGGTTAAGCGTTCCGGGTTGTCTGTTTGCAAGTTTAGAGATTTTTATCAGCCCCGCCTGCCGGATGGCTAGCAGGTTCAGCGGCTGCGAACATAATTTGACAGCGACTATAAAGCCTATTAGGGGAAACAGAGAAAATGGGTTTTACAAGTTTCCGGATGTTAGTTTTATATCGCCCGATGCGACGCCGTATTCTCGGAATGTCGGCAAAGAGACTGAGCTCAAGACCAACTGAACCTATGAACCGAGAACCATTGAACCTGTGAACGAATATATAATTATTATGCTATTTTATAACAACTAATTTGGAGGTGTAAAGCATGGATATTGTTGTGTGCGTGAAAAGGGTGCCTCTTACTGAAGAGGTAGATTTAGTAATTGATGAGCAGAAAAAAGGGATTAAAAAAGACCAGCTTGCATTTGTTCTCAATGATTGGGATAACTACGCAATCGAAGAGGCTATCATCCTGAAAGAAAAGTACGGTGGAGAAGTTGTAGCCGTTACAGTAGGAAGCGAGGATGATGAGGAGGTCTTACGAAGATCTTTGGCTATGGGTGCTGACAGGGCTATCAGAGTTGAAGTAGATGATATAAGTCGGTTTGATAGCATTGGAATCTCAAAGATTCTCTCCCGAGTAGTAAAGGATTTACCATATGATCTCGTATTTACTGGAGTGCTTGCCGACGACGATAACGGTGGAGTAGTTGGCATGATGATGGCAGAAGAGTTAAATCTAAATCATGCATGCATGGTTACCACTATTGAAATAGAGGATGGAAAGGCCCGGACTACATCAGAGCTTGAAGGTGGCCTTGGGGAGGTTTCACTTATTGATCTACCTGCCTTAATAACTATCCAGACAGGTATCAACGAACCGAGATACGTCTCTATTCTGGGTATCAGGAAGGCCGCCAAAAAAGAGCTAAAAATCATAAACCTTGCTGATTTAGGCTTATCTGATGAGGAGCTATCTCCCAAGACCATTGTTGAAGAGGTCTATCTGCCACCAGAAACTGAAGGAGCTCAGATGTTAACCGGAGACCCAGACACAATCGCTTCTGATTTTATTAAAATCCTAACAAAGAAAGGAGTGATGGAATAATGAGCGAACTATTCGTTATTGTTGAACATAGACTTGGTGAGACAAGGGATATAACCTTTGAGATGTTATGGAAGGCTGGTGAGCTTGCCCAAAAGCTATCACATACCGTTACCGCCATTATTCTTGGCCATGACGTGAGCTCCCTTGCTGAAAATATTTCCGACAGGGCTGATAAAATAATTACATTTGATGATGAGAGGCTTAAAAATTTTAATGCAGATATCCATAAAGAGATCATATATGTATTGATTGAGGAGTCAAAACCAGCACTTACCCTTATTGGTAATACATCATGGGGAATGGAACTTGCTCCCTGTCTCTCTGTTAAAACTGGCCTCCCCTTAGCTACCGACTGCATAGATATTATACCTAAAGACAATACATTTATTGCCCAGAGACAGATGTTTAATGGAAAAATCTTTGCCAATGTTTCCTTTGCCAAATCTGAGGGATGTCTCCTTACCATACGAGCAGGCGTATTTCCCAAAGATAAAATCGGTGACAGGAAAGCTGAAATAATTCAAAAAGACTTTCCTGTTACAGACATACCGGTAAAAAAGAGTTTTATAGAATTTGTTGAAATGGCAGCCGGCGATGTGGATATAACCCAGGCAGAACTTCTTGTTTCTGTTGGGAGGGGCATCGGAGAAGAAGAAAATATCTCTCTTATTAAAGAACTTGCCGAAGCTCTCGGTGGAGTTGTTTCCTGTTCCAGGCCTATTGTTGATAAGAATTGGTTGCCCAAATATTTACAGGTTGGTACCTCAGGCAAATCAGTCAGCCCTAAGGTCTATATAGCAGTTGGCATAAGTGGGGCCTTCCAGCATATGGCTGGAACCAGTGGGGCGGGTGTAGTCATCGCTGTCAATAAAGATCCAAAGGCCCCTATTTTCAGGACGGCCGATTATGGTATTGTTGATGACCTATTTAAAATTGTTCCTGTTCTAAAAGCTAAGGTACTGGAAGTAAAGAAAGGATAATAGGAATGGATTTTGAGCTAAGCAAAGAACAAAAGGATATAGTGAAGGCAGCCAAAGAGTTTGCTGAAGGGGAATTTCCGGATAGGGCGGAAGAATTTGATAGGGATGAATCCTTTGATGAGGCGATCTTTAAGAAGGCAGCGGATTTAGGTTTTGTGGGAACATTTATCAAAGAGGAGTATGAAGGGCCAGGTATGGGTATACTGGAGTATTGTCTGATAGTTGAAGAGTTTGCTGCTGTTGATCCAGGTATAGCTATCGCAATTCTTATCTCATCCTATGGAGCCGAAATCATACAGGCCTTTGGCTCTGAGGAACAAAAAAAGAAATATCTCCCCCCTCTGGTAAAAGGTGAAGCAGTCATGGGTGCTGCATTTACTGAGCCGGATGCCGGATCTGATTTGGCAGGTGCTACCCTTACAACAGCCGTGAGAGAAGGTGATGAATATATCATCAATGGCTCAAAGATGTTTATTACAAATGGAGACCGAGCAGACTATCTCATCTGTTTTGTTCAAACCGATCCGGATAATCCAAACAGACATGCACGACATAGTATGATCATGGTGGAGACAGATCGAGAAGGATTTGAGTCAAGTCATTTAACAGGAAAACTCGGAATTCGAGCCTCTGATACTGCTGAACTTTTCTTCAACAATGTCAGAGTACCTACTTCCAACCTTGTAGGCAAATCGGGAGATGGGTTTATTGAGGCTATGCATCTCTTTGATCTCGTTAGGATTATTGTGGCTGCCCAGGCAGTTGGAACAGCACGTGCTGCCCTGGAGGAAAGCATAAAGCACGTGAAAAAGAGGACAGCCTTTAATGCCCCCTTATCCTCTTTTCAGTCAATTCAATTCAAGATAGCTGATATGTTTTCTTGGATACAGGCCGGTAGAAACCTGGTCTATGAAGCAGCCTGGAAAGTTGATTCAGGCACGATTGACCAGAAGCTTATTGCTGCCGCCAAATCATTCTGTGGCCAGATGGCAGTTAAATGTACTGATATGGCCCTTCAGATGCATGGAGGATACGGGTATCTCGCTGAGTATAAAGTTCAGAGACTCTTTAGGGATGCCAAAATCACAGAGATTTATGAGGGGACAACAGAGATTGAAAAGATCATAATGGC
>DATKWM010000035.1:0-16373 GCA_035529575.1 Desulfatiglandales bacterium
TTACTTTTATAGGCAACTGCTATGATGAGCCTGATAGGTACCCATTATCGGAGTTCCTTTTAAAAGCTATACCTACTGAAATCATTAATCAAATAAGATTTAAGCCTTAATCTTGACCAACTAATTTGGAGAAGATCCACAAATAATTTGATTGTTATCGATTTCTAAACTTCAAATGGTTTTGTGTGGAAATAAATGAATGAATTTGATGAACCTCATAATCTCTCGCTCAGATCCAGTACTCTTAAAAATGAGTTTAGAAGGGGTATGATGCGAAAAAAGAATTTCATTCGACTGAAACAAAGGCTTACTATTGCTTATCGCTAATGTTTGCATTTATCATTTGATCGAATAACTCCTCTGTAATGAGTCCATTTGAATTTACACCTGACTCTATCAGTGAAAGAATAGCCTTCAAGACACATGCTTCGTATCCAAGTTCCTCAGCCCACGCTAATGCAGTTTGAATATCTTTGATAGCAATTAAATTCAATGACTCATGCGCCTTTGGATCGCCAAGCAGCATGCCCAGAAAACCCACATATGAACTCCAATGGTCGAAATGCCAATTATTGGCAGTACTCACTCTCATAACTTCCACCATGGTCCTAATATCAAGGCCACCTTTGAGGCCAAGTCTCAATGCTTCCGGAATCACATAAAGGGTGGTAAGAGTGACGATGTTGTTTACCAACTTCGTTGCTAGACCTGAGCCCAAAGGACCTATATGCAAAATATTATTACCCATGGTCTGAAGATATGGCTTTATGGAGGCTACGACGTCTTTCTCACCTCCAACCATAAACGATAAAAGTCCTTCCTGAGCCTTTACCGGCCCGCCACTCACAGGCGCGTCGATGATAGTAATCTTTTTAGTTTCAATTTTATTAGCTAAATTTTTGATTAGATTAGGCGATACCGTTGACATAACCACGAGTCTTAACGGCTCCTCACCTCTAAAACCCTGAACGATACCATTTTCTCCCAAGACAACATCTTTTACTTGCTCAAAGGTGTTGACGATAACAAAAACTACGTCGCAGAATGCCATGTCAGAAGGATTTCTTGCCGATTTGGCACCCAACGCTACGGCATTTTTCGTCGCTTCAGGTCGAATGTCATAGACCATAATCTCAAAGCCAGCCTTCAGAAGATTTTCGGCCATTGGAGCCCCCATCATTCCCGTCCCCACGAAACCTAACATTTTTGCCCTCCTTGCACCCACAAGCTTCAGAAGACTTGATTCAACAAATCAAAAAGCAGTAGATTGTTATAATAAGTGTATATTTATTATACATATTTAATCTACATAAATATATGAAGCCATGTGCTCCAAGATCCTTTCAAATTAAACTTTTCTTTCCTTACCTTTCCAATACTTTTCTCTTAACAGCCTTTTCATTATTTTTCCAGTAGCATTCCGGTGGAGCTCACTCACAAAATCAACTGACTTTGGCTTTTTGTAACTTGCAATGTTTTGCGCACAGTAATTTATAACATCCGCTTCAGTTAATTCCGAATCATAAGATTTAACTATGATTGCTTTTACAGCTTCCCCCCATATATCATCGGGAACGCCAATAACAGCTACCTCCACAACATCTTCCAGCTCATTTATCACTTCTTCAACCTCTCGAGAATAGATATTTTCTCCTCCACTAATAATCATATCCTTTTTCCTATCCGCTAGGTAGATGTATCCATATTCATCCCAGTATCCCACGTCACCCGTATATAACCATCCATTTTTTATGGTTTTTTGAGTTTCCTCTGTCAATTTCCAATATCCCTTCATAATGTTTTCTCCTCGCCCGATGATTTCACCAGGGTTTCCTGGAGGACAATCTTCGCCTTTCTCATCTACAATTCTCACATCTACGCCCATCATTGGACGGCCCAATGACTGCAATCTTCTAAGCTTCCAATCAGGGCCATCCAACACATAGTCACTCGCAGGCAATATAGTCAGAGAAGAGCCAGCTTCTGTAAGGCCGTAGGTCGAAAAAAAGGTAATATTTGGAAATTTTTCTAAAAGTCTTTTGATAAGCGCCCTTGGCATTGGTGAGGTTGAATAACTTGCGTATTTTAAGCTGCGCAAATCATATTTATTAAGATCCGGATAATCCATAAAAGCTTTCCACATAACAGGTGCCATTCCAAGATCAGTACACTTTTCCTTTTCTATCAGCTCACATAACTCTTTCAAGTCAAATTTTTCAAGAAACACAGTAGTGCCAAAAATATAAGCCGTATAAACAATACGCTTCATAGCTATATGGAACATTTGATAAACTTGAATATGGATGGCATTATCGCGGTTCAGTTGGTTGCCAATAATATTGTGTTCTGCATCAGCCTCTAGATTTCTATGCGTCAACATAACCCCTTTCGGTCGACCGGTAGTTCCACTGGTATATAACTGCCAAACAGTGTCATGCGGATCCAGATCAATATTAATTTCGTCAATATCGGAAGATTTTATAAGGTCTTCATAATATATTGTGCCCGGGACTTTTTGTCCAATTGATATAAAAATTTTTACTGTTGAAAGTTCATCTTTTACCGATTCGATCTTTCCCCAGAAATTATCAGCGACAAACAAAACTTTCACCTCGGCATCATTAATGACAAAATTTATCTCCCTTGGCGACAGCCGCCAGTTGATGGTGGTAGTAACAGCTCCAGTCTTAGCTGCTCCAAAGAATATCTCTTGATAAACATTACTATTATAACACAAAATGCCTATCCTATCATCTTTTCCAACGCCTGCATTCAAAAGTGCATTCCCAACCCTATTTGTACGATCGTTTAGTTCTTTATATGTTAAGCGAACATCCTTAAATACAGATGCTAATTTATCTGGATAGTATTTCGAAGCTCTTTTTATGATATCACCTATTTTCACAACCCTAACTCCTTTAAATACAACAAAATATCACCACTAGCTATTATTTGAAAAATAAGTTTCCCTCTCCTTAGCATCACCCCGTATGGGTTGCCAAAATTTTCATGTGCTAGCATAAACAGATTTCTCTCAGCTTAAACAATATGCGTTGACTTTCTTGCAACTTTTTTATGGTATTTTAGTGAACCAAGTTTAAGCCTAAAGACCTAATTGTTGAGCTATAATTTCGCGATGAAAGTCACCATCTCCAAAAGCTATCTCTGACATCTTTGCCCTCCTAAAGTAAAGCGCCATATCGTGCTCCTCACTTAACCCAATACCGCCATGAATTTTGATGCCAAGCAAGCAAATACTCCGAGAAATATCGCTTGCACGAGCCTTTGCCATGGAAATCTCTTTGGTTGCTGGAACTTGCTCACTCAACTTCCAAGCCGCTTGATATGTAAGAAACTTAACCTTATCGATCTCCGTGGCCATATCAGCACACTGATGCTGAATTGCTTGAAAGCTACCTATGGGCCTTCCAAATTGCTCTCTTCTCTTGGCGTGTTTCACGGTTATATCCAAAACTCTCTGTAAGAAGCCCAGAATAAATGCACTCTCACACAAAGCTCCCCACTCTTCTATTTCCCTAGCCACTCTGCTTCCGTTCTCTCTTTTTCCTAAAATATTCTTCTTAGGCACTTTTACCTTATCAAAAACCACCTCATAAATCCTATCTGGGGCAATACTCTCTAAAACACTGCATTTTATTCCGTGACTTTTGGCATCAATTAAAAATAAGGTTTTTCCTTTCCCGTTTTCAGTTTTATAGATGAACCAATCAGCAACACGCGCACCGTGTACAAATAATCTTGTTCCACTTAATATGTAGTCCCCATTATTGAGGCTTATTTTTCTATTTTTGTCTGTAGTTGAGCCTGCCTCAATAAATGCTGTTGATAGGATGAGTTTTCCTTCTGCTATCCTTGGCAGGAATTCCTTTCTCTGCCCTTCATTTCCATACTTGAGGATTGACAAACCTGAACAAACGGTAGCAATCAATGGTCCTGGAACTAAGGCTCTTCCGGTTTCTTCTAGGATTAGTATTAATTCTAGAAAATTTCCGGCGAATCCACCATATTTTTCAGGTAGCATTATCCCCATCCATCCTAAGTGTGCCATCTTTTGCCATAATTCCAGCAAACATCCTTCTTCATTTTCTTCTACTTGTCGGGAAATGTCGATTGCTTCTTTCTCTAGAAACTCCCTTGCACTATCTTTAATTAGTTTTTCTGATTGCGAAAACGTAAAATCCATCGTATTCCTCACTGAAAGAAAAATTTCTAACCTCTAGGTAATCCCAGGCCCCTTTGTGCTATAATATTTTTAATGATTTCGGAAGTACCTCTTGTGATAAGGCGCTCTACAGAGTCCCTATACATCACTTCAAATTTACCATCTAATGGCGCCCACTTCGATCCTCTCCGAAGTTGACCATAAGAGCCAAAAATCTGCATTGCTGTCTGTACCATGCTCTGCTCAGTTTCAGCCACTACCATTTTTAACATTGATGCTTCATGGTTGGGAATTTGATTTTTATCAAGCATTGCAGCAACCCTCAGTGCAAAAAGCTTGGCTGATTCAATATCTATAGCTATTTCAGCAAGCCTTTGTCGAGTTAACACGTCTTTACCAAAACCCTTCTCTTTTACATAACTTAGAAGCTCTTGAAAATCTCTCTCACGCCCTGCCACAGTCGAGAGTCTTTCATAATTAAGAGCCTCTAAGATATAGTAAAATCCGCGGTTTTTCTCACCAACTAGGGCTTCCTTCGGGACATAAACATCACCGTAGAAAACTTCATTAGTTCTTGTGCCCCCAACTGTCCAAATGGGGGTAATCGCGATTCCTGGCGTTTTTAAGTCAATAATAAACAGGGAAATTCCTTTATATTTTTTTTTGGAATCAATTTCCTCCGTTCTAGCTCCTAACCAATGATATTGTGCATAATGAGCTCTGGTATTAAAAAGTTTAGATCCATTTATAACAAAATAGTCTTCTTTTTCCTCAGCTTTGATACTGATAGCAGCAAGGTCTGAACCAGCGTCAGGTTCAGTGTACCCTAAGGCAAACTCTATCTCTCCTTTGGCTATCTTGGGTAGATACTCTCTCTTTTGTTTTTCACCCCCATGCCTTAATATTATAGGCCCTGCCATTCCAGCTCCAACTGTAGAGTATATGTTAATAAAATATTGCATTTGCTCCATAATAATATAGCGATACATGTAAGATAGCTCTAGCCCGCCGTATTCTTTAGGCCATGTAGGACAAAGCCACCCTTTCGAGCCAATTTTCTTTAATATCTCCCAGCAATATGGACCAAATCCCAAACCAGAACCCCACTCTTTTCTCGCTTCATTAACAATTTCCTGCTCTCGAATAAAAAAATTATAAACCTCCTGCTTGAATTTTTCTTCATCTGGTGAAAATCTAAAATCCATTACCTTAGCTCCTTAAGAATTTTAATCAATACCAATTTGTAAAATGAATGTAAGAAAATCAGAACTATGCGATACATGAACCAAATATTAAATTTAGATATATGTTTTTTAAGTCTCTATTTCGCATACAATTTTTCTTTCTCCTTAATGTGTCATGTGGCCACTAAAAAAAGATCAATTGAACTCCAATCATCGACCAAAGTTTTTTTGGAATCATGATGGGCCATTCCAAGTACATAGGAAAATTCGAAAGCATCGGCATACGCTTATCATTTAGAATCTTCTATTCTTAATAATACCTATAGGGAAAGTGCTGCTGGGAACTTCTGAACCCAATTTAAGAACCGTACAAGGGGCCATGAGCATGTGGGAGCATCTTTTGATAAACTTTGTTGAAACGACTTTCTCCCAGAGATAGGTACCTCACCCTTGCTTGCTAGGGAAAAGAAAGATGATTCCGTATAAAAAATGCACATTGAAGTTCCCCAAATTATAGACTATTCTCCGACAGTTACTCGAAGTCCAAAATTTTCAATAAATTTTTGTACTTCGTGAATTCTTTTCTTGCTTGGTGGTTCAATTTCAGCCATAGGTGATTGCCTGCCTATTGATCGGTATTTCTCCTCGCCAGCCCTATTGAAGGGAAGAATCGACACTTTCTCTGCACCTATCTCTCTGCCGAGTTCCCCTATTTTTCTTAAATTCTCATCAGAGTCATTATACCCGGGGACTAATGGTATTCTGAGCCACACTTTTATGTGGCGAGGAATTTTACGCACATTTCTTAGAATAAGGGCATTGCTTTTTCCGGTTGCCTCTTTGTGAGGCTTTGGATCCATGTGTTTGATATCATACAAAACAAGGTCAACATACTCTAGCACCCGTTCCAGTGCTGACCAAGGAGCGAATCCACATGTATCTAGGGCAGTATGATAACCCCTTTCCTTACAAGCCTTTAGTAACTTATGGGTAAATGACGGCTGACACAAGGGTTCGCCTCCTGAAATAGTTACTCCCCCACCGGACCTGTAGTAAAAAAGTTCGTCTTTCTTGATTTCCCCTACTATATCTTCTACGGTTTTGCATTCTCCCACTTTGGTTAAGGCACCTGTGGGGCATATATCCACGCACTCAAAGCACAGCTTGCATTTTTCCCTATCAATATTTCTACATCCATTGTTACCAAGAGTAATTGCGTCGACGGGACATATATCAATACATTTCCTACATAAAATGCACTTTGCGTCACGTGTCATAAGTTCTGGATAAGGCTTCCAGGATTCTGGATTTTGACACCACCTGCATTTGAGTGCACATCCCTTCATAAATACCGTGGTCCTAAAACCTGGTCCGTCATGAATGCTATAATGCTGAATAAGAAATATGGATCCAAAATCCCGATTAACAATCTTTGTATTTTTAGGTCTAATAGGAACTCTTTTCTTCATGCGGCATTCTAATAGATGTCACATTCTTTCCGGCAGTTTAAACCCTTGATCCTGCAAGATGTTTATAAAGGGATACTTACAGATACCTATAAGATCTCCCCCGGTCTCTATCATCTTATAATCATTGAGAGGAGGAGGTATAGGTTGCTCATCCGAAGCTTAACTCTGTCCGCTCAATAATCTGGTCTTGAACCGGTTTAGACAGGTCAACAAAGTAGGCGGCAAGCCCTGCAATCCTCACCACTAGGTCAGAGTACTTCTCGGGATTTGACTGGGCGTCGAGTAATGTTTCTCGTTCTATCACATTAAACTGAGTATGGTGAATACCAAGGTCAACAAAACTCTTGAGCAGGGCTATGAAATTGGAACCATTATTTTGACTTAATTCTCGGGGAGTAAACTTCTGGTTGAACAGATGAGTAAAAGTGCCAGCATGATCTATTTTGCTTACAGACTTCATTGTAGCCAATGGTCCCTTCACATCGGTTCCGATCTGAGGAGATACGGTTCCGTCGTTAAACAAGTCCCGATCCTTTCTGCCATCAGGGGTGGCTCCGGTGAGCCCGCTATAATCATAATAGGTGGAAGCCCCTGTTCCATCCTCATTAAAAGAAACGCCCCAAATATTTTTAAAGTCCTTGATGACCTGGTTCGTCCTGTTATAGAATTCCACACCTATCAAGTCTACATAATCATCGTCGTTGCCCCACTTTGGAGGTTCAGCAAGAAAACTCTGGCGAAGTTCTTCCCTTCCTTCCCAGTTGTTCTTCAGGGCATCAATGAGCTCTGCCATGGAAACCTTCTTTTCCTCAAATATCAGCTTTTTCATAGCAGCTAAGGAATTAATGATTGTGACTTGGCCGACTGGTTGTATAATAGTGTTGGGATAATATTTATACTCCCGACAGTCTTTCCCTCGTTCAAGGCAACCATCTAACACGCCAGAGAGAAAAGGCTGAGGCAGCCATTGCTCATCAAGTACGTCCACCACGTTATAGATGGTCACCAGCTTATGTATGAAGAATCTGAGCTGTTCCTCATAGGCCTGCATCACATCCTCCACGGAGGCCCAGCCTAAGGGATCACTAGTTCGAGCTCCTACCTGCTTCCCACTAAATTTATCTACTCCCTGATAAATGGCATATTCCAGGCACTTGGGCAGAGCCACCGTCCCACCTAAAGCCCGATTGCACATGGCTTTTCCCGGTATAATCCACCTCATGCAACCGTCTGTGGTATAGTCTCGAGCGTCTTCAAGGGGTATACCAAGGTTCAACAAAAAGGGAATCATCATACTGTCATTAAAGAAAGAATAAACTCCTGATTGCTTCAGCAAAGAGTCCACAATTTTTTTATAGAGTGCTTGAGGAGTCTGGGGGTGCAACCTCACGGCCAGTGCCGGCTGATTCAAACCCATCTCATTCTTTGCATCCATGAATATGTAAGTCATCTCATTCGTCGCATCAATCCCTTTACTAGTTACACCCCCAACAGTGATCACACGGGTTATCAATGGGCCTGCCGCGGGTTGTGAGGGAGCAATTAATGCCCCTTCCTCATTGAACTTGAGCAGCAGGTGCTCTACCAGTTCCTGGGCCTGTTCGTATTTGATCTTGCCCGCCTCTCTATCCTTCTTGTAAAATGGATAGAATATTTGATCAATTCTCTCCCCATTGCCAGATGACTGGAGGTCGATAACGCGCGCCACAAGGTTGACAAACCAATAAAACTGCAATGCCTCATGAAGGGTGCGGGGCGGGTTTTCCGGTACCCACTCGCATATCTTTGCCATCTCCTTCAGCTCTGCCTTTCTCTTCTTGTCCTTTTCCTTAGCGGCTTTCTGCCGACATAATTGCGAAAACCTCTTCCCCTGCTGGACCACCGCCTCAGTTGCGATGACTACCGCCTCATAGAAGGCCTTTTTCTTAAGATAGTCCCGGGCATGAAGGTAGAGTTCAGGGTCTGAGGAGATCTGCTTCAGATGAGCATTTGCCTCATCGAGGATACCCCTCAAACCCACTTTAAAAAGTTTTTCATAGTTCGGCGTTCCTATGTGGCCACCATGCCGCCACAGAAATACCCCCTGGTTAGGATAGAACCAGTAGTCGAGTACGTCTTTAGGGATCAAACGGCGCTCCATACCATGAACGGATTTATTCTGCCAATATTTATGAATCTCATGCAATTCCTGTCTCTCGTCCTCATTAGTTAGAAGCACCGCATATTCACCATCTACCGCCTTATCTAGCCACCTGCTCCATTTTTCCGGGAAGGTGATCAGGGAACTAGGTTTGCTGGCAATATTTCCAACTATACGCTCATGAGGTAGGATATACAGTGTCCTATTATCCAAGTAGTGAGCCAAAGCTTTGGCTCTTCTTAGAACCATGGGATCATCTTCTGCCTGCTTATAGCCTTCGGTGATTAACCGGGCCCGCTCAATACAAAGCTTGACTTCCGGGCGATATGGTATTCGGCCTTCCTCTTTTACCCTCTCAACTTTGCCCTCAGCGGCTTCAATCCTTCCTGCACCTCGACCACCCTTGTTTTGATAAACAATATCCTTTCTCATTTCTTGCGTTATACGCACTTTATTTGCAACGTTCATAACCATTGTCTCCTTTTATTCCGGACTACATTTCTCTCCGAAAATTATTGTTAAGCGCTATCTTACCTTTCCACGTTAATGACAAGAATATCATATATTATAATCACCCATCCAAATTCTACAAGGGCATGTTGCCATGCTTTTTGTTAGGCCCTATTACCTCTTTTCTTTCGGTTATTTCCAAAAAGGATATTAAATTTGGGCGTGTTTCTGCTGGATTTATAATGTCATCAAGCATCAAAAGTGCGCCTGTCTGTCGGGGAGAGTCAAAGTATTTCTTGCTAAATTCCTCAATCTCATCCGGTTCAAGATCTTCCGGCCTCTTTCCGTATACCGCCTCTAGCGACTCGTCGAAGTCCACATGTTTAATATCTGCCATAGGCCAAGCAAGAACCACGTCAACACCCATCAGTCGCGTACCCATTGCCATATGTGCATTATTATAACACCTCCCGATATAAACTGTAATCTTGGGTACAGTAGCCTCGCAAATAGCATAGGACACCATAGCTGCGTGACGCACAAAACCATCACGCTCCTGTTTCGGATCTGCAAAAAACCCTGGAGTATCAACAAGGAATACCAGAGGCACATTGTACGCATCGCAATAGCGAATGAATCTTGCCTCTTTCTCCACTGCTCTGAAGTCTAATGCTCCATTAATAAATAAAGGATTATTGGCTACAATGCCCACTGAACGGCCTCCCAACCTCCCAAAGCCTACTATGATGTTCTTGGCATATTCACTTTTAAGCTCAAAAAAGTATCCATTGTCCACTACTCTGCTTATGACTTCATGCATATCATAAGGCTCTTTGGGGTTATTAAGGACAATATCTATTAATGTATCATCAATACGTCCCGGATTGTCTCCTGTGTCTAAAATAGGTGGCTTTTCCCGACAATTGGAAGGAAGAAAGCTTAACAGCTCCCTGCCTTTTTGGAGAACATCTTCCTCTGTTTCTCCAAGATAGTCACAAGAACCGGTGATCTCGGCATGAAGTTGTGGTGCTCCTATCTCCTCTCGAGTAACGTCCTTGAATGTTACCGATTTCAAAAGCTCCGGGGATGCTAGCGACATGTAACAATATGGTTTTTTCACCATGAATAAAACATCTGCCAGGAACGGGGAGTAGGCTGTTCCAGCATACGATGCCCCAAGGGTCAGGCTTATACTTGGTACAATTCCCGATGCCATGGATGGCGAATACCATACATCCGCATTCCTGCCCATACCAGCACCGGAATTAATACCAAAGGCATCATATATACGAACACCCGCAGAATCTATGATCCCTATATAGGGAATACCCATCTTCACTGCGGTATTCATAGCCTTGCAAATCTTCCAATGCTGTACAGGAGCCTGTGAACCACCCAGCACAGTAAAATCATGGGCATAGACGCATACAGGACGTCCATCTACCCTGGCAAAGCCAGTCACAACAGCATCACCAGGGTTATCCCTCTTGTCAATATCAAATCCTGTCTTAGTAGGTTGAGCCCACAGATTGAACTCCCTGAAACTTCCGGGATCAGCAAATAGCTCAACTCTCTCTCTGGCAGTGAGCTTCCCCTTTGCATGCACCTTCTCTATGGCCTCCGGTCCTCCACCAAGCTCATATCTCTTCTTTAGCTGCTCTAATTCGACTTTCTTTTCTCTTGAATTACTCATTGCTCAATTCTCTTCCACCAACTGCCTTAACTCCACTCTTGACTTGGTCGCAACGATAAAAACACTCTAAAGTAGAACACTCCGCTCATCTTAACCTTTACCCTATTGTCCTTTTTACTTATAAAGGCATGTTGTCGTGCTTTTTCCAATAAGTTTCCTCCTTTTTCCCCTCCAAAATCCTTAATGTCCTTATGATTTTTGATCTCGTATCTTTTGGATTTATGTAATCTTGTAATTTTTTAGCTTCCCAAACATTCTCAACTGCTCCTGCATTCTTGAATTCTACAAGCCTCTTTTTGAACTCCTCATTTGGGTTATCTGCGGACTTAATCTCTTTCCTATAAATGATAGCTACTGCTCCTTCTGGATGCATCAATAATAATTCAGTAGTAGGCCATGCTAGTCCAAAATCTCCGCCCAGAGTATTGCCTGGCATAGCCAGGGTCCCTCCACCATAGCATTTCCTTAAATATACTTGTATTTGGGGAGTGGTGGCCACACTATTCGAAAAAATCGCCTTGGAGCCATGCCTGATTATGCCTTTGTGCTCCTGCTCTATAGCGGGCAAAAAAGCAGGGGTATCGGCAAGATAGACCAGGGGTATATTGAAAGCGTCACAAAAACGAACAAACCGGGCCAACTTATCCGCAGAATCCACGTCTAAGCAGCCCCCCAATACTTGCGGATTATTTGCTATAATACCTACTGATTTCCCCCCAAAACGGGCAAAGCCTATAACCAGATTAGTAGCCCAACCACCTCTTATCTCAAAAAATCGCCCATTATCCGCTATCACAATGATAACATCATGGACACGGTAGGCTTTTTTGCTGTCCACAGGTACAATATCAAAAAGCTCCGGCACTTCACGGTTTGGATCATCCCCTGTATCAATATCGGGAGCCTTCTCGCTGTTGTTAATAGGCAGGAAGCTCAGCAATTCTCTCGCCTTTTCAAGACAATCCTCATCTCCGTCCGCCAACACATCACAGCACCCACTGTTCTTGAAATGCATGTCAGCTCCTCCCATTTTATCGGAACTTACTCCTTCGGGAGGAGAGGATATATAGGTATAGCTGACATCGCGTACCATAAACACAAAATCTGAGAGCTGCGCGGAAATGGCAGCAGCACCCAGGCATGGACCCATGATCAGTGATATCTGAGGGATCACACCCGAGGCCACAGTTTGAATGTACAGCAGCCTATCATAGGAGTAATTGGTTGGCATCGTGATCATGTCTTCTACTCTCACACCTTGAGAATCAATCAACCCTACGCAAGGAATCCTCGCCTTGAGCGCTCGTTCCAAAAGCGTAACTATCTTCGCACCGTGAACGATTCCCGCTCTGCCCCCAAAAACCGTAGCATCCTGCGCCCAAACACAAACAGGTCTGCCATTTACCTCACCGTACCCCGAAATCAGGCCATCTCCACGCATGGTCTTTTTATCTATGCCAATTCCGGTCTCTGCCGGCTTCAAGAACATCTCTATCTCGTAAAACGTTCCTCGGTCCAACAACTTCTCTATCCTCTCCCTCGCTGTTAGCTTCCCTGCTCTGTGTTGGCGATCTACTGCCTTCGCCCCCCCTCCCTGCATTAGTTCTGACCTTAGTGCTTCTATTTTTCTAATTTTCTCAAGCATGGCCACAAATTATTTCTTCTCCCCTTTGACTTTAGTCCTAAGAATTTCCTATCCTTACCTGCAATGGATTGGATAATTAGACATAGAATTAGCAATCATCATGCCAGTATTTTACTAATGAACGTTTCTGGCATTATTGTTGTCCATGCCACTAAAGTTAGCGTAAAAGCTGCAGGAAATTTAGAAACACATTTTCCGCATCAATTTATGTAGTTATGAAAGCTTTTAAATTTTTAAAGAGACTGAATATACCCCCTTAATTTATTGGCTTTTACACTAAAAATGTGCTTTAAGAAAACAGATGATTTTTGCTATCTCTCGAAATTATTGATTCGATTTTTTCAACTCATGCAATGTTATTTTTCTGGATTTATGTTAGTTATTGGCATATAAAGCAAAATAATACAAAGTTAAGCGAAAAGGACGTGTTGTATAATTTTTATACATACAATTTTTTCTTAACTCATCTGATTCCTAAAAAACCTGCTGACCGTCTGAAGAAGGATCTCTTGGATGCTCAAGATCTGGCCGAAAACTCTGCTAAAAGAATTTTGACAGTGGTACAATCCCCCAGCAAAGAAGAAACTGTGATTTCCTAAATTGGCTTTGGCCTTCCAATGAACTCTCCTCGCACAAGCTGCAGGGTATCACTTCAGCTCCGCTTTTTTTCGCTGATAAAGCGAAGTACAATTTTACCCTAAATCCATCCCGCGCTGTAAGCAGCGGGGAATTCAAATTTAAAGCAATAAATCAACTTGTTACTAACAGCCTAGCGCTAAAATTAACCTTTCGGCAAATGGGCTGATCAAGGTCGAGACCTACTATCAGAATTGGTGATGCATGCTGAGGTAGGTAACCAAATTTGTACAATTGGTTCAAGGATTCTCTGTAGCTTGCTTTGGCTTTCATTGAGAAATAAAATTGTATTATCTGTTTCGTTGACCAGCACATCTTATGAAGGTTGAAATGCATTACACAGATGTCTGAGGTTATACTTTAAGTTACCACAACTATCTTCGGATAATTTAAACTCTTTCACTTATTGCTGTATTTTTTGATCAAATCCGTTATTGTCTTAGTATATTTGCTCCTCACATTGTTACAAAATTTATCATCAGATCAATAGGGATTCCAAGGCCTATAATACTGCTGGCAACGAAAAAATACGCCGGACCAGAGACCTAAGGGCCCTTTCTGTATTCGCTGCAAATGACTGGCCTGACACTAAAAACTCACAAGCTCTAACTGTCATCTATCTCTAATCGCCAGAAATCTATTTCAATTAACTGAGTTGATATGTGGGCTCTCAGCCAAGACTTAAGCGGGATTCTCGCCCTCGCCACAGGATTATTGCCAACACAAAACTTACTGTAACAAAAGCAGCACAGATAAATAGGGTTATCGTATAGGCACCAGTTATATCAAATAGATAACCCGCAACGACTGGACCGACCGCTCCTCCTGCTGTCGCAATAAAAGATAGTGTTCCAAGGATCACACCATGTGAAGCAAGTCCAAAGAGCTCGGCTACTATTGGTGACATCATGGCTACCAAACCGCCGTAGCTAAACCCAAAAATGCTGCCAAATAAATAAAGCATCCGTACCTCTTTGACCACTGGTAGCCAAAGGAATGCGGATAGAAGTAAAGCGATGTCAAATGTGAGCGATCTTTTATTGCCAATTTTATCAGTGAGCGCTCCAATTGTCATCCTACCTACGATACTTGATCCACCAATAATGCTCAAGATGTTGGCTCCAATTGTTGCCGATAAGCCAAGGACAGCAGCATGTGAGGCTATGTGAACCAGGATTACTTGCTGGGCGAACACAAAACAGGAAATGGTGCCGCAAAAAATCCAAAATTCTCTGGTAAGGAGTGCGTCACGTAAAGGCATTGCCGGTGCTTCTGACCCATGGCTCATCCTTTTTAGTTTCTCGCCTGAGCCGTATGCCAGCAGTCTTAAATCTTCAGGTTTTTGTCTCAGAAATTGCGTAACGGGCACTAGGAGTAATAAAATTAAGACACCCAAGATAACATAAGAAACACGCCACTCATAGGTTGCTATGAGCCATCGCACTATCAGAGGCAAAAGCATCGTCCCAAAGCCGACACCTGAAACAACAATACCGGTCATCAAGCCTAGCTTTTTGACAAACCACCTAGCCAGTGTAGAGACGAGGGGAACATAAATGCCACCCATCGCTATAGCAAGCGCTACTCCGTAGATAAGATAGAGATGCCAAACAGCATTGATCCAGCCCATTAAGATATAGGCAAAGCCCATTATTATACAGCAGACCCTTACAACCATCTTAGGGCCAACTCGGTCGTTTATCCTTCCGGTAATAATATACATAAAACCATGTAAGATAAAGGAAACGGAATAGGCACCTGAAATTGTGGCCTTAGTCCAGCCAAACTCGCTAATTAACGGCTCTAGAAACAAACCAAAGCAATATAGTGTTCCGAATGATACCGCTATGATAACAGTGGCAATTAAAGTTAAGATATATCCATAGTAAATGGGTTTTTTCATCTTGTTAGAGACTCTGATCGCATAATAAAGAGAAATATAAAAAGTCAAACTTTTAGTGCCGGACCTTACGCTGACTCCCTAAATCTTTGCCAATATATCACACCTTACGCTAACAGTATGACGGAATCGGTCAAATATAATGGGTGCAAAAGGCTTGCCAAGCGAATCTTATGTCATCGGCACTGATAATCTCGCAGTTGGGGCAGTCGCCCTGCTGATCCTTTGAATGAGAGTTCATTGCTTAAAAAGGAAAAAATGCACCTATAGCAACTGTTCTATCTTTATGACAAGCACCTCTTTTTGCATCAGGGGAGTATGTGAGTAAGGTTTGTATGTGTTAGGCTTAAAGCCTTTGAAAATAAACCCAAAAAAGGTGGAAACGCCATGAAAATAGAAAAAAGTGTACCTGAAGTAGTAGAGATTTTGGAGGAAATTCAGGAGCAACCAGAGAAACTTTTTGAGATGATTCGATTTGATATCAGGGAAACTATTGGGCACTAACTGACAGCGATGATGAATACAGAACTCACTTATTTTCTGGGCAGAAAACCCTATGAACGGAGCAGTCAAAAGGTTAATCATCACAATGGTTCCTATTGATCGGGATTTCACTTTAAAGGGGATTGGAGAGGTCCAAGTTAAGGCACCAAGAGATCGAAAAAATGATTTTAAGATCCAGGCGATGACTCGCAGCAAGAAATATGAAGAAGAGATTTATCTCCGGCGTAAAAAGATTGTGGAAGAAGTTTTTGAACAGGTTAAGTTTAACAGGGTTTAGCAGGTTCCTCTTAAGGGTATTGGATAAGGCAGACGATGAGTGGACATTAATCTGATTGGTGCACAGCGTCAAGAAAATCTACGCCAAAATTATGGCGAAAGGAGATAAACCTTATAGCTTGACAGAAGAATTATAGGCAGCATATAAATTTATTGGTAACGTTCAAAAGTTGAGGCTTCATGATAATTCAACTGCCTCGATCTGAATATCAAAATAGCCTTTGATACCAAGTTTCTCTTTCCAGTATTTCTCCCATTTATCTCTGGAGTATTGCTTTATCATGATCATTTTG
>DATKWM010000036.1:0-11805 GCA_035529575.1 Desulfatiglandales bacterium
AATCTCTTTGGTTAAAGCTGAAAGAAATCTTCAACAAATGATCAGCTCAGCCTGTGTCTCAAATAGGTATATCGTTTCTGTGTCTTATCATTCTTAACCCCAATTGCAAGTGCCTTCATAGTGCCAACCATCACCACCAAATCCCTGCCTCTGGTCACAGCTGTATAAACCAGATTCCGTTGCAAAAGTACAAAATGCTGGGTGAGAATGGGCATAATAACAACTGGATATTCAGAGCCTTGAGATTTGTGAACTGATACTGCATAGGCCAGAACGATCTCGTCTAAATCTGTGTAATCATACGGAACATCTCGTTCATCGAAAGAGATAGTTACCTCCTGGTTTTCAGGGTCAATACGTGTGATCCTTCCAATGTCACCGTTAAAAACCTCTTTATCATAATTATTCTTGACCTGCATTACCTTGTCATGAACCCTGAAATTTCGGCCTCCTCTTATAACGCCGTCTTCAACCGGATTCAGCACATTTTGCAATTCTATATTCAGGTTTCCAGCCCCCACTATGCCCTTATGCATAGGAGTAAGTACTTGAATGTCATTAACAGGGTCAAATCCGAAACGGCGTGGTATGCGCTCCTTGACGAGTTCTAGTAAAATTCTCAGTACCTCTTCAGGATCTTCCTGCTCAATGAAATAAAAATCATCCAGTTTTTGCTCAAAAGATTTGAATGAGGGGAGCAGACCATTGTTGATTCTGTGAGCATTGACGATGATCAGGCTTTCCTTTGCCTGACGGAAAATCTCATTGAGCTCTACTATCGCTATTTCACCGGATGCGATAATATCTTTGAGCACATTTCCGGCCCCAACAGAGGGAAGTTGATTTACATCCCCTACCAGGATAAAGGTAGCCCCAGGAGGGATAGCCTTCAAGAGGTGATGCATCAGGATCGTATCAATCATTGAGGCCTCATCTATAATCATAAGATCACATTTCAGAGGACTGAGCTCATTTTTCTGAAATCCACCTTTCTGAATACTGTACTCCAGCAAACGATGAATGGTCTTTGCCTCATGGCCGGTAGCCTCGCTCATTCGTTTTGCAGCCCTTCCTGTGGGGGCAGCAAGCATGATTTTTACGCTGATCCCTGAAAAGATCTTAAGAATGGCATTAATGATTGTTGTTTTACCTGTACCAGGGCCACCAGTGATGATCATCACCTTATTTTCAACAGCGCATTTTATAGCCTCTAGCTGTTTTTCTGCCAGAGTAATAGGAAGTTGCCGTTGCACCCATTCTATGGCTTTATCTAAATCAATATTCCGTATTGATTTAGGAGTATGTATCAGGGTTTTCATCCGGGTGACAATGCTTGTTTCAGAAAGGTAAAACTTGGCAAGATATACCGCCTTATTGTTTTCCCTGAAATCATCAACATCCTTTTTTAGATCATCAATGACAATCATTCTGCTCTCTGCGATGACACTCATTGCCTTAACAATGACCTCTTGATCCACACCAAGGATTTCCTGGCACTTTTGAACGAGCGGTTCATAAGGGTAATAGACATGACCCTCATCAGCGAGTTGGTTGAGGACATAGAGTATGCCTGCTTCAGCCCGTAATTCAGAATCTCTGGAAAATCCCAGTTTTTCCGCAATGCGGTCAGCAGTCAAAAACCCAATACCAAAAATGTCTGTTGCAAGGCGGTACGGGTTTTCCTTTACAACCATTATTGATCGGTTTCCGTATTGTTTGAATATTTTTGTGGCATAACCTGAACCAACCCCATGCGTTTGGAGGAAGATCATCACCCCCCTGATCTCTTTCTGTTCCTCCCAGGCCTGTTTTATCATTCCGATACGCTTCTCGCCAATACCATCTACCTCAGCCAGTTTCTCAATTTCTTTTTCGATAACATCAAGGGTCTCTTTGCCAAATCTTTCAACAATCCGTCTGGCCATGATGGGACCAATACCCTTGATGAGACCGGAGCCCAGATATTTTTGAATACCGTAAACCGATGCAGGAACCAAGGATTTGTAGCGATCAACTTTGAACTGTTCACCGTATCTGGGGTGATTAACCCATTCGCCATACATTTTAATAATCTCCCCTGGGGTAGGTGCCATCAGGTTTCCAACCACGGTCACGAGACCCCGATGCCCCTGCACCTTTACCTTGGCAATAGTATACCCGTTTTCATCGTTGATATATGTTATTCTTTCAATCTGGCCCTGGAGATAGACAGGCATAGTTATTCCTCTTTCAATACAATAAACGTAAGAGAGAAAATTATAAGTGAACTACAATTATAAGTGCCTAAAGTTGATAAAAATGTCAAATGACAAAACCCAAATCTAAAACCCGCCCGCCTCGCCTGAGCGAGAAAGATTATTATTCTTATCATTTTTATACCTAACAGGGCAAGAATGCATCAATGTCAACGTTTTCTTATTTGTCCTTTGGATTTAGACATTTACCCTGTTAAATTTCCGCTCTTCGGAACGGGACCCCTGTGGGGATTTAACTGGGTGAATTTGAGCTTTGAAATTTTGCATTTGACATTCTCAAGATATACTACAAGAGCAAAATCTTTATTAGGATCTATATGTGCCTCCCATGTAATCGGATGAGTTTACATAGTTCTTGATATTAAATCTATTATCAGCTAATTTAATTGGTCATCATGAATATATCGCCTAACAAAGTAACAATTGATCTTTCTGCCTTACAGGATAATCTTACAAAAATAAGGGAGTTAGTGGATAAAAAGACCAAAATCATGGGAATTGTCAAATCTGATGCCTATGGCCATGGTCTAATCCCCGTAGCCAGAGAATTAGAGAAAAATCACATTGATTCACTTGGCGTGGACTATCTTTCTGAAGCTATAAAACTGAGAAATGCAGGAGTTAAAATACCAGTTGTAATTTTACTTGGAATAAACACACCTCAAGAGGCAAAGAAGGTGGCTGGTTGCAGCCTCATTCCTCTTATCTATGATATAGATTCTGCTCGAATACTATCAGAGGAGGGGAAGAGAAGCGGAAGAGCCGTCAAGGTGTATCTAAAAATTGATACAGGTATGGGCAGACTTGGTATCGACTTTCGTGAGACCGGTCTTTTCGTAAAACAGCTTAAAGAGATAAAGGGGATAACAATTGAAGGGCTCTTTTCCCATCTTTCTTCAGCAGATGAACAGGATACGCTGTTTACAAATGCTCAGATCAAAAATTTTAAAGAAGCCATTTCTGTCAGCCGCAGACTCGGGGTTAAACTCACCATGAATAGCCTTGCAAATAGTGCAGGAATTATAAGATATAAAAAGGCCCATTTTGATATAGTAAGGCCAGGTATCATCCTGTATGGTGGGCTTCCCTCTACAGATTTTGTAAATCCCCCATCCTTACGGCATGTTATGGCATTTTGCTCCAGTGTTATACAGGTAAGGAAGGTTGAACATGGGACTCCGATCAGCTATGGTCGAATCTTTTATACAGATGGCTTAAGAAAGATAGCTATAATATCAGCAGGTTATGCTAATGGCCTGAGCAGATCTCTTAGTAACAAGGGCGATGTACTCATCCATGGTCAAAAGGCAAGGATTATAGGTCGGGTATGTATGAACCTGACCGTTGCAGATGTAACCGGAATTAAAGGCATAAAAAAAGGCGATAGAGTATGCTTTTTGGGTAAAGAGAAAGGAAATGCAATCACATCTGACGATATTGCCCGCTGGGCTGACACAATCTCTTACGAGGTTCTTTGCTCTTTAGGAAGCAGAAACAATCGGGAATATATAAATTGAAACTTGAAATTTGAAACTAGAAACTCGGTTTTCTTTATTACCTACTGACTATTTTTTGTTTCCTCTAATTTCAAGCTCCCCCGCCCGCCTCGCAAGCGAGAGCTTTGCGGGCAGGCAGTTTCAAGTAGGCCCAAATTAACTACCTGGAAGGCTATATGTATGAAAAAGAAATTAACTAACATTCTTAGCAATACCTTAGATCTTTGCTTTAGGGAGGGTTATCTAAGAAAGGTGCCCTTACCAGAGTTTGTTATCGAGGTTCCTAACAATCAAGATCATGGGCATTTCGCTACTAATCTGGCAATGATCCTTGCTGGAAAGCAGAAAAACTCTCCTCGAAATATAGCGGAAATAATAATCCAGCATTTAATAGACCATGATCACGTTATCTTGAAAGCCGAGATAGGTGGTGCTGGTTTTATAAATTTCTTTGTTACAATAGAGCGATGGTATGATCTCCTCTCACAAATTATTACCCTAAAGGGTGATTATGGCCGCAACAACCTTGGAAAAAAGAAAAAAATAATGGTAGAGTTTGTTAGTGCTAATCCTACCGGCCCTCTCCATCTTGGCCATGGTCGCGGTGCAGCTTTAGGAGATACCCTCTGTCGGATTTTTGACTTTTGTGGGTATGATGTAAGCAGAGAGTTTTACATAAATGATACAGGCCAACAGGTTAAGACCTTGGGAGAGTCCATTTATAGCAGGTGGAGACAATTGTCTGATCCATCCTATCCATTTCCTTTGGATGGTTATCAGGGAGACTACATCCAGGAGTTGGCCACTGAAATCGCCCAGAAAACAACATTAGAGAGCCTTGATATTCATAATGCCATAGATTTATTGTCCGAGCTGGGTAAAGATAAAATGTTAGAGGAGATAAAGGAAGACCTTGCCAATTTTAGGGTAAATTTCGATTACTGGTACAAGGAAAGTGATCTTTACTCATCAGGCAAAATCGAAAATACAATCAAATTAATTAAAAAAAAGGGCATGCTATTTGAAAAGGATGGTGCACTTTGGATCAAAACCTCCTCTTTTGGTGACGATAAAGACAGGGTCATACGAAAGAAAGATGGGAACCTTACTTATTTTGCCACAGATATTTCATACCATCTTGATAAATGGAAAAGGGGCTTCAAAAGGGTAATAAATATCTGGGGAGCGGATCATCACGGTTATATAACAAGGGTTAAGGCAGCCCTTATGGCAGAAGGAATCCCGAAAGACTGGCTGGATGTTCTCCTCATTCAACTGGTCAAGCTTTGGGAAGCGGGAGCTGAGGTGAAGATGTCCAAGAGATCAGGCAGATACGTCACCCTAAAAGAGCTTGTAGATGATGTTGGGGTAGATGCAGTACGGTTTGTTTTTCTTAGCAAGGATCATACCTCCCCCCTTGATTTTGATATAGACCTGGTCAAAAGAAAGGATAGTGAAAATCCAGTATATTATGTCCAATATGCCCACGCAAGGATTTGCAGTATATTCAGAAAGGCAGCTATTGAAAATATTTCACTCCCTGAACACCCTGACACGATCTATGAAAGGTTGGTCTTAGACGAAGAAATTGCCTTGATTAGGAAAATGGCTGAATTTCCTTCCCTTATAGAGGAAATTGCCAGGGAGTTAGCACCTCACAGGCTGACATATTACCTAGCAGAAATTGCTGGTAACTTTCACAGGTATTACAACAGACATAGGATCATCGGGAAAAATAAACACTTAAGCCAGGCGAGGCTTTTTTTATCCTTAGGTGTAAAGATTGTAATCAAAAACGGTCTCAGCCTTTTGGGCCTTAGTGCCCCTGAAATGATGTAGTGAACAAATAATGGTTAATAGAAAACCCACTCCAGAGAAAGAAAGAAAGAGACATATCTTTCAATTCTCTTTCAGATCCCTCTTTTTATTATCTATCGGGGTTTTCTTTGTCCTGGGTTGGGTATTCTTTTTGGGGATATTAGTTGGGAGAGGTTTGTTACCAAACTCAATAGAGAATTTTTCTTTTATTAAGAAGAAAATTGTGAAGGATGAGACAGAGAAAAAAAACGAGCATGTAAGCCCTATAAAAATAGATGAGCTTAGCTTTTATAATCACCTCATTGACAAAAAAGAAGAGGCTAAGAAAAAGGCACCGCCTGCCACTTTGTCGAAAAATCAAGTAAAAAAAATAGAGAAGACAAAATTAGGGCAATTAAAACAAGAAATCCGTAGTTATAACATTCAGGTAGCCGCACTCAAGGATAAGGCAAAAACGGAAAAAATGGTGGAGAGATTAACAAGATTGGGCTATCAGGCCTATTATTATCAAATTCTGATCAATGGTGAGATGTACTACAGGATTCGATGTGGCCCATTCTCTACCATAGAAAAGGCCAAACAATATGCCAAAAGGTTGGCCAATAAGGAAGGTTTTAAACCATTTATTGTATATCCTAATAATGAATAACAAATAACGAGTAATGCCCATGCTGAGGAAAGCAAAAATTCAAGATGCAAAATCTATACACGCAATCTTAACCCATTATGCAAATCAGTCTCTCTTGCTCCCTCGTTCATTAAGTGAACTCTACGACCATCTACGGGATTTCTATGTTATAGAAAATAGCGAGGTAAAGGGAAATCTCTTAGGGGTATGTACCCTTAGTATATCCTGGGAAGATTTAGGGGAGATACGATCCTTAGCGGTTGTTGAAGAAAGCCAAAAAAGAGGTCTTGGTTCTAAACTTGTTGAGGCATGTCTTTCAGAGGGAGTCAAACTTGGCCTTAGAAAGGTATTTGTTTTGACCTTTATAAAGGATTTTTTTACCCGCTTTGGTTTCAAAGAGGTAGAAAAATCTTTACTGCCACATAAGATCTGGGCCGATTGTATAAAATGCCCGAAGTTTCCTGACTGTGACGAGATCGCAATGATTCTTGAACTATAACTGGTCATTGATTATGAACACAAAGGATATAGTAAAAATCATATCTGATCGGCTAATTAGTTCTCGGGGGATGAGATTTGAAATCTTTTTCTCTCATAAAAAGATTGTATCCATCTCAATCCCTACGCTGTTTTCTGCTGTTGAAGAATTGGGGGGTGATCTGAGATTTTTCGGCAGGATCGGGACCCCATCGCTCCTTGTAAAGGAGATAATAGTAAGCGGACTTTAAAAGGAGACCTCACATATGTTTGGCATTGGTATGCCTGAATTGATCATTATCTTTGTGATTGCTTTAATTATTATCGGTCCAAAGAAATTGCCTGACTTGGCCAGAGCTTTGGGCAAGGGGATGGCTGAGTTTAGAAAAGCAACGAATGAGATAAAATCAAATCTTGATATGGAAGACGAACTCAAAGGGATAGAGGAAGAACTGACTGACTCTGTAAGCGGTATGATACATGAAGCGGAAATGGAAGCGGAAATGGAAGAAAAAGATGATACAACAGTAGAGCCTGATAAGGAAAAAGGCAAGAATAATGGCACAGAGAAAAAAGAAAATGACAGATGACAAACAGCCATTCTTGGGCCACTTAGAAGAGTTAAGGAGAAGATTGGTTATATGCGCAATTGCCGTTGGAATCGGGTTTATTATCTCGTATGTCTTTGCCAAACAACTTTTCTCCTATCTCATTCTGCCCCTCACCAAAGTTCTTCCAGATGATAGCCGGCTTATCTTTACCAATCTCCCTGAGATGTTTATAGCCTATATTAAGGTAGCACTTGTTGCCGGCATTATCCTCGCTATTCCGATTATCTTTTATCAGTTATGGATGTTTTTAGCCCCTGCCCTTTACCAAAAGGAAAAAAGATATATTATCCCTTTTGTCTTGTTTTCCAGTATCCTCTTTGCTGCTGGCGCTTTATTCGGATACCTTGTTGTTTTTCCTTATGGTTTCAAGTTTTTTTTGAGTTTTGCAACCGAGAACATTCAAGCGCTTCCGTCTGTAAAGCAATATTTCTCATTTGCAATCAGATTGCTTTTAGCATTCGGCCTGGTTTTCGAGATGCCTGTCGTAGTCCTCTTTTTAACCAAGATTGGACTGATAACGCCAGATTCGATGAAAAAATTCCGCAAGTTTGCTATTCTCTGCTCATTTATTTTGGCCGCAATCTTAACTCCTCCTGATGTCGCCACACAGCTCATGATGGCACTGCCCCTTATCATTCTCTATGAAATCAGTATCTTCCTTAGTAAGGCAATGTATCGAAAAAAGGAGGGAGAGTCTGATACAGAAGAAACGTAAGGTTTAGACAGGGATATACTATCCCAAAATTTGGAAATCAATGATATGGCAGCCTGTAGGTGTTTTCAAATAGCTGCTAAGGAAAAAGGGAGAGCAATGAGAATGTCCCCTGTTTTATGGCGAAGGAGAACAAGGCTAACAGTGGTTTTCTTTATATCTCTTTGTTTAGCGTTCTCACTTTACAGCTGTGGGAGGCGTACAATAAATACACAGAAGAAGACCTTAGGGCAGTCCACAGAAAAGGAAGGCAAAAGCAAACCCAGGCTGATCGTTCTCCCACTCCAGCCTCAGGAGGAACAGGCTTACAACGGAACCGGACTTGCCATCCATTTCCTGTTGGGAAACATTGTAGCTCTGCACACAGGCCTTAAGGAGTTTTGGTTTGGCTGGCGAGTAAAAAAAATCTTCCTCGAAAAAGAAAGGCTAAGGGCCTATTGTCATGGTGAGGGGACCCAACTTGACTTTTCAAAACTCGGAAAAGAACAGGGCATTCGTTACTGGCTTAGGGGCAGGGTTCAACAACGTGAAAGCGCAATGAAAGTCACTCTGATACTGACAGACACAAAGAAAAACCACGAAGAACGTTCCACTACATTGACTCTGGATCTGTCGAATCAGCTCATAGGTTTTCGCAAAGGATTTCTGGCCTGGCTGAAAACATGTGGTCTTCCCTTGCCGCATGCACAGGCAATAAAGACCCTGTGGCCTGAAAAGACCAATCCTAAAGGTTTAAACCTTCTGGGACAGGCCCTAGAGACATATTATCTCCATTCATCTTGGGATGAAAAAGACCCACTCGACCTTTATTGGTTCGATAGTGCCGTTTCCGCAGCCCCTGCTTCTTACCTGGCTCACGACCTAAAAGGCTGGGCTCTGTATAAGAATAAAGACTATAAGGCCGCCGAGGAATCATTCCGATCGGCCCTCACATTGAACTCAAATGGTTTGGGTGCTATGTCCGGCCTAATGTGGTGCGCTATTTACGCCAACAATGAAGAGGAGGCCTACACCTGGGCTGCGGCCAAGGCCGATCTTCGGGGGGATAGCCGGATGGCAGCAAAGGCCCGTGTGAAAAAGAGGATGAATAAGGCTGCCCCCAAAATCAAGGATTAGCCCAGGCTATGGATCGAGTGCATGAATTGGGTTTTCTCAGAATTACACGTAAAAGAAAGATATAATGAAAGAAAAACTTGTAAAGGATAAAGCAACAGGAGATGTAATTGCTTCACACTTACATGCGAGTTTACATTTAAAATATTTCTTTTCGTATTGTAGTTTAGCAATATTCATTTTAAGAAGGCGATTATTATGACCACATTAGATCAAGAACTCAGAGAAGGGAAAGGTATTGGTCGACGAAACGAAGATTTTATAATGAGAGACCAAGTTCACCAGTATAAGCAAATTTATAATGTTGGCCAGATCATCACTTCAGAAATGAATATGGGTGTTTTATTTGAATTGATTATAGATCAAACTAATCAGATCATGGGCACTGAAAGGGGTTCGGTATTTCTGTATGATGAAAAAAGCGCCGAACTTTGGTCTCTGGTGGCAACGGGCATGAAAAAAAATGAAATCCGAATCCCTTCGGATTATGGTGTGGCTGGAAGCGTCTTTCAAAGTAAGACACCGTTAATAATCAATGATGCCTATAACGATCCGCGTTTCTATGCAGAGGTAGACAAGCTATCAGGTTTTCGAACCAAAAACATCCTATGTATTCCATTAATAAACAGGAAAGAACATTGTATTGGATCATTGCAAGTCCTCAATAAGAATTCGGGGGATTTTACAGACAAGGATATAGAATTGCTCGAGTCTATATCCTATTATGTGGCAATCGCTCTCGAAAACTCCAAACTTTATGAAGAGGTGAAAAATTATAGCGAGGAGTTGAAAAACACACTTATACATATCGAAACACTGGAGAAGGTCAAGAGTCAATTGTCCAAATTTGTTCCCTCTTCGGTTGCTAAGTTGGCTGAACAAGACCCGGATAAGCTCACACATGAAAAGATCCCCATGGATGTCACCATACTATTCATCGATATTCAAGGTTTCTCAAAAATCACGGAAGACTTTGATCAAAGGTTGGTCAACGATATGGTGGAAAGTCATTTTTCCAGATACTTGGAATGCATCAATCGGCACGGTGGAGAGGTAAATGAGACTGCTGGCGATGGGTTGATGGTGATCTTCAAGGATGGCCCATTGGAATCTCATGCTCAGAAAGCCGTAGCTACTGGACTGGAAATCATCTCTGAAAACAGCCGATCGAATAATGAACTCTCATATCCATGGGGTAATGTTAAACTGCACATAGGAGCCAACTCCGGTAAAGCATGGGTGGGATCCACTAAAATGAAAAGCCTCACTGGAGAACGATGGACATATACCGCTTCAGGATTGGTTACTGTTTTGGCAGCTCGAATTGGTGCCATGTCTGGTGAGAGTAGACTTTATGTGGGCCCAGAAACATATCAATGCATTGAGCATTTGTGTGATTGTGAATTTATTGGGCTGCAAAAAGTTAAAAATGTCAAGGATCCCATCCCTATTTACTGGGTGAAAAATGCTAAAGATAATTATTTCCTTAAAGAAAAGTGATGGCCACTTTTGTTTTTTGCCCAATATAACTGCAATAAAATCAGAAAAAAATACTATTCTACAGTGTTTGGATCGGACGAACCGTGCACAATTTTCAACTACCTGGTCGGGACATTGCTTGGCGCACAAGTCAGGTTTTAAGACTTCTTAGAGCTTAGGAGGGCCTACAATGATTAATAAGGTGGATTTTCTTGCCAAGGTTTCCATTTTTTCCCATATGAAAAAGCCGGACATACACCGGATCGCCGAACTGGTCCAATATCATTTTTTTCATGATGGAGACTTGATCATCAGGGAGGGCGACCGTGACAGGCAGCTTTTCATCATCGTTAATGGTAAAGCAGAGGTCATAAAAAATCTTGGTGAGAAAAACGAAAAGCGTGTGCGAACACTTGGACCTTACAGCTATTTCGGCGAGATGGCCCTCATCGATGACTTGGTTCGATCAGCCAGTGTAGTCGCCAAAGAGGAAACGCAGGCCCTATCCTTAGCTCAATGGGACCTGCGCCAGGAGATCAAGAAATACCCTGCCATGGCCTTCGAATTGCTCAAAATGTTGAGTCAGCGCATTCGAGCGATTGAAAAAACCATGATAAATACGCTGGGAACCTTCTTGCCCATTTGCGCCAATTGTAAGAGGATACGAGAGATTAACGGCTCATGGACACCAATAGAGCGATACGTCTCAGACCATTCCGAAACTGAATTCAGTCATAGTGTTTGTCCGGAATGTACAAAAGAGTTGTATCCAGAATATGCAAAAAAGATGAGTTTATAACATTTCGAGAGAAATTAGCTTCCAGAAAGCTGCTGAAAAAACCAGGTCCCGATCATTAGATCGGGAAACTGAAGAAAAGGTCATCCTCGTAAAAAAAATATGGGTTATTCAAAGGTCTTGGTGAAGATACCATTATCAATGGCTTCGGTAAATTCTGTGCAGAACCCAAGGATGACCGGAGAGGAAGAACCCCCCTTATAACTCCTCGAGGTTCAAATATCCTCACGCGGGAAGTGTAGAGGGTCAAGGTATGATTTTGCCTCACCAACAGTAAACAGAGACCCAGTAATCAATATCAAATCCTTTTTATCAGCCAAATCCCTGGCCCTCTCAATAGCTTTCGAAAGAGGAAAGTGAACTTCTCCGTCTTTTCCAAATTTCTTGGCCACATCCATTAAATAGTGTGGATTGGCTGCC
>DATKWM010000037.1:0-12135 GCA_035529575.1 Desulfatiglandales bacterium
TGGATTCTTCCTCAATTGTTCCCGGTGTAATCTGATTTGTTTCCGGATTTATTGACCCTTGGCCGGAAATATAGACAAGACCATTATGGACTACCGCTTGGGAATAGGGTCCGCCTGTAACCGCTGCCTTTTGGGTATGAATCACCTTTTTTTCTCCCATCATCGCCTCCATTAAAGGCATTATCTAATCTTTTTCTAAAGAACGATAAAGGTTTGTAGATCTGTATATTACATCAATAAAAAATAAGATATTTATGTCGAAAGACTATTTTAAAAACTTATAGCTGTCAAACAGCGGATTGCTGGTTGTAAGTGAAATAGATCATTTTGAGACAACCAAGAATGGGGTATCGGAGAAAGCCCCTTTGTCTATTGATCGGGAGAAATTCAGCACTGTGCGGAAATTCTTTTCAAAAAAAAGAGCATCCGGTCTTAGTTTGACAAGATGCCCTTTATGGCGACGTTTTATTAAATTATAACCTAGTAACGTTTTTGGCTACAAGCCCTCGGTCACTTTCTTCTACGTCAAACCTTACTCTTTGACCCTCGGATAGGGTTTTAAATCCGGACGTATCAATTGAAGAATAATGAACGAATAAATCCTGTCCGTCTTCCTGCTCGATAAAGCCATACCCCTTTTTTTCACTAAACCATTTTACCGTTCCTTCTGCCATAGTGCTAACCTCCTTTCAAAAAACTTTCTTCCATGGTCCCAAACCTCAGGTCGCCACTCTGGCAAAGGAAACTATCCTTCAGAGCAAAGCCAACCCGCAAATAGAGCCGGGCCATTAGGATGAAAAACCATAATGCATAATTTAGCTATATGTCAAGCGAAAAGAGTATTTTAGCTGCACCTGGTGTGAAAATTATTACTAAGGACTGATCGCTTAAAAATTTTTGACAATTTTTTATTAATTGTTATATTACATCTTTTGTTATAAAAAATAGTTTAAGGAGATTCCGACACTATGCCTATTTTTGAATACCATTGCATGGAATGTGATAAGGGCTTTGAGATTATAGTATTGGGTGATCAGGAAGTGCTTTGCCCTCTCTGCTCAGGAAAAAATGTTACAAAACTTCTTTCTACCTTTAGCCATAAGAGTAAGGGGGAGCGTTCAAGTTCAAAGGAATCTTCCTGCAGTTCTTGTAGCGCTACCAGTTGTAATACCTGTGGCACATTATGAGAAGGTTGGCTCATATCGAATTGTGAGCAGCGCCAGATGTTCTTTAAAATATGGAGGTACTATGGAGATCAAAGAAATTACCTTAGAAGAATTAGATGCTGATAAATTCATCGCGGAAAAGATTGAAGATATTTCCTCAACTATTGGTAATGGGTTGGCTATCAATGCCCTGTCTGGAGGTGTAGATTCATCAGTTGTAACTATCCTTGGACACAAGGCATTAGGTGATCGATTCAAGACATATTTCATTGATAATGCCCTAATGAGAGAGGGAGAACCCCAATACATTGTTGCAATATTTAAAGATTTAGGAGTAACCGTTGAACTAATCAAGGCTGAAGAAATCTTTTTTAAGGCATTAAAAGGTCTCACCGACCCAGAGGAGAAAAGAGAGGCTATCACCCGCTCATTTTATAAAGATGCCTTTGCTCAGTTAGTGGAAGAAACTGGTGCGAAATATCTTTTTCAAGGCACTAACTACACAGATGTAGAAGAAACTGTTGCAGGAATTAAAAGGCAGCATAATATCCTTGAGCAGCTTGGAATCGATCCACAGAAAATGTACGGATATAAAGTTTTAGAGCCATTGATTCAACTGCGAAAATCAGCGATCAGAAAGGTCGCTAAAGCAATTGGCTTACCAGAGGAGCTATATAACCGACCGCCTTTTCCTGGACCTGCACTGGCGACAAGAGTAATCGGAGAGGTTACACCTGAAAGAGTAACAATTTTACGAGGTGCTACCAGAATTGTTGAAGAAGAACTATCTAATAGTGGCGCATTCCAGTATTTGGCCATTCTCCATGATGATAAGGTTACCGGGATAAGGGAAGGAAAAAGAGATTATGGGTTGCAAATCGAGGTCAGGTGTTGGGAGAGCACAGACGCAAAAATAGGATCTCCCACAAGGCTTTCTTGGGACGTGTTAGACCAATTGGCTGAGCGGCTCACAACGGAAGTACCCGGTGTTGTCAGCGTTACATACAATATCACCAAAAAACCACCTTCCACTATAGAAGCGATTTAGCTAATTTTAGCCTCTTTTTATTTAATGCACCTCTGGAATAATATTGCCTCCTGATGGAAAAACCGCAACATCTGCCTGTGGAAATCTCTCAGAGACCCACTCGAGGGCTCCTTGGATGTTCTTAGAATAGGTGAATTTCATCATCCTCACCTGCTCCTCAGAAAGGCCCTCTGTGACATGGGCAATGACAAATTTTTCGGCCAGCGCCTTGAAATAAACTACCTGCATAATGTAGGAAATCCCAAACGCCCTTAGGTGGTCGGGAACATCTCCTTCTATCAACAGACGATGGAAGTCACTGGCGCTTTCCGAACTCCCCATTTCCTCTATCAACGGCATAATAGGGCCTGCCTCTTTCTGAGGGGCAATCCAGATAATGGCTCCCCCAGATCGTGTGCAAAAACCCGCCATAACCAAGGCCTTTGTTGACTGAACCCCTACTTCTAAAGGAAAAGCTGAGGTAATGGTCACATCAGCAAGTTTCGGAAGGGAAACCAAACAGAGAGATGCTCCATAACGGGAAGCTTCTTTGTGTTCTACGACAGGATCTCCTGCAAAGGCTCGTATTACCTCCTTTTTCTCATTAATAATAAGATCAAGTTTAAATGCCAATCTTCCTAGACGTCCAGCATCCACAATATCTTCATAGAAAGGGTTTCCATCCAGAATATTTACTGCACATTTTCGATGTCGCATCCATGTAAAGTGATGGTCTGCCACAGAGCGATAAGAGCATACCCCGGGCATGATAATCTTACATCCCCCTCCAAACCCCACAATAGGATGAGGCATACATTCCCCGATGCCTATAATCAAATCCGAGAAAGCTACACATTGGTTAACTTCTACCAGAGTGCCCCTATGGGTTCTACCAATGATAACATTATCCGATGAATATGGATCATGACAAAAAATGCGGTCCTGCAAACGAGAAAAGGCCTCTTTCCCCACCTTATCTTTCAGCTGCTCTAGTGTGGGCATAGGGTGGGTTCCTCTTGCACAGATTCCGGTGATCCGTTCATCGGATACACCAGCCCTGTTCAGCCGATCCATGATTTCGGGCAGAGCAAGGTAAGCCGGTGTTGGTCGCTGGAGATCATCGAACAACAAGGCGACTTCCATCCCGGGACGTGCCAGCTCTTCTATTTTTGGTGCCCCAAAGGGATTGTCCAAGGCCCGCCTGATTTCTTCCAACGGCTCGGTAACTCCGGAAACAGGAGGTTTTTCCTGACCGGAGATCACGTTCCATCCACCCGGAATGGAAAAGTGTATCTTTTTGCCTTCGTAATTAACATAAGCACTCATCTATAATCATCTCCTTCTCTTCTCGCTAACTCATCCCAGTTTGTATCGACTTCTTTCTGTATTATTTCTAGCTCCTTGTGCGTGAGGTGCTTAAACCTGCCCTGAGCCAAAAGGTAATCCTCAACTGGCAGGTTCTTAGGATGGTGAGTTATTTTATATTTCTGCCCATCTCTTATCTCATAGAGGGGGTAATATTTTGTTTCGACTGCCAATCTGCCGATATTAGGGGTCACCCTTTCCGGATACCGCCATCCCGTGGGGCAGGGGGAAAGGATATGGATGTATTTCAGTCCTTTGAGCTTTTTTGCCTCTACGATTTTTCTTCGCAGATCATCGGGGAAGCATGAATTAGCGGCAGCGGCATAGGGAATTTTGTGGGCTCCCATGATCTCCACCATGTTCTTCTTTTTTCGGGACCTTCCCAGCGGTGTGGTCATGGTCCATGCATGCTCCGGGGTCGAGGAACTCGACTGAATTCCGGTATTCATATACGCCTCATTATCAAAGCAGCAATAGATAATATTTTCATCCCTGTCTGCAGCACCGGACAGGGCCTGAAATCCAATGTCAGTTGTACCACCATCCCCTGCCAGGGCAACTACGACCGTCTCTTCATCCCCTTGAGCCAAGAGTGCGTTAGATATTCCAGCGGCACTGGAAGCAGCTGTTTCAAATGCGGCGTGGAAAACTGGTATCTTAAACGTGGTATAGGGAAAGGGCCCGAGAATAATTCCCAGGCAGGATGGAAGGATGACAGCAATAGTCTTTTCCCCTACCGCCTGCAAAACAAGTCTGAGTCCAAGCGCCTCGCCGCAGCCTGCACAGGCCATATGCCCGGGATAGAGATTATCTCTATACTCATATTCCGAAAGCATCTTTATCCTCAATATTTAAGATTGGCTTTATTGGTGCATCGTTCATGTACTCCGTAATATCAAATACTTTTTTGATATGTACCGGTGAGACATTAGACCCTCCGAGGCCCAGGGCAAAGCCAAATACCGGTACACCGTCTATCCTTGAATAGAGGGCAGATTTCAACTCCTCACAAAAAACCCCTTCCTGGCCAGGCGAAAGGTTCCGATCAATAACGGCAATCTTTTTGGCATTCTTAAGCAACTCAATCAATCTTAGTTTGGGGAAAGGTCGAAACAGCCTTATTCTGATCATCCCTACCATTTTTCCCACTTCTCTTAATGAATCGATAACTACCCTGGCTGTAGAACCAATTGTACCGGCGGTTACCAAAACAGTTTCGGCATCCTCCAGGCGGTAACAGTCTAATAGACCGTATCCCCTGCCAAATCGTTCCTGGTATTCCTTATCAGCAACCTCAGCCACCTCCAGGGCATCTTCCATGGCACCGTGGCGTTGTATGCGAAATTTCGCATATTGCTCCTGTGTAACTGTCTGAGAAAAGGCGGCGGGGTTATCTGTGTCCAACCTGAAAGCAGGTTCAAAAGGCGGCAAGAATTTGTCGACCAATTTTTGATCAGGGACCTCAACGGGCTCCATAAAATGGGAGGTATAAAAGGCCTCTAAAACAACCATGGTGGGAAGAAAAACGGTTTCAGATATCTTAAAGGCCTGGATAACTGTATCCAGGGCCTCCTGATTATCGGCCACGTAGAATTGCAGCCAACCCGTGTCTCTCTGCGAGAGGCTATCTGTCTGTTCACTCCAAAAACTCCACGGCGCTGCCAAAGAACGGTTGACGTTAACCATAACAATGGGAACTCTCATCCCAGAGGCAAAGTGTAGTAGTTCATGCATGAGGGCAAGACCTTGTGATGCAGTGGCTGTAAACGTTCGTACACCGGTCAACGAGGCGGAGATACAGGCAGCCATGGCAGAATGTTCCGATTCTACCCGCATCATCCTGGCTCCTAACACACCTTGCCCATCCCATTCGGAAATCTTTTCATAAATAGGACTTTGGGGGGTAATAGGGTAGGCTGCAATGACCCGGGGCCTGGCCAATCGTGCCCCGTAAGCGGCGGCATGGTTACCCGTCAGTAACATCCTCATATTGTTTCCCCCACCATTTCAATTACATTCCGCGGGCAGGCCACAGAACAAACACCACAGCCTTTGCAATAATCAGAATCAAAACTATAAATCCCCAATTTTGTATCTTTGATGATAGATATGTCCGGGCAGAAGTCCAAACAAATTTCGCAGTCAATACAGGTTCCACAATGAAAACAACGTGAGATTTCCTCTTCCATACCTGCCTGTTTTAGTGAGCGAGTTACCTCCTCAAAGGTCTTTTTTCTCGTTTCGGGTTCTAACTTATCAGGATTATTTCGAGCATTTTTAGAAAAAAAGAGGGTATTAATTTGATCAAAGGAGACCACTGTTTTTAGATGGATCGTATCTTTTTCAAGGCCTCCGATGAAGTGCGGGAAAGAATAGATTTGACTATCCCCTATCTGATACCTTTGAAATTCTATTTCAATGTCTCTGCCTTCAAAGAAACAGGAAATAGCAAAGGCCCCCATTTTACCACCTGCAATTGCATTGGCCACAAATGCTTTCCCCCTTATTGCATCTCCGCCTGAAAAAAACTTGGGGAGAGACGTTCTCCCGAATCGATCCGTAACAATCCCGCCCTGTTTTATTTCAATACCTGGGGGCAGATTATCGGACTTCATTCTTTGTCCAATAGCAACAATGATCTTATCCACCATATGCTTCTGAATTTCCTTCCCTACACGAATGATTTCCATGGTACCAGATTCTTCATCTATTTTTACCTCTGCCCGGCAAAAATCCAGAGAAAAAAGTCTACCATCTTCTCTGTGAAGTTTATGAGGAGCCCATCCATTGAGAATGTTTATTCCTTCCTCTAATGCTTCCTTGACCTCTTCTGGAAGTGCTGGCATTTGATCCCTGGATTCAGGGCATAGTACAGTAATATTAGTCCCTTTGCCCTGGTGAAGTCGCAACAGAGTTCGAGCCACATCTATGGCAACATTACCACCTCCAATGATAAGCGTTTTTTGCGTATCATCTTCCAATGACCATCTTTTGGGATTAGCTAAGAAATCCAGACCTATTAAGATATCATTCTCCAAGCCATCCGTTTCAAACAGGGTTTTCCCTGATTGAAGTCCAAGAGACATAAAGACCGCATCAAATGATTCGAGTTCTTTCCAGCTTAAATCTTTACCAACTGTCGTCTCAAGCTGCGTCTGTATACCCAGAGAATGAATTCTTTCAATTTCGCGGTCAAGAATAGACCGAGGTAGACGGTACGAAGGAATGCCATACCGCAACATACCCCCCAGCTCTGATTTTGCCTCAAATATGGTAACGCGATAGCCCAATCTGGCTAAATGATAGGCGGCGCTCAGACCAGCAGGACCCGAGCCTATGACTGCAATTTTTTCTTTTTTTGAATGAATCGGGACATCCCTTGTTATATCCACATGACCTTGGTCGGATAAAAACCGTTCAAGGCTCCGAATATTAATGGATTCGTCAAAATTCACCCGATTACATTCCATTTCACAGGGGTGATAACAAACCCTCCCGCAGATACCCGGCAAAGGATTATCCTGAAGATACGTGCGTAAGGCTCCATCAATATCCCCTTGTGATGCCAGATAAAAGGCCGTAGGGATATCAATACCTATGGGGCAAACATGACGGCATGGAGCAACCTTGTTGATAAAAAACGGCCGTTCTGATCTTTGGCCTCCTGTTTTGAAGATCAGTGAAGTGTCAGAAGAGATGGGCACGAATGGGTCATTTATCTTCAAAAGAGGTCTGTACTGGTTTAATATGGTACCCAAATCCTTTTTTTCAAGGTATAGAAACCTTTTCATAGGCCTCTTGAGCCGCAGCTAAATTTTGCTCAATGTCTGCGGGAACAGTTTTTTGAATTACCTTTAACATTGTATCAAGTTTCACAATCTGAGATAAACGAACATATGCCCCCAGAATAGCGGTATTCACTATAGAGCCCAATCCATTTTTCTTAGAAATTTCAAGGGCTTTAATCGTACCAAGTGTGTAGCTTTTCAAAATATCCGACTGACATCTTCCGTCCGTATTTAATAACAGAACTCCTCCGGGTGCCACCTGGTCAATAATTTCTTTTTCGTTACAAAGAGTTTTATCAAAGAGAATAAGATGATCAGGATGATCTATATCACATTTAAGGTAGATCTTCTTATCGCTTATCCTGACAAAGGAGGCCACAGGTGCTCCCCTTCTTTCACCGCCAAAAAGGGAATAACACTGGGGATACAATCCCTCTTCAAAGCATGCCCGTGCAAGAATCTCAGAAGCAACAACGACGCCCTGTCCTCCCCTACCAAGGAGCTTTATCTCAATCATTCGAATACCTTACTTTAGTATTAGGTTAAAGCCCACACAAGTGTTTCCTTTTATTCTTTGGCACCTTCCCTAAAGATATATCTCAATATATGCCGACTCAATGACTGGTCTAACTCCAAGAGACGTTAAAAGAAATTGCCCAAGGCCCGCTTTCCAGTTAGCCCTGCCAGATAAAAATTTCATGGCGGTTATCATCTCCTCTTTCAATCATACGATCTTTCATATAATTGATATTTGGATGATACCCTTTGAATTAAGCAAATGCAATGTAGCACATCCATTGGGTGAGAACAAGGGATGGAGAAGCTACTTATCCATCATGATGATGCTGCTATAATGTGCTATAATCCCTTCATTTGTCTGATCGGTATCTGTGAGAACCACAATCCCTATGAGAGTAGAGGGAGAGCTCCTGAAGAATTGTTGGAAGTCTTCAATGAGATTGCGCTTTTCCCATACCCATCGGTTTGCCCCTTTGTTTCCACTTTCAACAACCACAATCTTATGCTTTTTTGAACCTGGATAATCAATAACTTCCCCTTTATGGACATTGTTTCCCCAGATATAATCAATCTTAAATCCGGGTGGTTCTTTTCCTCCCGTTTGAAACCCAAAGGATTTGAAAATCTTTACAACCTCTGGCGGTCCCTTCAAAGGCTTTGGTGCCGCCTTTCCAAAAATAACCCTCACCCTGGCCGCAGAGTCGTTCCTGTCCTTCCGGGATTCAATTGCCATTCCTACTACCCTATTAATCTTCCAGCGCCATACAAGAACTGGAAACTTCTTGAGATCAATTTCAAGCCTCTTTAAAACACCAGATGCGCTTCCTATGCTCTTCACCCTGAGAACAGTCCTTTTTCCCTCCTTACTCAGAGACAGTTTGTTCTTAGCCGTTCGAAAATAGGAGATAACCTCCCACCCCTCAGGCACAGTGCTTGACTTTTTCTCTTTTTTAAAGCCGATGGGGAGGTTCTTGGCCTCTCCCTGATATGGGCTTAAAAAGACCAACAGAATCCCCAACACGATTATACATATCCAAATCTTTGCAGTTCTTTGCTCTAGCTGCATCTTATCTCTCCCCTGCCCTCTTAATTATTTTCCTTCTAATTTTAATGTCAAGTCAAGTCAATTCATCTTCCAATCTTTGGCTCAATGTTATTAACTTAAAGAAATATTTCAACCGCAGACTTACGCAGACCAATAGTTCCAATGGTAGGCAGGCTTTTAATCACAGCCTATGGATGCTTCGAGAATGCGTTTTTCGCAAAGCGATTGCATTTTTTGTCTCTGCTCAAGCGGAGACAAAATGTCTGTGTCAATCTGCGTGGGTCAGTGGTTAATATAACTCAACATTGACATAATCTATAACTGCAGATAATATCTAAGCCCTCTTGTAATTTAATTGGATCTTGCATATGGAAATAAATCCTGACTATATAGCACCCTGTGGTCTTTACTGCGGAGTATGCGGTATCCGCTATGCAACACGTGACAATAATTGGAAGTTTAAAGAAAGACTGATTGGTGTATATAGAGATAAACTTCCTGAAAGTGAAAATCTATCTGTTAAAGACATCCATTGTAAAGGCTGCTTATCTGGTGAGTCATTTTATTTTTGCAGGGAATGCGCTATTAAAGATTGCACAACAAAAAAGGGATACACGGGCTGCCATGAATGCACAGATTTTCCTTGCACATTAATAGAAGAATTTCCCATACCTCTTGGAAAGAAGGTCATCCTTAGGGCTATCCCCTATTGGAAAAAGGTTGGAACAGAAAAGTGGGTTATAGATGAGGAGGCGCTCTATATCTGTCGAGAATGCGGCCATAAGCTTTTCAGGGGTGCCAAAAGGTGTAATAAGTGCAAAACACCTGTTGATTTGGATTAAATGAAAATAATATACCTGTCCCCTCATCCCGCTTTTTCCTGATACTTTAAAGCGGGATGAGAGACGGTGAGATAACTGAGAAAAATTTTGTGAAGAGAAACAAACGGGTGATGAATAGGCAGTAATCTTTAAATCCAAATAAGGAGAAGGATTATGCAGCTAACAGCAATGATTGTAAATCTTTTCTATTCTATTATAGGTGGCTTTTTAACACTACTTTTTATGTACTTCGGCTACAAATGGTTTGACAAATTCACCAAATTTGATACCTCCAATGAGCTCGCTAAGGACAACAAAGCAGTCGGGTTGGTTGTAATGGGAATTTTTATTGGTATCGGAGTTGCTGTGGGTCTGGTTATCGGATTAGGTCTTAATTGATAGACTTATAGGTTAAAGGGTTTTCAACTTTTTTAAAACTATGAGTCAGGAGCAGTCCCCTTTTAGACCGAACGGCCCGGATCTTTCCTTCTATCAGAATCTGGAGTACTTCACGATCCCATTTCCTTGGGGTAACGCTTGTTAAAGAAAAGCACATAACGTTTAGCCCAATCCCGATATGCTTCTTCTGTTCGTGGTGAATAGCCTTTAACGCGCAAACGATCACTTATCTGATCAAGCAGCTTTCGAGAGGGCTTATGGCCATGTTCATTGACATTAATTTGGTCTTTCTGCATAATAAAAACCATACATTACAGAGGCGTGATTTCACTTAATATTAAGATAGATAGAATATAATCGTGAATATAGAATAATATTCTAACTACTAATTGTTGGGACGCCCAGATAAAATATCATATTAATTGACTGAAAAGGTCTCTTTTGTTATCTTTTATAAATTGGAGGCTGTTATTATGAAAGAAGAACAATTGCTTGAACGAATCGTACTGAACCCAAAAGTCATGGTAGGTAAGCCTGTCATACGAGGAACTCGTTTAACTGTCGATTTCATTCTTAATCTTTTGGCGCACGGGGCTACAGAGAATGAGATTTTGAATGAATACAAAGGCCTCACCATTGAAGATATACATGCTTGCTTCCTTTTCGCCACCAAGTCCCTCAAGAACACTGAATTTATGCCGCTGATGGCGGAGCATTCCTAATGCGATTCCTCGTGGATGAATGTACAGGCCCAGCTGTTGCAGAGTGGCTGCGCAATCAAAAACACGAAGTATTTTCGGTGTTTGAAGAGGCAAGAGGAATGGCTGATGATGACATAATCCTGAAGGCACTTGAAGAAAATTGGATTTTGATCACAAACGATAAGGATTTCTGAGAAAAAGCATATCGAGATGGCCGACTTCACAGGGGTGTCATCTTACTTCGCCTTGAAGATGAACGTTCTCCATCAAAAATTCAGGTACTATCCCGCCTTCTCAGTACATACCCAGATCGACTATCAAACACATTTGTCGTAGTCACGGAAAAGCAGATTCGTTTTGTCCGAAGGTAGATTAAAAGGAGACGTCCCAACCCAGTCAGTGCACCAGACCGGAAAAGCCTTGCCGTTTTTTACATTAACGTCATTTTGTGTAAAACATCGAATTTTTGAACTTCCTTATAGCTTTTCCGGCTGGTGACTTTCACTTTCAGCGTAAAACTTGACATTATATGCATAAAATATTATTTTAATGCATAAGGAGGTTAATTATGAGAACGACACTTGATATACCAGAAGATTTAATTAATGAGGCTATGAAAGCTACTCATATTAATACAAAAACCAAGGTAATTGTTACCGCTTTAGAGGGATTGATCAGGAAATCCAAGATTTCCGATTTGAAAAAATTTAAGGGAAAGGTGGATTTGGACATTGATCTGGACGTCATTAGGGAGCGTCAATGTCGGTAATAGTCGATACATCTGTATGGATTGATTATTTCAGTAGTGGCAATAATTCTGCAAAACTTGATTTTCTAATTGATGAAGAGCTCATTGTTATTAATGATCTTATACTTGCAGAATTAGTCCCATTTTTAAAAGTTCAAAACCAAATGAATATTATAAAATTATTGTTTAATATTAAAAAGCTAGATCTCACTCTCAACTGGGATCAAATTATTGAGTTCCAATTCAATTGTTTGAAAAATGGTTTAAATGGAATAGGCATTCCTGATTTAATAGTTGCCCAAAACGCAAAACAAAATCGCTGTGAAATTTATTCTTTTGATAACCACTTTAGACTCATGAAAGACATTCTTGAACTCCAACTGGTAGATTAAAAATTGACTTCGCCGAATCTCAACTTGGAGAAGGATGCTCATTTCGCTTCGCTTCATTCGCACCTCTCAAGCTGAACGATTGACGAAGAAAAGATCGAGACGTTTAAAGGTACGGTCTCGCTCCCTTTTAAAAAGGGGGACAACGACAAAATCGCCGTGAAAAT
>DATKWM010000038.1:0-13784 GCA_035529575.1 Desulfatiglandales bacterium
TGCCTGGGACGGTAATCTCTATCTTATCGACTCCTGAGTCAGCTGCGTTGATGGTAGGCTCAATGTAATAGGAGAATGCCTGATCCTGGGTGTTGATGTTCACAGATGTAGGGTTTATCTCTGCAGCTGCTGCTGTGCAGGGTGTTGGATAAGCAGAACTGAGGTAGATATGGAAGTTTGACCAATAGACTTGTTGATAGGTAACATAGACTACATTATTGTTGGAATCGATAGCTAGCTGAGGACTGACGGCATTATTAGCCGTCCCTGTATCAATGGGGTCACCATCAGAAAAGGTGGTTGTCCAGCCTGTGGTGTCATTTTCCCAGATACGGACATCCGTTCCATCGTAGCGGCTGAGGTAGATATGGAAGTTTGACCCATCAGATTGATAATAGGTAACATAGACTACACCATTGGAATCGATGGCCAGTTGAGGCCTATAGGAAGGATTAGCCATCCCGGTATCAATGGGGTCACCATCTAAAAAGGTGGTTGTCCAGCCTGTGGTGTCATTGTCCCAGATACGGACATCCGTACCATCGTAGCGGCTGAGGTAGATATGGAAGTTTGACCCATCAGATTGATAATAGGTAACATAGACTACACCATTGGAATCGATGGCCAGTTGAGGATACTCGGCAAGATTAGCTGTCCCTGTATCAATGGGGTCACCATCTAAAAAGGTGGTTGTCCAGCCTGTGGTGTCATTGTCCCAGATACGGACATCCGTACCATCGTAGCGGCTGAGGTAGATATGGTCGTTTGACCCATAGAATTGTTGATAGGTAACATAGACTACACCATTGGAATCTATGGCCAGTTGAGGACTGTAGACAGGATTAGCCGTCCCTGTATCAATGGGGTCACCATCAGAAAAGGTGGTTGTCCAGCCTGTGGTGTCATTGTCCCAGATACGGACATCCGTACCATCGTAGCGGCTGAGGTAGATATGGTCGTTTGACCCATCAGATTGATAATAGGTACCATAGACTACACCATTGGAATCGATGGCCAGTTGAGGACTGTATGCAGGATTAGCCGTCCCTGTATCAATGGGGTCACCATCTAAAAAGGTGGTTGTCCAGCCTGTGGTGTCATTGTCCCAGATACGGACATCCCACGCATAAGAGACTTTATTAAATCCCACTAAGAGGGCCAGACCAATTCCCAATATCAATGTTGACATTCCTATTATTCCTTTTCTACACATCTTCCCATTACCTCCTATATTAAATTGAGTCGAGTAGACCGGTTACTCCAGGTGCTACCGGTTGTGGTTTGTCTTCTCCTTTTCCCTCCGCTTGCCAGCGGTGCCTCACTTGCCTGTCAAGAGAATCTTAACTTATTCTCAGGTCGTGAAAGGTTTCATGAAAATCTCTACCAATCAAATTTTTTTGTAGATTATATATACCAACCGAAATACTGAGCATTTTTTCGCCTACCTATCTTTATCTGTGTCAATTAGATCTGTCAACTGAAATCAAAACCTGAATAAAAGAAGGTTCAGATGATTATTCATTTAAAAAAGCCCCCCTATCAGGAGGCGTTCGTAGTTCCTGCGGCCTGAATAACTGGATTCCGAGCTATCGTAATATCTACTGTTTCCTATTATAATACCATTATTAAGGCAAGCAACTCCTATACCAGTAATAGTGTAAAGAATAATACTCTATAACCTATGGAATTACATTGATTTTTTAGTTTTGAAATCTGTGGTAGAGCTTGGGTAATAAAAAAATGGTAAAATATTTACCATTTTTTATGTAATTATTTACCACTTTATGGAAGACAAATTCATAAAATTGGCTTGTTTCTTGTTATTCATTTAAGAAATTTGTAATTAATTGATAGGTAAGAAGTTTATGTGATGGGATTTTTTTGGTAAAATATATACTGGCAGGTCTGCAAAATTATATGATCAAGATTAACGAAAAAAAGGTAACCTCTGAACCTTGAACGGTGAACCCTGAATCCCGATTTTATCGGGAAACCCTTAATGATATCTTTGTAGTAACCTTCTTTCAATACCTTCTCTATCATCTCCTACAATATGTGCCAATTCTGATATTACCTTGTACTCATTTAGGATTTGATCAATCTTTTTACAATAATTATCGAACTCTGCTATTATCTTTTTACATTCATTTATGTTAATCTCATCATGCTCTTCAAGCATTTTTGTGTATTCAAGCATTTTTGATTTAATGATTTCTAATTTTCCAGAGAGTGTCAATATTGGGTTAGAGACGTCAAAAAGGATCTTTTCTGTGCACCGACCTAAAGTAGCCAATCTTTTTGCTTCCTCTAATTCTGACTCCAGTTTTTCGACCCTTCTTTCTAATGCTTTTTTTGACTCAGTTTCCTTTATTAGCTTTTTAATGTTATTAGCTAATGCTTTTAATAATAGGCTTTCTGGCAGAGGCTCGATAAACTGAACGCCCATTCCATTTCTTTTGCTATTAAATGGCTGCACCTTATCCCATATCACCGTTCCTTCCGTTCGTAAAATTTTGGAAGATTCGTCATTAAAAGGGATGGTAAGGTTTATGTCAAATCTGCTTCCAATACTTAGAGGATCGTCTGAGGAAATAAATGTTCCGCTATTACTAAGATCTAAAGAATAACTCGATATACCTGAGTCTTCAGGCTTGAAATATTCAACAGGAAGTACAACAGGAAACCTGAATTCAGTTCGTTTCTCAGCTAATTCCTGGATCATCATTATAACTCCTATTACAGCTCATAGTGTATACGTCATTAGTTATTCGGCTGCGCCCTTCGGCCTCGAGCTGCTCAGGGCCGAGAGGCTGCTCGTTTCGTCAATCGTCAATTCAAAGGGCTGCCTAACCGTGAACCCTGAACCCTGAACTTTGAACCTGAGTAGTTACAAAATACCTAAATATTGCCCGCTCATAAATTAGACACAAAAAAACGGCCGGTCCTTTTGCCAGGCCGATATTCCTCAGTCGACAGTAAATGTGAAGAGGATTCATATAGTGTTTTAGAGCTGCAGTCATAAGTGAAGTGCCTAAAGTGATCTAAAATGAACTAAAGTGCCTAAAGTTCCAAGAAGAAATACTAAATCAATCAAAAAAAGGGCTGAAGTTCAAATATGCAAGCATTAGGAGAAAGGGTCAGGCTTTTTCACCTCCCCTTTCTCCTTTTTTCCTCTGCTTAGACCTTACTTATTATTAGCCTATGAGCTTTGAACTTTACTTGCCCCGTGAAATTTTTACCCCGTTGATTGTCTTAACTTATTCAACTGGGGCACGATAGTGACAGTAAAGCGTATTTCACTGGGGTCAGCTCTTCTTAAAGCACTTCTTCCGTCCGAAAACACCCAAGCCGATCAGACCAGAGCCAAGCAGCAGCATGGTAGCCGGTTCGGGGACGGGTGCCGTTGTAGAAACGATAGACCACTCTTCCGGATTGTTGTCACATTCCGTAAAAGCTGAGTAAAGATAAAAGTATTTCCCTAGATCCGCCTCTTGGATTGGTACTAAAACACTCAAATCACCCCACCAGCCACTGCCACCCCCAATTAAAGTATAGTCGAGTAGAACTTCGGAGTTCCCATCGAAACCCACATCCATATTCCAAGTAGCAGAGGCCACAAGACTTGCATCTGATTGAGCTGGATATGGGTACTTATCATCGAATTCATCTGTATATAATATCAGGTCGGTGAGGGTGATGGCTGCTTTAGAAGCTGGTTCGTCAGTATCAAGGATAAAATTTACATAATCCTGGCCTCCGATATCAAAGAGATGATCGGACGTTATCTGATAAACATAGATCCAGGCTGGTTTTTCATCCAACACCGTGGTCTGGTTAGTATTAGTTCCCTCTTGATCAGCCCTGGCGGCTGCATTACCGACAGCTTGAAGGCGGACAAAGGGTACTATATATCCGGTTCCGGCTGGGTTCATCACATCCACAGAGAAAAGGCCTCCGTTTATCTCGCCGCTTCCACCGGTTGTCAAATCCAATGTCAACGCTGATACAGGCGATACGAATATTAAAACACATAAAAAACCTATCAATAAAAACTTTTTCATTTAATTGCTCCCTACCTTTATACGTCTGATACTGTTGGGCTCTTCATGTTAAGCTTTTTGCCTTGACCTGAAGAGCCCATTAAATACAGTAAATACAACAAAACTTTACTTCTTAAATAACTTTCTCCGTCCAAATGCAGCAAGCCCGATCAGGCCAGAGCCAAGCAGGAGCATGGTAGCTGGTTCTGGGACGGGGTTTACCTGCATGTGATACTTATCGCCATCCCCTTTATCTAGTCCAATTTGGAAACCGATGTTGGTTACATGACCGGGGTTTATAACGCCCGCATCACTAAAATTAAGGATCAAGGTCACAGCATCACCAGGAGCAAGCTCAACCCACCCATTTTCATAGAAGTTATTAAGTTCATTATACGGTGAGTCTGTCCACCCAGTGTTCATGTAAAGGTTCACCAACCAGTTATCGTCATTAGCATTATAAAAATTCAAAGCGTAGCTATCATATCCTGTTAGATCCCCAAATGGATGTGGATATTGCCATGGGTAACCAATACCGATCGAGCGCCATGTAGGTGGTGAATCGTCGAAATCACCAACAAAAAGTGCACCAATTCCCGTCGGAGTGATAGAACCTAAATCGCCTTGACCACCATTATCCCATGCCAATGACATATTCACTAGCTCACTCTGGCTGAACGTAAAGGTGATTGCTCCCGCAGTCATGGGTACAATCAGCAGTCCCATAACTAACATTATTGATAAAAATACTTTTTTCATTTCTTTCCTCCTTAAAAGTTCTTTAATTTTTGAAAAATTTTTCATTTGAATTTGATACACCTCCATATTTTAGTTACTGCTTAATTACTCAAATACTAATTTTACTTGTGTTGCATCACCCCCTTTATTTCGTTAAATGGTTAACTTATGATTAGTTGATTGGTTGAAAAATTTGATTCAGATATTTTCAGTTATTTATCTTATGAGCAATTGATGTGCCAAGTTTGAAGGAATAAAGAGTAAAAAATATAAAAGTTATTATTATTTAAATATCAATAAGTTAGATAATCATTATCTTCACAATTTTGTCATGAGTGAAGGGCTGTGGGAGAGGGATGAGGATAGTATGTAATAATATGCTAAAAAATGGGTAATTTTATACCACTTTGTGGAAAAAGAGTATATAGATTACTTGATACTTGAAACTCGATACTTGATACTGCTTGCCCCGCCTGTCGGAGAGAAACGGAGATCCCGATATCGGGGCCCAATGGAATCTATTTTGTAGTTATTCCATCGGGGTGAAATGTTTACCCCGTGAAATGTTTACCCCGTGAAATGCCTTTTTATTTCTATTTCACTGGGGCCTTTTTATTTCTATTTCACTGGGGGAAACTGGAAACTGCTAAGAATTTCAGATATGAAAAATTAATTCTTGTCTTTTTTACGCCATTGACGATAGTAAAATATGCTATTCATTGGAATACCTATTTTCACATTAGTCTCCGATTTATTGCCCCTCAAGTAAGGGTACTTTCTCACCCCTGAAAATGGAGTACTTTCCAATCATTGATAATATCTGTATCCCCATCGGAACCTTGCGTCATAATAATCGGGATAACTAAAATCTCTCTAATTTATCTTAACTGATTGAAATTATAAATCGGATCTGGTATGAATTTAAATTAAGATAGTAGACTTAGTAAGATGATTATATAGGCACAGAACATTTAGAAGAAAGAAGCATCGATTATTTGCTTAGAGCAACGACGAACTTTATAAAATTGCCTAAGACGAAAATGTGGCTGGATTATGATAAAGAAGCTGATGTATTATATCTTCACTTTGAAGAAAAGCCAAAATCAACACATAGTGAAATGCGAGATGACGGGATAATTCTTGATTATAGAGACGATCTATTGGTGGGTTTGACAATCCTTGAAGCATCTCAACGATAAATTTGTTACATTATCAAAATTGGTAAAAAGGGATTATACTCTATTCAAGAGGTATCATTTTATGCTTAAGGGAAAGTGATAAAGAAAGGCTCCTTATTTATCCTGAGATTTTGGGTATAATGATAGGCTAATCCTCGAAGCCTCGGTCGCTTCACGATAAACGTAAAGCCAGATATGAAGCATTTATGAGTCCGACTGTTTTTCGTTACAAGGGATATCGTTTCTTTTTCTTTTCACGGGAAGAGGAGCGAATGCATGTTCATGTTTACTCTGGACAAGGTGAGGCAAAATTTTGGTTACAACCGAATGTATCCTTGGCACAGAGATACAGCCTTTCAGACAAAGAGGTGGGTGAACTCCAAAGAATTGTGGAGGATAGAAGAGATGAAATTGAAAAAAGCTGGTGCAAGCATTTCCGAGATTGAGGTGCTAAACATATCTAAGCATGGTTTCTGGCTACTAGTACATGGTAGGGAATATTTTTTGCCATTTGAGCTCTTTCCCTGGTTTAAAGATGCAAGCATATCTTTAATTTTCAATGTTGAGTTACCCCAACCACATCATCTATATTGGCCGGATTTAGATGTGGACCTGGAACTAGAATCTATCGAATCACCTGAAAAATATCCTCTTATGGACAGCCATGGCCTGACAGATCATTCGAATTGACCAGTTCTCATCGTTGGCATGGGGGTGATAGCGTCTCCATATCTATCAAGAATAGGTAGAGGATCACGTGTGTAAGCTGGTGGGTATCTATGCCGCTGGCCCGTTTGTGGTGGCAGGTTTTTAAGAGATATTGCTTCTTGATTGTATATTACATGGGGCTATTCTTGGAGTAGATATTGGGCCTAAACCTTTTGATCAGGCTGCTTCAGATGACATCTGATTTTGAACAATAATTTTAGGATCAGTGTTCTTGGGGGGAATTGGCAATCCTTGGTTTTTTAATAAGCTCACATGTTCAATCATACCCCACTTTGCCTTATACAGGCAATCTTCTATTGAATGTCCAATACCTGTAAAGCCTTCTAAATCAGGAGAGTAAAACCCGAAGTAATCTGGTTCTTCGGTAGCCTCGATCACCAATGAATATTGTAATTCAATCATGTTATCTTTCTCCTTTTGATTTCTTGATCCCGGCAGCCTTTAATATAGCATAACAAGTTCCTGTCGGGATTTCCTTGGATCCATGATAATCGATACGTATCAATCTATACCATCCATCCTTTCCATAATATCTCACTGAGTCTTTATGGTGAATAGCTCATAGTTCAACACCCGGATTCTTTCCTTGCAACTTTGAAATTGGCAGACTGATAAGAATTGCTACTGGATGCTTATCCCAATTAGTTATCTTATTTATGAAATTATGTACGTATGGCCTATGCATGAGCTATTAGCTATTATTTAGGACCACCTGGTTTGAGGAAAAGGCTGAAGGAAAAAGAAAAGTAAAAAGCTAATTATCCCCCGAATTTTTCATTGACTTTTTAAATGACTATGGTATCATGACCATGTCATTTCAATTTTCTGTTAATTTAAAATAAGGAGTTTTGATATGGAGGAGCTTATTTCCAAATCAAAATTTAAGCCCAATGCGTTGAAGTATTTTAGAGAGGTGCAACAAAAAGGGAAGGCATTAATCATAACTGATCGCGGTAAGCCTGTTGTAAAAATCGTACCATATTCTGAAGATCCTTCCGAAGCCTTAAAAGCGCTACGCAATACCGTAATCAAGTATGAGTCTCCGACTGCTCCTGTTGGGTTAAATGATTGGGAGAGTTTAAAATGATAGTTCTGGATACACATGTTTGGGTGTTGTTCGTTAGTAATCCCGAATTGCTTTCTAAAAGAGCAAAAAGATCTTTGGATACCGCAATGGAAGAGAAGGGGATATTAATTTCATCTATCAGCACTTGGGAGGTTGCCCTTTTGGTTGCTAAAAAACGATTGCAACTCACGCTTAGCGTAACCGACTGGATAGCAAAATCAGAGGCGTTGCCGTTTATTACATTCATACCTGTTGATAATTCAGTAGCAATTAAATCGGTGAATTTGTCACAACCTCTTCATAATGATCCTGCAGACCGAATAATAATTGCTACCGCAATTTCAATGGGAGCGCCTTTGGTCACGAAAGATGAAAAAATATTGAAATATCCACATGTTCAAACAATCTGGTAGGATTTCTTTTGTACTCCGTAAGAAAGGTATTACAATCCCTATTACAGACCTTGTCATAGCCAGCCTTTCCCTTGAAAATAACTGCAAAATTTTTACCTTAGATCTTCACTTCAATAAAATTCCCAACATAAATATTTTCTAATCTTGATTTTTAAATCCCTTCGAAGAGTATAAGCTGAATGCTCCCACATTGGCACATTCATTGCATATAATAACTGTCAAGCACAATAATTTAACAATATCGTTAAATAAATATCTTTTGTAGGAGTTCACAGGTTCAGAATTCACCGTTCAGATTTTCGCTGAACCCTGAACCCCTGAACTTTGAACGGTTAATATCTTTTAATATGTCTTATGAACGTCTATTAACAATAGATAAACCCTTTTTCACACAGCATGATGTTGCTCATGCGATCGGCACTAAACTTGCCTCGGCAGAGGTCCTGTGTAGCCGTTATGTGAAGAAGGGGCTACTTATGAGATTAAAAAGGGGTTTTTACGCCAGAACCGAGACCCTTGGCCATCTCAACCAGATAGATCTTTTTCGCATTGCTAACATCCTGCAGGTCCCCTCTTACATCTCTTTAACGACAGCCCTTTCCTATTATGGCATCACAACTCAGATGCAAAAAGGTTTTTTTGAATCCATTTCAGTCAAACGAACGAAAACATTCGAGTTCGGGGGCCTTTCCTTTCATTACATTAAGATCAGGCCTGATCTTTATAGGGAGTTTATAAAAAGGGATGGTGTTTTTATCGCCCTCCCTGAGAAAGCAGTTTTGGATACCTTTTACCTTGCTTCCTTAGGGCGCTATTCTTTAGATGGATCCTCTCTTGATCTAACAATGGTAGATGAGGGAACACTTGCAGAGCTTTCCGCTCTCTACCCTCCAAAAGTAAGAAAACACTTCGAGGAAATGTATGCAAAGATTGATAGAACATGAAGCATTACAGATGGCCATGCTTCAATGGCTTGGATCAAAACGTTTTTTGGCCTCCCTTGCCTTTGGAGGAGAGACCATGCTCAGGCTCTGTCACGAACTTCCCAGATATTCTCTTGGCCTGGATTTCTCCTTTTTCAAAGAGGAGAGTTATGATGGGTTTTATGATCGGCTTTATACTACATTTTCAGAGGACCACAATATCTCGAATGCAAAAAACAATGATCATTCCATTGTGGTAGAAGTCGAAGGAGAAAAAAGAATGCCGAAATTGAAGATAGAGATCACTAAGACTACAGTATCTCCCGGTAGTACTGAGGAGAAGATCGCCTTCTCACCGCATTTTCCCACCCAGATTTTGGTTAGAGGATTCACCTTGCAACAGATGCTACGAAACAAGATTTTATCTCTGTTAGCACACGGAGAGATACGGGATGCATTTGACGTAGAGTTTTTTGTACGAAAAGGAGTAGACCTGAATCTTCCAGAAGTAGAAAAGAAAAAGGTCTTGAAGAAATTAAGGGGATTCAAGAAAAGGGATTTTGATGTGAAACTTGGGGGCATCCTCCAGCCTGAGTTGAGAGATTATTATAGGAGGCAAAGATTTGCCTATCTGGAAGAAAAGCTTTTATTTGAGCAATGGGGGAATGAAGGTTGAAGGCAAAAGACTGAATATTTATTTCGGTAAGTTTGTGCGTATATGAAAAGTTTTTCTATATTTCTATTGAAAAAAAAGCAACATAGTGGTAAATAATTACATAATTTTAAGTATGAAGCGAATTGAGGAATTGAGGAATTGAGGAATCATGAATTATAAGAAATTTGAGGAACTGCCATGCTTGCCCTGTTAAATTGTGGATTAAATACGTGTTTCCCGAGTAGATCTGCAATAAGATATTTTTGATTGGCTTACTAACAAATTAACATTTAACAGGGTGAAGGAAAAGGCCAGAGAGTTATGTCAGGGCGTTTCTTATTTAATTAATAAAGGAGAGTTTGGGAATGATTTCAGCCTGAGAGATCAAATATGGAGGGCTGCAGGATCAATTATGGATAATATAGCGGAAGGATTTGATGATGGCTCAACTCGTGAAATGATAAGGTTCTTGGGTTATTCGCAAAGATCATGTAGTGAAGTGCAATCCCAATTATATAGGGCCCTAGATTGCAATTACATTAGCCAAAGTGAGTTTAATAAGGTATATGAACTTGCTTCTGTATGTCGCAAACAGATAAAAGGATTTAGAAAATATTTACGGGATTACGATTCAAAAAGGGAAAATTGAAGGATTGGGCATTGAGGAATTATGAATTACAAAAGCAAAAATAAATCCCTCAATCCCTAAATTCCTCAATCCCTAAATCTTAAAATTCGTATTTCGTATCTCGACAATTTGAGGCGAGGCCTCTTATGGACATAAAACTTATCGGAAATAGCCAGTCAATCAGGAATATAAAGGAATTAATAAAGGTAGTGGCTAATACTGCGCTGAGTGTGATTATTTATGGGGAGACTGGTGTAGGTAAGGAGGTGGTTGCCAGAGAATTGCACCAGCTTTCTGACAGAAAAAAGAAGAGGTTTGTAAAGGTCAACTGTGCTGCCTTACCTTCTGAACTATTAGAGAGCGAGCTATTTGGTTATGAGAAAGGCGCTTTTACTGGAGCCACTCGATTCAAGCCTGGTAAATTTGAGGTCGCCTCAGATGGGATTATCTTTCTGGATGAAATAGGCGATATCCCTTTGCACTTACAAGCAAAACTTTTACATGTTCTGCAAAGTGGGGAATTTTCAAGATTGGGCGGACACGATGTCAAGGTAAATACCTGGGTTATTACTGCAACGAACCATGATTTGGAACGTGATTTGAGTGAAGGAAGGTTTCGGGAGGACCTTTACTATCGCCTTAATATAATAAAGATCGATATGCCTCCATTAAGGGAACGAAAGGAAGACATCCCCCTTCTTGTAGAGCATTTCGTTACAAAGTATCGATCCGAGTTAGATATCCCTGAGAGCTTCACCATCGATTCTCATATGATGGATTATTTTTTAAAATATGACTGGCCAGGAAATGTTAGGGAATTGGCCAATACGATACAGAGACTGATGGTACTGGATGATAGAGATGAATTAATACAAAAGATGTTTTCAGAACCAGATACCATAGACTTAAAAGCAGGCCTCATGGACAACAACCCGGAATTAGAATCTGATGTCGAAGAGGTTGTTCCTTTAAAGCTATTAAAGGCAAACGCAGGGAAATATATTGAAAGAAAGGTTATTGCCCATGCCTTGAATATTACAGGTGGAAACAAGGTAAAGGCAGCCAAAATTCTTAATATCAGTTATAAGGCTCTTTTTTATAAGATGAATGATTTAGGGCTGAGATAGAAAAATAGGAATTGTAGGGATTGAGGAATTGAGGGATTGAGGAATTGAGGGATTGAGGAATTGAGGAATTGAGGGATTGAGGAATTGAGGGATTGTGAATTGAGGAATAGGGGGGAGCAAGATGAAAATTGGGCTTAGTAATAGTATCAAATACTTACTTTTTTTAGTAATAGCGTGTGGAATTGGATTTCTTCATCAATCCATGGCGGCTGATAAAACTGGGGCCAGTCCTACAGAAATCAAAAAAGAGATAGTTGCAGATCCTTCTTACATAATTGGCCCTATGGATGTTCTCGAGATCCAGGTCTGGAAAGAGCCTGATTTTTCACGTCAGGTTCTGGTAAGGCCGGACGGGAAAATCACCTTGCCATTGGTAGGTGATATTCTCGCATCTGGAATGAATACCATGGGTCTGAAGGCCCTTTTGTCTGAAAAGTTAGAAGGTTTTGTAAGCAAACCAGAGGTAACGGTGATAGTGCTTGAGTCACGCAGCAAGAATTTCTACATTATAGGGAAGATTACTCGGCCTGGAACCTATCCCCTGAATCCGGATATGACCGTGCTCCAGGCTATATCGGTTGCAGGCGGTTTAGCAGAGTGGGCAGATAAAGATAGCATTCGTATCATTCGAAGATCTGCCGGAAAAGAAGAGATCCTTTCCTTTGATTATGACAAGGTCATTACAGGGAAAAAGCTGGAGCAGAATATCCTGCTTAAGCCAAATGATACGATTATTGTACCATGATACATTTATAACGTTCAAAAGTTGAGGCATTTGTTGGTAATAGGGTAATGACTGTTTCTGAAAGGCGATATCTCAAAAAAAAATTCCACTGTGTTCTGCAGTGGTCAAATGCTTGGGGTTTGCTTCACAAAGCCCCTTGGAATCTGCACATGGTCTGTTAAAGCCCAAACATTTGACCACCTTCGCCTGAGCCCAATAGATATCGCCTTGAAGAAATTGCCATTACCATAGGTATTGGACATTACTAAAATAATAAGGAATTAATATGAAAATAGCAGGTGGATGGAAGGCATTGTTCTTTTTACTCATCACGCTTTTTCTCTTTCCAATGATATGCGTGGCTGACTACAGGTTTGAACTTACCCCGCGTATCTCGCTCAGTCAGGTCTATGATGATAATATCTATTTAGAGGCTACCAATGAAAAATCAGACTATCTGACCACAGTTTCACCAGGGATAAACATGATGATTTCTTCTATCAACAGATCTTTGAGTCTGGATTACTCCCCTACCTGGGTCTACTACGATGAATATGATGAAAACGATACAGTGAGGCATGCCGGCAACCTTGCCTTTTGGCAAAATATTGCAGAGCATCTAAGGTTTAACCTGACCGATACCTATCTTAAATCTGAAGATCCTCTTGAGGATATAGAGGAGGTTGAGGGTGTCAGAACTACCAGGAATACCTACAAAAGGAATACAGGAAGTGCCAGTCTTCTCTACCAGTTTGGCCCGGAAGATACTGTAACATTTGGTTATAGGCACAGCCTTTTGGAAAATGAAGATGTCACCCTGGACGATGGAAGAATCCAAAACCCCTTTGGCAACATGACCTATTGGTTTGACAAAAAAAATGGGTTGGAGCTTAATTACGAATTCACCGATGCAAACTTCTCTCGGGATGATGGCTCTATTGCCGATGATGACTATGCTGGTCATGGGGCAGGCATACGATATATCTACCGTTTTACGCAGAATACCAATGCCTCAATTGGTTACAATGTTACGACCCGGGATTTTGATGGCCTCACAGAAGACTATGACATACATGAAGGGTCCATCGGTTTTGAACATGCCATCTCCTCTGATATATCTCTTTCTTTGGGGGGCGGTTATTTTACCCAAAAAAACGAGCGGTCTGATGATGAAACAGGGTACTTGTATAATGCATCACTTGCAAAACGCTTTCAGCGAGGTAGTTTTTCCATTGGGGCCCAGAGTGGCTGGGATGAGGCCTATTTAGAGGCAGAACGAAGGGGATTTACACGATACTGGAGTTCAGATTCCAGGCTTGAGTACAGGTTTATGCAAGGATTAAATGGCTATGCTGGCGGATCGTACAGGCGAGACAAAGACTCAGCTGATCGGGAATGGAAAACATGGCGAGCAAATTGTGGACTACGATTAATGTTCATGCGCTGGTTTTCTCTATCCCTTGGTTATTTGTACGCTCAAAGAGATGATGATATTGATGCGGAGGATTACACGGACAACCGGGTGATGCTCACCCTCAGCGCCAGCAAGTTGTATAGATGGTA